>JARKUW010000165.1 GCA_029851965.1 Bacteroidota bacterium | reverse complement strand
GCGTACAGCCTGAATTCTCAGCTGTTTGAGCAAAACGTAAACCAGGCGCTCAGTTCAGTTGTAAGCAAGGTACAGCGCCGGTATGCCTATAAGCATTACAACAGGAAGGATTATGAATGGCGGGAGAAACGCCGTCAGGATCGAAGCAACCAAATCAAGGCCATTGCTGAGCTTAAGGAAAGGCAAATCAAGGAAGAGCGCGAGAGGCGCCTGGCGCAGCAGAAAAGGATAATTGACGACCTGAATTACCAGGACAGTGTGATCCGCGCAGAGTTTTTATACCCGGCCATCGTTTCAGAGGCAGAATACGTCGCCCTTGGCGATCAGGCAAAAACACCGCTTAACTTTGATGTGAACATCGGGCTTGACGCCGATTTCAATATGGTTGGCGGCAACCTGCGTAAGACGTTTAAGTCGGACGCAAAGACGTTTACCATGCGCCCGAGCAAATTGCCGGACAGCATCCGGTACCTCGCATACAGCAAAGTGGATGGACGCCCATTTAAGATCTCGCTGGCGAGTGTCGACGGCGCATTGCTGGCCAAGTTCAAAAGTGAAGATGCGCTGGCGGAAAGGCGATACCAGGAAGCGTTGAAGCAGCTGGAAACAGATACAGTAGGTTTGTACAATACCGCGGATGTAGACGTGGTGGAAGAGGCCGCCAAAGAGATGCGTAATGTGAATGAGCCTTTAACGCAACGGATCGCTAAGAATGTGCTGGATACCCTGATCAAAAAGGAGCTGCTGAATAAAAACATCACGCTGCAGTACGATTTCTGGGTGAAGCTGGCCAATAGGGATTCTGTCCTGTACAGTAAGGCTTCCAACCCAATTGAGGAGGTATTACCGTCGAACACCTTCAAGACGACGCTATTTAATGATATCATACGGGATCCGGGGATGCTTTACCTGAGTTTTCCGAACAAGAATGCCGCCATTATGGGGAGTATGCGGGCCAACATGGCATCCTCTGCCGGATTGTTACTGGTGTTGATCTTTATCTTTTCCTATACGCTGTACACCATCTTGCGGCAGAAAAAGATCTCGGAAATGAAAAGCGATTTCATCAACAATATGACGCATGAATTTAAGACCCCTGTAGCAACGATCATGATTGCCAGCGAGGCGCTCAAAGATCCGGAAGTCGTGGAAGATAAAAGCAGGATCAGCCGCCTTGCCGGAATCATATACGATGAAAATGTGCGTCTGGGCAATCATATTGAGCGCGTATTGAGCATTGCCCGGCTGGAGAAAAAAGAATTGCAGCTGGAAAGCAATCCGGTGGATATGAATGAACTCATTGTGGCTGTTGCCGACAGCATGAGTTTGCAGCTGCAGAAGAAAGGAGCCGAGGTGACGCTTGCACTGGATGCGGCAGAACCGGTAATTATGGGCGATGAACTGCATTTGTCGAACATGATCTTCAACCTGATCGACAATGCGAATAAATACAGCAATGATACACCACGGATCCGAATCAGCAGCCGGAACACGGCGAAGTCGCTGATCATTGAGATTGCAGATGAAGGAATCGGAATGACAAGGGACCACACGAAACGTATCTTTGATCAGTTCTACCGGGTTCCTACCGGCAATTTGCACGATGTAAAGGGATTTGGACTGGGGCTGAACTATGTGCAGGATATCGTCAGCCAGATGAATGGAACAATAAAGGTGCAGAGTGAAAAAGACAAAGGAACAGTCTTTGTAATTACCCTGCCATTAAAGAAATAGACACGAGGATATGCCCGTACATGTATTGTGCAGGGCCTCTACTTAGGGTAATATACTAACCTTCAAAATATAAACGGATGAAACGAATTCTTTTGGTCGAAGACGATCCCAACCTGGGCTTGCTGTTGCAGGACTACCTGCAGTTGAAAGGTAAATTTGATGTGGTTTTAAGTACGGATGGAGAGGAGGGGCTTCGTGCATTTAATAAGCAACAATTTGACCTTTGCATCCTTGACGTAATGATGCCAAAGAAGGATGGGTTTGCACTGGGAAGAGACATCCGCAAGATTGATGAAAATGTCCCGATCATCTTCGCTACCGCTAAGGCAATGATGGAAGATAAAGTTTCTGCATACGACCTGGGTGGCGACGATTACATCACCAAGCCATTCCGTATTGAGGAACTGCTGCTCCGGATCAATGCCTTGTTGAAGCGCGTAGCAGCCAAGGATCGCGAGACACCCGGACCCTTACCGACGCAGTTTGAGATTGGCGACTATACATTTGATTTTACCACACAGCTGATTCACTACAAAGGGCAGAATCAAAAGCTATCCACCAAAGAAGCCGAATTGCTTCAGTTGCTTTGCATCAATAAAAATTCCGTGCTGACCCGGGAAGAGGCACTACTCAGCATCTGGCATGATGACAACTATTTCAATGGCCGCAGTATGGATGTATTTCTCAGTAAGCTTCGTAAGTATCTGAAAGACGATCCGAAGGTAGAGATTCTTAATGTACACGGAAAGGGCTACAAGCTCCTCGTGAACTAGGGCGTTTAAGGCAGGAGGCAGATATCAGGAATCCGGTCTGCAGTTAATTGACTGATCATGCCAGTTGTAAAAGCTGTACAATTGGTTAATATTTAAGAACAGTTCAGGCGGTATACGGACGGGACCAATTAAGTTCCTTAAATTTGTATATGTCAGAAAACAACCCTGCTGAAATTGCTGCCAGATTCATTAACTATACCTCCCGGCATATATTTCTTACCGGTAAAGCCGGTACAGGTAAGACCACTTTCCTGAGAAGTTTAATCAACCAGACACATAAGAAAGCGGTTATTGTTGCACCTACGGGCATTGCGGCCATCAACGCAGCCGGGGTAACCATTCATTCGCTTTTTCAGCTGCCTTTCGGCACCTACCTTCCGAAGCAGCCCTCGGGTGGAGACAGCCATTACGATCAGCAGTACAATACGCCGAGAACGATCACCCGTCATTTACAGATGAATTCGACGAAAAGGAAGATTTTTCTGGATCTGGAGCTGCTGATCATTGATGAGGTGAGTATGCTGCGTGCCGACCTGCTGGATGCGATAGATATGGTACTGCGCTACATCCGGAAGAACAATGAAAGCTTTGGTGGTGTGCAGGTGTTGTTCATCGGCGATCTGCACCAGCTGCCCCCGGTAGTGAAGTCGACAGAGTGGCAGCTGTTGGGCGAGTTTTACAAGAGCGCTTTCTTTTTTGATGCACTGGCCCTGCAGCAGCATCCACCGGTTTATATTGAACTTGAAAAAATTTACCGGCAGACGGATGATGTCTTCATCAGGCTCCTGAATAATCTGAGGAACAATAGTGTTGGCACAGACGATCTGGCCCTGCTGAAGCAGTTCTATCGGGAGGATTTTAAGCCCGATCTGAAGGACAAATACATTACTTTAACTACCCATAATCAGAAGGCGGACGCCTTGAACAGAACAAGCCTGGCCGAACTGAAAGGCGAGCTCTGGCGGTATAAGTGTGACATTGAAGACGAGTTTTCGGAATCTTCCTATCCCGCAGAACATGTGCTGGAGCTGAAAATCGGCGCGCAGGTCATGTTCATCAAGAATGACCCCACGCCGGAGAAGCGTTACTTTAACGGTAAGATCGCTACGGTAACTGACCTGCAGAAGGATTCAATTGAAGTGCAGACGGAAGGGGTAAACGACAAGATTAAACTGGAGAAGTTTACCTGGAAGAACATCCGTTATACGACGGACAAAGTGACGAATGAAATTAAGGAAGATGTAGTTGGTAAATTTACCCAATATCCAATTAAGCTCGCCTGGGCGATCACAGTACACAAGAGCCAGGGGTTAACCTTTGATAAAGCCATTATTGATATCGGGAATGCTTTTGCGCCTGGACAGATATACGTGGCTTTGTCCCGGTTACGTTCTCTGGATGGCCTGATCCTGACCTCCTTAATCTCCGGGTCTGGCATCCGCCAGGATCCCAATGTTTCTTTATTTTCCAAACGTAAGCAGGAGCAGCCCTTACTCGATGAACAAATCAAGTCTGAAAGCGAGCATTTCTTGCGTAATTACCTGCTGAAGTGTTTCGATCTGTCCTCCCTGGATAATTTTGTCTATGAGCATGTGCATTCCTATACCAAGGATATGAACAAGTCGGCAAAGCAAAAGCACTTCAAATGGGCGCAGCAGTTGCTGAAAGAACTGACGGAGCTGAAGCAAAACGGAAATAAGTTTATGTCGCAAATTCTGCGTCTGTATCAGGACCGGAGTAAAGCCGGGCTGGAGCTCCTGCTCGAAAGAACCGTGGCTGCGGAGAACTACTTTAATCCCTTGTTGCAAAAAATGTCTAAGAACATCTTTGAGCGGATGGAACTGGTGAAGCAGGATAAACAAGTAGTTGCATTCTTAACGGAACTGCTGGAAATGGAAGCGCTTTTCTATGAACAGTACAAGTCCATACGGAAGGCAACAGCCTTGCTGCGGGCGACCATTGCCGGGCAGGACTTCACCAGGGAGGATGTCAATAAGCTTCTGAATCAGGCAGAACGCGAGTTTCAGTTGCAGAAGGTCTTCGCCATGCCGAATGCCCTGGATTTCAATGCAAAGAAACCGCGTGCAGGCAAGCCGAAAGCAGAGAAGAAGGCCAAGGTGCTGAAGGTGGATACCAAGGATCTGTCGCTTCAATTACACCTTGAGGGTAAGTCCATTGCGGAAATTGCGAAGGAAAGAAAACTGGTTGTCGGCACGGTGGAGGCACACCTGGCGCATTATATTGCCACGCAGGAAATCTCTGCCAAGGGAATCATTGAGCATAAAAAACTGGATAAGATCCTGAAGGCGATAAAGGAGCTAAAAACATTGCAGATGAACCCCATCCGGGAACATCTTGGCCGTGATTTTACCTTTGGAGAAATCAAGATTGGCGTGGCGGCACACCTGGCTGAAGGAGATTAGATCCAGATGTCTCCGGTAAATACCAGCTTTGCGGGGCCGCACAGGAATACGTTCCGGAAAACTTTGCCGTCATAATCGAACTCCACCCGAAGATCACCACCCAGAACTTTGATGGCTTTGGTATGGTGGCCAGTTTGTTCTTCCTTTTTGACCATGGAGATGGCGACGGCGGTTACGCCTGTACCACAGGCATAGGTTTCATCTTCAACACCGCGCTCGAAGGTTCTTACGAAGTAGTGATCCCCTTTATTTTCGATGAAGTTTACATTGATGCCTTCCTGGAAATATGTAGCATTATTGCGAATTTCCTTTCCTGTTAAATAGACATCCATGCTTTCCAATCCGGAAACCTCTTCCACGTAATGGGGTGATCCCGTGTTTAATACGAAGGCTTTTCCGTCTTCCGCAACCTCCGCTACATCGATCATCTGGAGGTCGACCCAGTCGCCCTTGGCAGAAATTTTGGCATAGTGTGGCCCGTCGACTGCCAAAAAGTTAGTTTCCTGTTGGATGACTTCCAGGTACTTTGCGAAAGCGACGATGCAGCGGCCGCCGTTCCCGCACATGCTTCCAATTTTACCATCTGCATTGTAATAGTGCATCTCAAAGTCGTATCCGGCCTGGTTTTGCAGCAGCATTAAGCCGTCCGCACCAATGCCAAAGCGCCTGTCACAAATGTTTTTAATGGCATTTTCAGCTAAATCACTGAACGCTCCGCTCCGATTATCAATTAAAACGAAATCATTCCCAGCGCCCTGGTATTTATAAAATGGTATCTTAGTCATAATCAAGAATTGCCTTTAACACTTTTTAACACTAATTGAGGCCTTAGCGGGATACAAATATCGTTCATATGGTATTAAATTTGACTTACAGAAAGAAAAATAAAACAACACACACATAATATGAAAAGAATAGGATTAATATTGTTGGCTGCGCTCGTTGGTGGTGCCTCAGCGATTGGCGCCTATAAGATATTAGAGCGCAACAACAACAGCTTGTCTTTAACAGAGAAGCAGAATTTACTTTTTGCGAATAATCCGGTAAAGATATCGTCTGCTGGCACGGTGGATTTCATTCAGGCGGCTTCGGCGGTATCGCCGGCGGTGGTTCACATCCGGACAACGTTCAAAAGCTCCAGCGATGAATCCGCAGGTTCGCCTTTTGACATGATGGAACAGTTTTTTGGTGGTGGTGGCGGTATGCGCCGCCGGGCACCTCAGGCGGCATCAGGCTCGGGTGTAATCCTGACCGCTGACGGGTACATCGTAACCAATAACCACGTGGTGGAAAACTCCTCGAAAATTGAGGTGGTGTTATCCGACAGGAGAAAGGTACAGGCAAAAGTTATCGGAACAGATCCAAACACAGATCTGGCATTGATCAAAGTTGATCAGAATGATCTTCCTGTTGTTAAAATGGGTAACTCTGACAATGTGCAGGTTGGGGAGTGGGTTTTAGCTGTCGGCTTTCCTTTAGACCTGCAAACAACCGTTACCGCAGGGATCGTAAGTGCAAAAGCACGTAAGATCGGCATCCTTGATCAGGTTCAACAACCAACCAGGGAGCAATATGATGAATACAGGAGAACAGGTAAAATGCCGGAAATGCCTGCAAGCAGCAGCATTGAGTCTTACATTCAGACCGATGCGGCCATCAACCCAGGAAACAGCGGTGGTGCACTTGTAAATGCGAACGGGGAGTTGATCGGTATCAATGCTGCCATTGCTTCTCAGACTGGAAGAAATGAAGGATATGGTTTTGCCATTCCGATCAATCTTGCGAAAAAAGTTCTGGAAGATTTTAAGAAATATGGAACAGTTAAACGCGGTTACATTGGCGTATCCTTCCGTCCGCTTGATGCAGACTTTGCACAAGAGCTTAAAGTTACAGATATCACCGGATTGTATGTAAGCGACGTATTGCCAAATGGTGGTGGTGCAGCAGCTGGAATCAAGAAGGGTGACATCATTAAAAAAGTAGATGGTTATGAAATCTATGACTCTCCGGATCTTCAGGAGAAAATCGGACGCATGAGCCCTGGTGATAAAGTTAACCTGACCATCTCCAGAGACGGACAGCTGAAAGATGTGACCGTCACTTTGAAAGGAGAAACCAGCATCAGTTCTCCAAAAGTTGCCGCGGCTGGTAAATCGACCGGTACAACTTTAGATAAACTTGGTGCGACCTTCGCTCCGGCTTCTGCTGCGGTGAAAGCAAAATACGGGGTTAAAAGTGGTGTCGTTGTTACCGGAGTAACGCCAGGTAAGCTTTTTGATTCACTTGACATTCCGAAAGGACTTGTGGTGACTGCTGTCAACGGCAAGCCGGTAAACAGCACGCAGGATGTAAGTGCAGCCTTGCCGACATCCAGCAATGGTATGACCACTGTTTCTGCGGTGGGACCTAACGGTAACTATACATTCAAATTTTAATAGGGTTTATAATTCGATAAGGGGAGGCAATTCAGTTTGTCTCCCCTTTTTTTTGGCGCATGCAGTCGTCAGCAGGAGAATGTATGATGAAAGACATAGAATGTTTCTAAATAAGTGATAATCGGCACTTTTATATCTGTTATTTGTAAACTAATTCTTTTATTAAATACTTTTGCCTAACAAAAAATTAAATACTATCAAATGGCTAGTTTCGGAAACGCTTTTTCCTCTTCTATTGGAAAAAAACTAATAATGGGTATCACCGGCCTGTTTCTTATCCTATTTTTAATCGTGCATTGCTTTATTAATTCATTGATCTTTTTGAATGATGGCGGTCTGACATTTAATACCGGGGCGGCATTTATGGCCGACAACTGGATTATTCGTGCTGGCGAGATTGTGCTTTTCATTGGCTTACTCGCGCACATTTATCAGGGAGCACGTTTGACTTTCGAAAACCAGGCTACCCGTCCGGTTAAGTATGCGGCATATGATGGAAAACCAAACAGTAAGTGGTACTCGCGCTCTATGGGCTTGTTGGGGACATTGCTGTTAATCTTCTTAATTGTGCATTTATCAAACTTCTGGGTAGTATCCCGTTTTACCGGAATCCCGACAGAGGATGCAATCGGGCAGGAAGATCTGTATGCGGTTATGCGCGAATCCTTCTCCAACATCTGGATCGTAATTTTGTATGTGCTGGCAATGGTTTCATTGGCTTACCACTTACTACATGGTTTTGCTTCTGCTTTTCAGACGATGGGATGGAATCACAAGAAGTACACTCCACTGATTAAAAGCATTGGATTTTGGTACTCCATCATCATCTCCGTATTATTTGCGCTGATGCCAATTGCATTGTACACAGGCATAATTAAATAATTTTTCAACGTTTAAGCTAAAATAAAATGGCAGAATTAAATGCTAATATACCCGAAGGGGACTTGACCGAAAAATGGACGAAGCTACGTTCTTCGATGCCATTGGTTAACCCTTCAAACAAAAGAAGCATCGAAATCATCGTTGTAGGTTCTGGTTTAGCTGGTGCGTCAGCAGCGGCAACCCTTGCAGAGATGGGATATAAGGTTAAATGTTTTTGCTACCAGGATTCTCCGAGACGGGCGCACTCTATCGCTGCTCAGGGCGGTATCAATGCTGCCAAGAACTATCAGAATGATGGGGACAGCACGTATCGTTTATTCTATGATACCATTAAAGGTGGTGATTACCGGGCACGTGAGGCAAACGTTCACCGTTTGGCTGAAGTGAGTGGAAACATCATTGACCAGTGTGTTGCGCAGGGCGTTCCCCTGGCGAGAGAATATGGTGGTTTACTGGATAACCGTTCATTTGGTGGTACACAGGTACAACGTACGTTCTATGCAGCAGGTCAAACTGGTCAGCAATTGCTTTTGGGTGCCTACAGCGCACTTGAACGTCAGATTGGAATGGGTAAAGTGGAAATGTACACCCGTCATGAGATGCTTGAAGTTGTTGTCATCGATGGCAAAGCGAGAGGAATTATCGCCCGCAACCTGATCACCGGGGAGCTGGAGCGCCATTTCGGTCATGCGGTATTACTTGCCAGCGGCGGATATGGAAACGTATTCTATTTGTCTACCAATGCAATGGGTAGCAATGTTACCGCTGCCTGGAAAGCACACCGTAAAGGTGCGATGTTCGCCAATCCTTGCTACACACAAATTCACCCGACGTGTATCCCGGTATCGGGTGACCACCAGTCGAAATTAACCCTGATGTCGGAGTCACTACGTAATGACGGACGGATCTGGGTGCCTAAGAAGAAAGACGACAACCGTAAGCCTACAGATATTCCAGAAGACGAAAGAGATTACTATCTGGAGCGCCGTTACCCTGCTTTTGGTAACCTTGTGCCGCGTGACGTTGCTTCACGTGCAGCTAAAGAGCGTTGCGATGCCGGTTACGGTGTAGGTAAATCCAAGCTTGCCGTTTACCTGGATTTTACAGCAAACACAGAAAGATATGGCCGTATAGAAGCCAATAAACATAACATTCACAATCCCGATAAGGAAACCTGCATGCGTCTGGGACGTGAGGTGATCAAGGAGAAGTACGGCAACTTGTTTGACATGTACAAACAGATCACTGGAGAAGATCCTTATGACGTTCCAATGCGTATATATCCTGCAGTACACTATACCATGGGTGGTTTATGGGTTGATTATAACCTGATGACTACAGTACCTGGTTTGTATGCCCTGGGTGAAGCGAATTTCTCCGACCATGGAGCGAATCGTTTGGGTGCTTCTGCATTGATGCAGGGACTTGCAGATGGTTATTTCGTGATTCCTTATACCATTGGTGCTTACTTGTCGAAGGAGCTTGCGACCAAGCCGATACCGTTGGATCATCCTGCTTTCGTTGAAGCAGAGACGAAAGCCAAAGGGATGCTGGACCGTTTTATATCGATTAAAGGAACAAAATCGGTGGATCATTTCCACAAACGTCTGGGTAAGATCATGTGGGACAAATGCGGAATGGCCCGTAACGCACAAGGCCTGACCGAAGCCGTTTCTGAAATCCGTGCACTACGTGAAGAGTTCTGGAGAGACCTTCGTGTACCAGGAACGACAACTGAAAACAATCCGGAGCTGGAGAAAGCAGGCCGTGTGGCTGACTTTCTGGAGCTTGGCGAGTTGATGTGCATCGATGCCCTGAACAGAAATGAATCTTGCGGCGGACACTTCCGGGAAGAATACCAGACCGAAGAAGGTGAAGCGTTGCGTGACGATGAAAACTACGCTTATGTTGCAGCATGGGCATACAAAGACGATGTAACCTTTACCTTGAACAAGGAAGAGTTGAAGTTTGAGAATATCAAAGTTGCACAAAGAAGTTATAAATAATTGCTAAGTACAAAAATCTCAATATCATGAGTACAGGAAATATGAATTTAACGCTGAAAGTATGGCGTCAAAAAGATAGTAAAGCCAAAGGGGATTTGGTGACGTATAATGTGTCTGATATTTCACCTGACATGTCTTTCTTAGAAATGTTCGACGTGTTGAATGAAGATTTGATTAATAAGAACGACGAGCCGATCGTGTTTGACCACGATTGCCGTGAGGGTATCTGTGGGGCATGCTCAATGTTCATCAATGGTCGTCCACATGGTCCGAAGGATCTGATTACGACCTGCCAGCTGCACATGCGTTCCTTCAAGGATGGTGATACCATTGTGGTTGAACCATGGAGAGCGAAGCCATTCCCGGTAATCAAGGATTTAATGGTTGATCGTACTGCTTTTGACCGCATCATTGCTGCCGGCGGTTTTATTTCGGTTAACACGGGAAATGCGCAGGATGCGAACGCACTGCCCATTCCGAAGTCACAATCTGACGCTGCTTTTGAATCTGCAGCATGTATCGCTTGTGGTGCCTGCGTAGCCATTTGTAAAAATGCTTCCGCGATGCTATTCACGTCGGCAAAGATTTCTCAGCTGGCACAATTGCCACAAGGACAGCCGGAACGTTACCGCAGAGCACAGAGTATGGTTGCACAGATGGATGCAGAAGGATTCGGAAATTGTACCAATACAGGTGCTTGTGAGGCCGAATGTCCGAAAGGAATTTCCCTGGAAAATATTGCACGGATGAACACTGATTTTTATCATGCAAAATTTGTTTCCGAGGAAGAAGTTTAATAAATTAGTAGATCGAGACAAGGTTTAGTGATACCAAGAAACCCCTGCCCAAAAGG
>JARKUW010000140.1 GCA_029851965.1 Bacteroidota bacterium | reverse complement strand
CCTCAATATTGATTGTAGGTGGCGGTACCGGCTGGATACTGGAAGAGCTTGCAAAAGCACATCCCAGCGGATTGCAGATTACCTATGTAGAGCTTTCTGGGCAGATGCTGAAGCTGGCACAACAACGAAATGTTGGCGCTAACCAGGTGCACTTTGTGCACAGCAGCATAACGGATTACAGCAGCCAGCAGCAATTTGATGTTATTCATACGGCGTTTCTTTTTGATAATTTCGAGGATAGCAATGCTTCATCTGTATTCAAGCTGCTCAATAAACAGCTAAAAGCTGGTGGCCTTTGGTTTTATACGGACTTTAAAGTAGATGCTGGTCGTAACAGCTGGTGGAAGACCACCTTATTGGGGTTGATGTATGCCTTTTTCAGGAGGATTGCAGCGGTAGAAGCGAAAGATTTGCCAGAGATGGAAGGACGATTTACCCGTGGCGGATTGCACATTATTGAACAAAAAAGGTATTACAGGGGCTTCATTGAATCGATAATTTTTCAAAAATCCATGAAAATCCCTACCTTCATCGAAAATTTAGAATCATGAGCAACACAGATTTAGCCTTACTTTTTGGAATTTGCAGTATCATCATTTTTATCACGGCGTTATATTTAACATTCGTAAAGAATAGAGTACGCTAGTTACCAAGGTATTAATGGAAGAAACCAGACCGATAGTGCTGCTCAATGCTGAAGAGCAGCGTGTGCTGGGTGCCCTGCTGGAAAAGAGCAGGACGACACCGGATTATTATCCGATGACCATTAATTCCCTTACAGCAGCCTGCAATCAGAAAACGTCCAGAAATCCCGTTGTAAACTATAGCGAGGAAACGGTTACCCTTACGCTGAATGCGTTAAAGATTAAAGGACTTGCAAGCACCGTTACCGCAGCTGGCAGCAGAGCGGTGAAATGGAAACATAATCTTGCCATCTATTATCCCCTGCTTCCTGCCGACTTGTCTATTCTATGCCTGCTTTTGCTGCGTGGGCCACTTACACCAGGTGAAATCAACACCAGCGCTGGCCGATTGTATGAATTTGATACCATTGAGGCCGTTCAGGAAAATCTTCAGCGCCTGGCAAGTTCGGAGCCTGCCTTTGTAAAACAACTTCAGAAAAGACCCGGGCAAAAGGAAGCCAGGTATATGCAGGTTTTTGGCGGCTCAACAGCCGAGGAACCAATGGAAGCATCTAACGATTCCGATGGGGCCATGAACACCGAACTGGAAGAACGGGTCGCCAGATTAGAAGCTGAAGTAAAGGAACTCAAGGCAATTCTCGATCAACTTCTTTAAAGCAATTATAAACTTTATGGCTTTGTTTGCGTCTTAAATGTACAGGCAGTGTATTAAACGCTGCTGAATTACGTTTAGGGAACATGAAATCTATTCTTTTCGCGATTTTACTTTCCATATCCATTTCCGCCGGGGCTGCTATCCACAAAGATTCAGTCACAAACTATATACTTGAGGACAAAGACATTGAAAAACAAGCGGCCAGTAAATGGACGCCTGCAGAACTTGAGCGTGCAAACACCGCAAAGAACGTAAAGTATCTAAATGCAGAGGAAAAGAAGATCATCTTCTATATGAACCTTGCCAGAATGGATGGTAAGCGCTTTTTCGACACCTATTTTCAACAATATATTGATGAACACAACCTTCGCATGAAGCAATACAGCAATTACCGCGAAGTTCGTGTAAGCCGAAACGACCCTTATTACCGTGGACTCGAGCAAGACCTACGGGATGTTAAGGACCTTGGCTTATTGTACCCCGATGAAACGTTGACGTACGTGGCGCAGCAACATGGGAAAGATATGAACAAGCGGAACCTTGCGGGTCACAACTCTTCTGACGGCAGAACAATGGTAGACCGCATACAAAAGTACTATCCTAACCGTGGGATGGCAGAAAATCTGGCTTTCGGCTTTTCTTCAGGACTGGCAAATGTAAGTTTATTGTTATTGGACAAAGGGGTCGCTGATCTTGGTCACCGTAAGAACATCCTGAATAAGACACTAGGAATCAACATTGTAGGTGTGAGTATTCAGCCACACCCGCATTACAAGTACTCTGCTACCATCGACTTTGTTGCCATTCCCAACCTGAAGATTCCACAATAAATCTTTCGTGGAGTTTTGAAATTGGTAGCCATTAGCTACTTTCGTGCAGAAACAAATTATGCGTAAAGCGATCCTGAGCCTGATAGACTTCTTTTATCCCCCATTTTCCCGATGGATTTCACAGCATACTTTCAGGTATCTGGCTACAGGTGGAACCACCTTTGCCGCAGGGATTGTCATTTATTATGTTGCCTATAACTTTGTACTTAAGCAACAAGACATTCGCGTAGGCAGCCTGCTCGTTACCGCTCCAATTGCTGCACTGGCAATTGAATCCATCATTACCTTTTTAATCGGCTTTCTACTTAACAAGTACCTGGTATTTACGCAGTCGAACTTAAAAGGCCGGGTTCAGCTATTTCGCTATGGTTCCGTCGTGGTGACGAACATCATGCTGAATTACGCGTTTATCAAGGTTATGGTTGAAGCATTTGCGTTTTATCCCACCATTGCCAAGTTTTTGACCTCCATAATTCTGGCGGTTTTCAGTTACTTCTCTCAAAAACATTTTTCGTTCCGCGTAAAGAAATAAAACCGGTACAGACATTTGATTTTTTTCCTTGTGTTCCTTTGATTAAGCGACTATATTGGGCTTAACACCAATTTAATGTACAGTGATGAGCGATTTTAATGACTTCAACAATCCGCAGGTAAGGAACTTACCAAGGCATTTAAGACAGAAAATTGTAGAGCAGCATTACGAGAAAAATACCCCGATAGATCAGGCGGTAAGGCGCTACGTAATGCGTAAGAACTACAGTTACTTAAAAGATGTTGCTTATTATCCATATATAAAAGGTCTTCAACGTGCTGGTCTGAGTATCGAGTTTATTCCGGACATGCAAACCATGAATGACAATCTCGCCAAATTGGGCTGGGGTGCGGTAAATGTTGACGGGTTTATTCCGCCAGCAGCATTCATGGAATATCAGGCATACCGGGTGCTGGTTATTGCAGCCGACATCAGACAACTGAATCACATTGAATATACACCTGCTCCTGATATTATTCATGAGTCGGCAGGCCATGCACCGATCATCGCAGATGCGGCCTACAACAGCTACCTCAGCTATTTTGGTTCTATTGGCGCGAAGGCAATGTTTTCTGCTAAGGACTTTGAACTGTATGAAGCCATTCGCCACCTCTCCATCTTAAAAGAGGCGCTGAACGTTGATGAAGCCGAAATACTTGCTGCAGAGCAACATTTGAATACGGTTGCGGAAAACATGGGTGCGCCGTCAGAAATGGCCCTGCTTGGCAGGTTGCACTGGTGGACCGTAGAATATGGGCTGATTGGAACGCTGGAAGATCCAAAGATCTATGGTGCGGGCCTGTTATCGTCCATTGGCGAAAGCGCCAGCTGTATGTCTGATGAAGTAAAAAAGATATGGTACAGCATAGACACCGTGAACTACCAATACGACATTACGAAAACGCAGCCGCAGCTCTTTGTGACCGAGAGCTTCCAAAATCTGATTGATGTCCTGGAACAATATGCAGACACCATGGCTTTCCGTCGTGGTGGTGCGGAGAGTGTACAAAAGGCGATTGACTGTAAGAACCCCGCGACTGCGGTTTACAGCTCCGGGCTACAGGTAACGGGTACATTTACAGAAATGAAGACCGATGAAAGTGCGGCTTTAACTTTTATCAAAACCACAGGCCCCTCTGCATTAGCCTTTGAAAACAAACAACTCGAGGGACACGGTAAGGACTACCATAAGGATGGTTTCTCCTCCCCTGTGGGCAGGCTGAAAGGTGTTGCTAAGTCCTTAGAAGATTACAGCACTGAAGAGCTGATTGCGGCTGGCATCGTGGTGGGTCAGCAATGTAAACTTGAATTTGAAAGTGGCATTCAGCTGCGTGCGGAGGTTTCCAACATCACCAAAAAAGGCGCTAAACTGTTGTTAATTAGCTTCAAAGATTGCACGGTAACTGAAGCATCAGGTACAGTCCTTTTTCAACCTGAATGGGGCATGTATGATATGGCTATAGGTGATCGTATTGTTTCCGTGTTTAATGGCGCGGCAGATAAGGATGCCTATGAAGAGATTACCTATGTTAGCCAAAATCAGACACACCAGATTCAGTATGATGCAGCAATGCAGCAACTACACCAGCTGTACCAGGAAGTAAGAACCATACGCGAGTCGGATAAAGGGCATGAGCGTCTTGAGGCAATCTTCAACAACTTAAAAATTGCGTATTCCGACGACTGGTTGTGTGGCCTGGAGATTTTGGAGATCCTGGATCACAAACAAACCAACCCTGAACTGGAAGCATCGGTACGGGCATGGCTGGTTGAAAAGGCTGAAAACGAACCTGAACATAGAAAACTAATTGTAGACGGCTTGCATGTTATTGCAAATCCGGTTACGCAACTGATTATACAAGAATAAAGAATGAATATAATTTTAACTGGTGCAAGCAGCGGAATTGGCTTTGAAGCAGCACTTGAACTTTCCCTGAATTCGGAAAACAAAATCGTGTGTATTGCACGATCAGCGGAAAAGCTGCGTAAGCTGCTGGAAATTGGCCGCAGTATTAATCCCGACTGTACCATTTACCCTGTGGAGTTTGATATTGTGATGGATGATTACGCCGCACTGATGCCTTTTCTGAAGGAACGTTTGGGGCATGTGGACATCCTGATTAATAATGCAGGCGCACTGATCAATAAACCTTTTCTGGAAACGACAGCGAACGACCTTGCAGATATGTACCAAAGCAATGTGCTGGGGCATTTTAATATGATTAAAAATGTGCTACCCCTGATGCAAGCCGGCGGTCACATTGTAAACATAGGAAGTATGGGTGGCTACCAGGGCAGCGTGAAATTCCCTGGACTTGCCGCGTATTCTGCTAGTAAATCAGCTTTACATACCCTTACAGAGTGCCTGGCTTTCGAGTTGGCTGATAGCGGCATCAAGATTAACTGTCTGGCTTTAGGATCTGCGCAAACGGAGATGCTTGAAGCTGCATTTCCGGGTTATGAATCTCCGGTGATGGCTTTTGAGATGGGCAAATATGTAGCTGATTTTGCAAGAACAGGGCACAAATTTTTCAATGGAAAGGTGTTGCCCGTCGCGGTAACAACACCTTAACACAATATTTTAGTCGAGTAATACAACTTTTAAGGCATCAGCAATCCTGCCCTGCCTTAAAAGTTCCTTGGCGAGCGCATGCAGCTCCCGGGTTCGGGTACCCGAATCGCCGATAGTAGCATCGAGAACTTCCTTTACAGCGCCATCCATTCGCATGTCGTCAATCTCAGCTGCTGCAGGCAAAGCCTCTACGTTGCCAAGCATCCCCAGGTCATTTCCGGTTAACTCCATGGAATAACGCACAGTTTCTGGCAGCGCATCTACACCAATACCAAGCGTGGTAAGTGGCTTGGCCACCTTGAAAAGATTGTCCGGTGTTACCCTGCAATACCAATCCCCGCCAAGTCTGGCCACGAGGTCCATCTTTTGCTGATCAATTTTACCAGTTTCATCGAGTACCTCCTCTTTGATGTGAATCAACTTCACTTCAGCAAGAATTAAATTACCTGCCCCGGCCTGGTCGCCCAACGGAATTACCTGGGTAACCAGACATTCCATCTGCACAGGCGCTTCAAGCACCCGGGGCGGTGTCACCAGCTGTGAATCCCGCATAGTAAATCCGGATTTCTCAAACTCGTTTATGCCCCGGCCATATTCCGTGCTGGATAAACTCATTTGCAGCACCATATCATAGTTTACAATATTGATGACGCATTCTGGAACTTCCAGTATATTCTCCAGGGTATGTTTAGTGGTATTATCACGTACGCGCCTCGCGGGAGAGAAAACACATACCGGCGGGTTGGTACTGAACATATTGAAGAAGCTGAAGGGACTTAGGTTGACGTTCCCCTGGGCATCTACAGTTGAGGCGAAACAGATCGGTCGCGGCGCAATCGCATACTGCAAGTAGTTTTGCAATTGCGCCGGACTTAATTCAGATACGTTTATTGTCAGCATTATTTTTTAAGGGCAAGAATAGAAAAATCGGTGTCCGCTTTGCGGATGGTGTTGCTCAGCATGCCAAGACCGGTGATTTTCATTTCCACAATATCGCCGTCCTGCAGCCATTGTGGCTTGTATTCTGGGTTGTTTAATAAGCCTGTCCCGTTTAATTCCAAGAAGCATCCGGTTCCTACAGTTCCAGATCCGATTACATCTCCTGGAAGTACATCTACGCCATAAGCACAACGCTCAATGATTTCTGCGAAGGTCCAATCCATATCTGCCATATTCCCCTTGGATACTTCTACCCCATTTACCGTGCAAGTCATTTCAAGATTATATGCGTTACCAACATGCCCTGGTTTAGCGGATGTTTTATATTGTTCAAGTTCATCAGGTGTAACGAGCCAAGGGCCGATTACCGTAGAGAAATCCTTCCCTTTGGCCGGGCCAAGGTTGAGTAACATCTCTTCCATCTGCAGCGTACGGGCACTCATATCGTTCATGATCATGAAGCCGGCAATGTAATTATCTGCCTCTGCTGCTTTGATGTTCCTGCCTTTGGTTCCAATGACCACCGCCACTTCCAGTTCAAAGTCTAACTTCTGGAAATGATCTGGCATACACTCGATTTCTCCAGGCCCCTGAATGGCATTATGGTTGGTAAAATAGAAGATCGGATATTGGTCGAACTCTGCGATCATTTCCACTTTACGATTCCGGCGTGCTGCTGCTACATGCTGACGGAAGGCATAGCCGTCCCTGCATGAAGTTGGATGCGGAACAGGTGCAAGCAGTTCATAGAAAACCTCTTGTTTGGCTTCAATTTCATTTGCTTTAATCTGCTGATCAACCTTTTTGGCACGTTCCATCATGACTTCACCTTCCGCTAGAAAGGCATTCATCTCATCTGGTATCTGCTTATCGCAGGAATTCAGGTTATAGATATGTCCGTTCACGTAAACGCCAAGGTGTTCGCGGTCTTCCGTTTTGTAAGAAACAAGCTTCATATGCTATGATTTTAGGGTTATAGAATTTGATAAAGCTAAGCAGATGTTCTTAAATTTAAAGTATTAAAGCATTTTATATCTTTTGGAGGGGTTTTCAAGAAATTATTCATCAATTTTGAATAACAATACATACTTTAGCAAAGCAGATGAGTAAACGACTACATAACATTAAGCAGATTGCACGCC
>JARKUW010000135.1 GCA_029851965.1 Bacteroidota bacterium | reverse complement strand
TAAAGACAAACTGTATGTTTCTGTTTTTGAAGGCGACGAGAAGGAGGGGCTTCCAAGGGATGAGGAAGCTTTTGAAATCTGGAAGAAATATGTTCCTGAAGACCGGATCATCCTCGGTAATAAGAAGGATAATTTCTGGGAGATGGGCGATATGGGACCATGCGGTCCTTGCTCCGAAATACATGTGGATTGCCGGACTGACGAAGAACGTGCCCAGGTAAGTGGCAAGTCGCTTGTCAACGCCGATCATCCTCAGGTTATAGAGATCTGGAACAATGTATTCATGCAGTTCAACCGCCTGAAAGACGGATCATTACAGCCTTTACCTGCAAAGCATGTTGATACAGGTATGGGCTTTGAACGTCTCGTGCGTGTACTACAAGGCAAAGCTTCCAACTACGATACGGATGTCTTCCAGCCCTTGATCCAGTTCATCGCCAACCGGTCAGGGAAAGTGTATGGTGCGGATGAAAAAACCGACATTGCCATGCGGGTGATGGCGGATCACATCAGAGCCATTTCGTTCGTTATTGCAGACGGACAGCTGCCGGCCAACAGTAAAGCCGGCTACGTAATCCGGCGGATCTTGCGCCGTGCCGTTCGTTATGCTTACACTTTCCTGGATCTGAAAGAACCTTTCCTGAACCAGTTGGTACCCGTGCTCGCAGCGCAGTTTGAGGGCGTATTTGATGAACTGGGTGCGCAAAAGGATTTCGTACAAAAGGTGGTACTTGAAGAGGAGGTATCCTTCCTGAGAACACTTGCAACCGGAATACAACGCTTCGATGCATATACAAAGAAGCAAGCTGAGTTCTTAATGTCAGAAAATGCGATTGACCCGGAGAAATCTTTCGAGGATCAATGGGTATACAGCATACTGAAAGATCAGATGGTCATCTCGGGAGACTTCGCCTTTGAGCTGAATGACACCTATGGTTTTCCAATAGACCTTACAGAACTTATGGCTAGAGAAAAACGCTGGTCTGTAGATATGGAGGAGTATGGTAAAGCCCTGTTGAAGCAAAAGGAACGTTCACGTGCAGCAACGGCTATTGATACCGGCGACTGGGTTCTTGTGAAACCAGATCTGGAGGTCGAGTTTGTAGGTTATGACGATTTCGAAGCAGAGACAGAAATCATCAAGTACCGTAAAGTCGTTTCAAAGGGTAAAGAACAATACCAGATTGTACTTAGTAAAACCCCTTTTTATGCGGAAAGTGGAGGCCAGGTGGGTGATACCGGAAGGTTGGAAGACCACAGCAGGATGTTTTTCGTAGAGATCACCGATACCAAAAAGGAGAATGGCGTCATTGTGCACTTTACAGATACGCTTCCGGAAGATCTGGAAGGATCTTTCTGGGCCGTGATCGATGAGGATAAGCGCTTGTTGTCTCAGGACAACCATACAGCTACCCATTTGCTGCATGCCGCACTGAAAAAGATATTGGGGCCGCATGTGAACCAAAAAGGTTCTCTTGTGAATTCTGAATACCTGAGGTTTGACTTCTCTCATTTTGCAAAAATCAGCGAAGAAGAACTTGCCAGAATTGAGCACCTGGTAAATCAGAAAATACGGGAAAATATCCCATTGAAAGAACAGCGGTATGTGCCATATGAGCAAGCGATATCCAGTGGTGTTACCGCATTGTTCGGCGAGAAATATGGTGACCTTGTCCGCATTATCACATTTGATGACCACTTTTCAAAAGAGCTTTGCGGTGGTACCCATGTTCAGGCTACGGGTCAGATCGGGTACTTCAAGATTATCTCAGAGAGCGCCGTTGCAGCAGGTGTTCGGCGCATAGAAGCAATCACAGCTGATAAGGCAGAAGCATTTGTCCTGGATCAGAATAAAGCGATAAACGAACTGAAGGGATTGCTCAAGGGCAGCAAAGACGTGGTTGCTGCGGTTCAGTCGCTCCTCGAAGAAAATGCTAAGCTCAGGAAAGAAGCGGAAAAAGGAATCGTTGAACAGGCGAATAACCTTAAGAACAAGATCATTCACCACATGAAAACCATTAAGGGAATCACGTTTGTGGCCTCGCATGTGGATTTGCCGACAGCAGATGCAGTAAAAAATCTTGCCTATTCCATTGCTGATATGGTTGATAACATGTTTCTTGTTTTTACCACGTTGATCGACGATAAGCCGGGCATCACCGTCATGCTTTCTGAAAATCTGGTTAAGGAAAAGGGATTGAACGCTTCAAACATTGTGCGAGAGTTGGCAAAGGATATTCAAGGCGGTGGCGGAGGGCAACCTTTTTATGCCACAGCTGGCGGGAAGAACAAAGAGGGTCTGCCTTCGGTACTTCCAAAAGCAGAGAAACTGCTGGGATAATGCGGGTTGTTGCCTGAGTAGTAATCAGGCGATAAAAGCAGGACATGAAGATCGTCTGAATAGAATAAGAAAGGCACCCTCAGGGGTGCCTTTTTCTGTTTAATGTCTTCCGTGTCCGCCGTGATTTCCACGCCCTTCATGTTTGTAGTGCTTGCGGTTATCGTGTTTATTGTGTCCGCGGTTATTGTTTCTACGGTAATCTTGTTTCTTTGAATACCGGTGTTCCCTCGGTGCATCCCGGTACACCACACGTTGTCGTGCTACCGGTGCATATCTCGCATAACTATACTGCGCCCGATGATTTCTATGTTGCAAATAAGGTCTTGGTGAGTTGATAACTACTTTCCGCCCACGGTGTAAGTCGTAACCCCTGTAACGGGCCGGAAGATGTCTGGCGTGCTTCCAGCGATTGCCGCTCAGATATATAAAGTTGCCTGTTGGAACATAGTAATAACTTTCTATTTCTGGCAGGTAGTAGTAATCTACGTGACTGTAACCAACCGGCCCCCATGCAGGCTGGGCACCAATATTCACGTTTACGCTAACCTGAGCTTTCGCTGGACTGGCAAGCAGGGCACCAAACCCGAGTGCGGCCATTAACAATAGTTTTTTCATAATGTTTCATATTTGTGTGTAGTCATGTAAATTCAAAGTTTATGCCACAATCTAAATAGGTGCATCTTATCTATATTACTTATTTGGTTATCTTTGTGGAACAGATGAATACAGATCATACACAATTTGAATTGGTATCCGGCCTGGAGATTCATGTGCAGCTCAATACTGCTACAAAAATCTTCGCATCGGATAGTGCCGCGTTTGGAGCATCAGCCAATGCACACATATCTGCAGTAACCATTGGTTTACCAGGTGCACTGCCCAAGTTAAATAAAGAAGTTGTGGCAAAAGCCATCAGAATGGGGCTTGCGCTGAATTGCAGTATCAACCAACTGAACTTCTTTGACCGTAAAAACTATTTCTACGCCGATCTTCCTAAAGGATACCAGATTACGCAGGACAACCAGCCGATCTGTAAGGATGGTTTCATCAATATCACACTCCAAAATGGCACGGAGAAACGTATAGGCATAAACCGTATTCATTTGGAAGAGGACGCCGGGAAGAGTATGCATGATCAGAGTGATGATTTCTCCTTTATCGACCTGAACAGGGCCGGTGTTCCACTGATTGAGATTGTTACCGAGCCCGATATCCGCTCCGCGGAAGAAGCCTCCGCGCTGCTCACGGCCATCCGGCAGTTGGTCCGACACCTGAATGTAAGCGACGGCAACATGGAAGAGGGTAGTTTACGTTGTGATGCGAACATCTCCATACGCCCTGTAGGCGCTACTGAGTTTGGAACACGCTGCGAGGTGAAGAATCTGAATTCAATCAGAAACGTACGCAGGGCGATGGACTTTGAGTTTGGAAGACAAGTAGAGGTCATCGCCAACGGGGGCTCCATCGTGCAAAGCACCCTCAATTTTGACGCAGAGCAGGGTACAACTTCACCTATGCGTAGTAAAGAGGAGGCGAATGATTACCGCTACTTCCCTGATCCTGACCTTCCTCCGGTCGTGATTTCCGATGCATGGCTCGCAGAGATCCGTGCAGATATGCCGGCGCTGCCACAGGAGATTGTAGATGACCTTGTCGCACGATACCACATGAGCCGCTCGGAAGCAGCCATATTTGCTGAAGACACAGATCTTTTCCATTACTTCAACGAATCCATAAAATTCGTTACCCATGCAAAAAGCCTGGTGAACTGGCTATCTGGTCCCATCCGTGCCTTGTTAAACGAGAAAGAGATCAGCATTGTAGAATTTAACGCCAGTCCGCAACAACTTGCTGAAATAATCAACATGGTGGACGATAAAAAAATAACCCAGCAGATAGCAATCCAACAGCTGCTACCGGAGATCCAACCGGGCCTCGAAGTTAGCGTCCCCGAGCTTGCCGCATCTCTGAACTTGCTCCTTACCGAAAATTCTGATGAACTTTCCAGCTTTGCCGACCAGGTACTTGGCCGGCTACAGCCCCAGGTTCAGGCCTATAAAAAAGGAAAGAAAGGCGTTCTGGGTCTATTTGTCGGCGAGGTGATGAAGCTTGCCAAAGGTAAAGCCGACCCGCAGAAAGTAAACGAAATTATTCTTGAAAAATTGAAATAGAACATGAAGAAATTAAGCTATCTCTTATTGATATGCCTTGCTTTTGCAGCCTGCAAGGATAAATCTGAATTTACCATAACCGGTAAGATACTGAATGCCACGCCGCAAAGTAAAGTTTACTTGTTTAGCCTGGATAAGAACAATGCAGTCGCGATAGACTCGACAGTCCTGTCAGAAAACGGCGAATTTAAGTTTTCACAGGCAACGCCGTCCGTAAACTTTTTCAAAGTTAGTTCGGGGCAGAATGAGTATATGATTATCGCAAAGAATGGTGATGACATTAAGCTGGAGGCCGACCTGTCCAATAAAGATATGGACTACAAGCTTTCTGGCGCAGAGGAAGCTGATAAGCTTCAGGAGCTGAATGTAAATAAAAACAAGTACACCGCGAAAATGGCTGAGATACAGAGACAGTTTGAAGAACAGGTCGAGGCACAACCAGAACAACGCGAGGCGATCGCAAACAAGATGCGTCCTGCACTGATGCGCGAAACGGAAGGCCTGGTAAACTTCATACTTAAGTTTGCCAACGACAATCCGCAGTCCCTGGCGAGTTTTTATGCGATAAACTCCCTGAATCCAAGTGACTACGAAAAGGAATTCATTGCTTATTCGGATAAGATAAAGAGCAGTTTCAATGATAATGCAGCCGTAACGGAATTTCTGGTGCGCATGGCAAAACTTAAAACGGTTCAAATTGGTCAGGTAGCACCTGCATTTACCATTAAAACAATAGATGGTAAACCAATAAGCCTGGCTGACTTCAAAGGGAAATACGTCCTGCTTGATTTCTGGGCTTCCTGGTGTATGCCCTGCAGACAGGAAAACCCGAATGTTGTGAAAGCTTACAATAAATACAAGGACCGGAACTTCACCATCCTAAGTGTCTCCCTGGATAAGGATCCTGCCGCCTGGAAACAGGCAATTGCGGCTGATCAATTAACCTGGACACATGCGGGTGAACTAAGCGATTTCGAAGGTCCTACGGTACGGCTCTACCAGGTTGAAGCAATTCCAAGTTCTTTTGTTATTGATCCGGCAGGTAAGATTATCGCTAAAAACCTCAGAGGTGAAGATCTGGATGGATTTTTAAGCAGCAACCTCCACTAAGTCAGGGTGTTAAATAAGAATCAACGGTTAACAATTTGTTAACGTGCATTTAACCTGAACAGACATTAGTTTCCCTAATTTCGTAACAAATAGAATGAAAAGATGAGCACTGTAAATCAAAAGATACTAATTGTTGACGATGAACCTGATATCCTGGAGCTTGTTGAATACAATTTGAAAAAAGAAGGCTATCAGGTCTTCACTGCCAGCAACGGACAAGAAGGTATTGCCTTGGCGAAGAAAGTTCATCCGGACCTGATTGTACTTGATATCATGATGCCGAAAATGGATGGCATCGAAGCCTGCAGGCTGATGCGTGCCATTCCCGAGTTTAAAAGTACTTTCATGGTCTTTTTAACGGCCAGGAGCGAGGAGTATTCTGAAATTGCCGGATTTAACGTTGGAGCCGACGACTATATTGCAAAGCCGATAAAACCACGTGCACTTGTCAGCCGGATCAATGCAATCCTGAGACGCAACAATACCGCAGAAGAAATTTCAGAGAACAAGATTGAAATTGGTGATCTGGTGATAGACCGGGAAGCTTACCTAGTTTTTCAAGCCGGAGAGAAGGTAGTGCTCGCAAAAAAGGAGTTTGAGCTGCTGTATCTTCTGGCCTCTAAGCCCGGGAAAGTATACACAAGAGAGTCAATTCTCAAGAATATCTGGGAGGATTCCGTAGTGGTGACCAACCGCACCATCGATGTCCACATCCGTAAGGTCAGGGAGAAATTAGGAGAACATTATGTTTCAACAGTAAAGGGAGTGGGGTATAAATTCGAACTTTCTTAGTACTTTTGTACTTTAGAAAATTATACCTTGAAATATCCTTCCTTTAAAGACATATTACTTTTTGAAAATGACGATTACATTGTCGTAAACAAACCACCCTTTGTCGCTTCTCTTGACGAGCGTGGCGGTTCAGGAGAAGTTAACATATTGCGTCTTGCGAAACAGTACATTCCAGACGCACAGGTCTGCCACCGCCTGGATAAAGAAACATCCGGCGCGATCATCATCGCGAAACACCCTGAGGCCTACCGCTCGGTAGCCATTCAATTTGAAAAACGCAGAGTTCAGAAGTTATACCACGCCGTTGTTGATGGCCAGTTTGTCTTCAATGATCTCCTGGTCGACCTTCCAATTCTTAACGATGGAAATAAAAATGTAACCATCGACAGGAAAGAAGGGAAGCGTGCAGAAACCTATTTCAACTCTATAAAACAATACAAGCATTATACTTTGGTCGAGTGTAAACCCATTACGGGAAGAATGCACCAGATCAGAATTCACCTGGCTACGCAGCGTGCCGCCATTTCTGGCGATGACATGTATCGGGGTAAGCCGGTCTTTTTATCAAGCATCAAAAAAGGCTACCGCCTTTCTAAAGATGAAGAGGAGCAACCGATTATGAAGCGCTTCGCACTGCATGCCAAACACGTGGTTTTCAAAGGTATGAACGACGAAGAGATCAGCATTGAGGCGCCATACCCGAAAGACTTTGCTACACTGATTAAGTTGTTGGATAAATTTGACTGTTAAAGAGCGCGAAGATGGACTTGAAATTAGCGGGCTATGTAGATGCGATAAATCAATATAGGAGAACTAAGATTTCTAACCGCAATTTCCTGGTTATCGCTGCGCTTGTTGTCGGTGTACTTGCTGGTCTGGCCGCGGCCTTACTCAAGTCCCTTACACACCACATAGAAGATTTTCTTCAGACCGACTTCCAGTGGCAGTACAAGTATTACCTGTACTTTTTCTTCCCTTTAATCGGGATTTTCCTATCTGTGTTTTACGTACGCCGGTTCATCCGTAAGGGAACATTTGAATCTGGTTTAACGCCTGTGCTCTATGCAATTTCCCGAAAATCCAGCAAGGTTGAACCACATAACATCTATTCCCAGATTATTACAGCTGCCATCACCGTTGGTTTCGGCGGATCGGTAGGGTTGGAGTCTCCAATTGTATCCAGCGGATCCGGAATAGGATCGGCGATCAGCCGGCTGCTCGGCTTGTCTTACCGGGAAACCACCATGCTGCTCTCCTGTGGTGCGGCGGCAGGTATTGCCGGAGCCTTCAATAGTCCCATAGCAGGGATGGTTTTTGCCATTGAGATCTTACTCCCCGAATTTACAATTCCAGCCTTTATTCCGCTGCTGCTCTCTTCGGCAACAGCAGCTGTAGTCGCACGCCTGTTTTATAGTGAACAGCTTTTCTATCTCGTTACGGAAGGTTGGAGAATGAATGCATTGATCTGGTATGTACTGCTTGCGATACTGATCGGTTTGTTTTCTATTTTCTTTGCCAAAGCGACATTCGCGATAAAACACTTCTTTGCTGATATCAAACATCCCTACAAAAAGGTGGTTGTTGGCGGCTTGATACTCGGTGCAATGGTATTTCTCTTTCCAACGTTGTATGGAGAAGGATATATCACCATTAAACAACTGTTAAGCGGCCACTACAGTGCGGTCATCAGCAACAGCATATTTGCAGCCTACAGTGGCATACCCGCGCTGGTCATCCTTTTTACGACGGTAACGGTTTTCATGAAATCGGCAGCTACGCTGATAACGATCAGTGCCGGGGGTAATGGAGGTACATTTGCACCCAGTCTAATCATGGGGGGACTAATGGGATTTCTCTTGTCTTATACCGTGAATACGCTCGGCATTGCCCAACTGGATGTTCCAAACTTCATCGTTGCCGGGATGGCCGCCTCCTTAAGCAGCATCATGCATGCGCCCTTAACCGGCATTTTCCTGATCGCAGAAATCACCGGAGGATATGTGCTTATGGTTCCGCTGATGATTTGTTCTGCAATTTCCTATTTCATCAACCGTAGTACGTACAAGTACTCCATTTACGTCAAACCGCTCGCAGAGAGCGGTGAGGTGCTTTCGCTGGAAGATAAAGACACGACGGTGTTGAACATGATGAAATTGAAATACCTCATCGAGAAGGACTACCTGATCTTGAAGGAAGGAGATACCATTGCAGACAGAATGAGCGAAATCCTCCAATCCAAAAGAAATCTTTTCCCGGTTCTGGATGACGACAACACATTCAAAGGAATGATCTACGTGGAAGACATCTTAAGGCGGGAATTGAACAATCCGGAGCATGCAGCCCTGACTGTTCATGATCTCATGCTTTCGGCGCCGCAGGTACTGCTGCTTACAGACTCACTTCAAAAAGTACTCGAGAAAATGGAACACGAGAATGTCTGGTTGCTCCCCGTACTTGATCAACAAGGTGTTTTCCTGGGATTTGTATCCAAGACAGCAATATTCAACAAGTATAGGGCAATGCTTAGAAGGCAGGCCGATTACCTGGAATAGATTCCTGGCCTAACTTGAAAAGTACATCGTGGTATTACTTACTCTGTAACACGCTTTAAACCAAATTTCTCAATCTTGCTGTACAAGTGGCTGCGCTGAATATCAATGTCATCGGCTGTCTTTGATACGTTCCAGTTGTTTTTTTCCAGCTTGAACTTAATGTATTCTTTTTCTGCGTGATCCTTATATTCCTGAAAGTTGCTGAACTGGTCGAAGTTCGTCAGGGTTCCTTTGCGTGACACCTGAACGTTGCTTGTGGCAGAGCCGATATTAGTGCCTCCGCCTGGATTGGCAAATGCAACTACATCATTGGCTGTAATAACTTTATCGCTCAGGATAATCAGGCGTTCAATCATATTGTGAAGCTCACGAACGTTACCTGTCCATGGAAGTGCTTGTAAGGCCACCATTGCATCGGGGCTGATGGTCTTCACCGGCATACCGTAACCTTTACATATATCGTCTAAAAAGCTTTGTGCAATCTCCGGAATATCCTCTGTCCGTTCGGTTAAGTTCGGCACATGAATGTTAATCACATTCAGACGGTGGTACAAGTCCATACGGAAGTTACCCGCCTCGATTTCTTTCAGCAGATCCTTGTTGGTTGCCGCAAGTACGCGCACATTTACATCCTGCTCTTTCTCTCCGCCAACACGTGTGATCTTGTTTTCCTGCAGGGCACGTAACACTTTGGCCTGGGCCGATAAACTCATGTCACCAATTTCATCAAGAAACAGTGTTCCGCCGTTGGCAAGTTCAAATTTACCGATGCGCTGTTTTACAGCAGAGGTAAAAGATCCTTTTTCATGGCCAAAAAGCTCACT
>JARKUW010000131.1 GCA_029851965.1 Bacteroidota bacterium | reverse complement strand
AGCATTACCCCTATAATAAGTTAATGTTAAGTCTTAACATTAACGTAATGTATATTGCGCATTAATCATCTGCCATATGGGAGCGACAATTCATGTAGAAACTTTTATTCCAGCTTGTTTCTGTATGCACTTTAAAAGGCAGCAATGAGCTTGAAATTGAAACTTCTTCCCATATTGTAGATCCCCAGCCGGCCACCCGGAGCAGCACTGTAGTATTCAAAATACTTCAGGCGGTTCAAGTTCGACTGGTAGGCTGCGTCAAATAAATTGTTTACACCAAACTGCAACTGGAGGTTGTGTCCTTTTGAATAACGAACCTGCAATCCGGCGGCCAAGTTTACGGTCAGGTAACTTGCCGTTGCCGTTTCTGTTCCGTTCAAGCCCAGATAACGGTTCTGTCTTCCGCTAAAGTCGCCTTCTGCTTTGATGTTCAGCTTAGAGATGACCTCAGATTCAAGCGCGATATCCTGGCTTATACTACTCAGCACGCCGATCGGAGGGATTAGCGGCAGATACTCGCCCTCTGTTTTCCGGTTTTTAAACGCCGGATTTCTGTTGTATCCGTAGGTGACCGTCAGGGCATTGTCGAAGGAAAAGCCGCTCCAGAATGGCGGCTGCAGGTTCCATATCGCCTCGAGTCCGTATAAGTGTGCTCTCCCTTGCTGATACTGGTAGGTCTTGTTTCCCTGTGCATCCGTTAGCGGATTTCCTTGCGGGTCTGTCTCCAGCGTTAAAAAAATATAATCTTTGATGTTGTTGTTGAAAACGCTAAGTGAAGCCTGCATGGATGTTCCGGTCCATTCAAATCCAAGGTCCTGCTGGACGGAGAATTCTGGATTGAAATCTGGATTTCCGCGGTATATGATGTGTGCACCCGGATCCAGGCCGTTGGCCGCAAGTTCCGTAATGTTGGGCGCACGGTAACCCCTCGCTATATTTGCCTTCAAGCCAATCTGATCATTGACCTGGTAGGTTGTTCCCAAGCCAAAAGAAACACCGGTGAAGCGCTTCTTAAATGCTGGAAACTGAAGGTAGTCGGTAGAAGTAATGTTGTGGATTGCATGCTGATCAAACCCAGTCACCAGATCGGTGCGTGTGTAGAAGTCAGCTCCGCTGACGTTCCGCTGGTCATACCTGATCCCACCGCCCAGCGTCCATTTTTCGCGCTTCCACTTGGCGTAGCTATATATTCCCCCTTCAAAAAGGCTATAGTCTGGTATCGGGAAGTCCGTTGCGTCTTTACTTTTGTTACGCTGGTACATGCCGTTAAACCCAAAGGACAATGTGGTGTTCGCAAAAGCAGGCATATTGTAGTTTAAGCCGTAGTTAATCGTATTCAGCCTTACCGACAGGCCGGATTGATCCGGAGCGGTTGGATGTGTGTACTCGCGCCGGTTGCTCTGTTGAAATCCAAGCAGTGCATCGAGCTCGGCGTTACCGATTTTATATTTGTTGTTCGTGTATAAACGGTAGTGCTGAATGTGCTGATGCAACGGACTTAGTTCATAAGAATTAAGGACTGCATCCGGTACGATGGGGCGGCTTTTAACATCGTCATCACTTCCTTCGTAAATCTGATGCGTAAACCTGCGGGTCAGCGAATCGCGGCTCCCGTCCGGTATGCCCTGCAGGTTGTTGTAATAGGTCAGGTTTAATGTGGAGAACCCATGCGCATTGTTGTACTTCAGCGTTCCGGAAGCGTTCGCCTCCCGGAACCCGGTATTGTAGACCCTGCCATCAATGGCATTCTGATAGCTTTTTGCAAGGCGATAGGACCCCCTCAAGATGTAAGACCACTGCTGGCCGCCATAACTCAAACGCAAGCCATTACCAATCAATCCATTGTTGCTTTGGTATTCTGAAATAAGCTTCCCGTGAACTTGCTGGTCTGCGGCAACCGGCATGGAAGGTATGATTCCAACCACGCCAGCAAGTGCATCGGATCCATAAATTAAACTTGATGGCCCTTTCACCACCTCTGCACGGTCTATATTGTAGGCGTCAACTTCAAGTCCGTGCTCATCCCCCCATTGCTGTCCTTCCTGGCGCATTCCATCGTACAAGGTAAGTACCCGGTTGTAACCCAGTCCGCGGATGAATGGCTTAGAGATGTTTGGTCCTGTTTTTACAGCTGTCAGCCCAGGTACATGCTTGACGAGTACATCAACGATATTGCTTTCCGCTGCCTGATCGATCTTCCTGGTCGGCACAGTTAAAATGGGAATGGGGCTTTCTTTGGTGCTGCTTGCCCTGGAGACGCCCGTGACGACCACCTCCTCGAGCCTTGCCTGATCTACTTTAAGGGGGATTGCCACGGTCGTCACCTGGCTGGCCCGGATCTGTACGGTGTGCTGCGCCGGAAGATAGCCAATGCTTGTTACGCGGAGCTGATACGATCCGGCAGGTAAGGCGTTGAATGCAAATGATCCATCTGGAGCGGACTGGGTTTGATAGGATGTGTTGACAAGCCTGACCGTGCTGTTCAGAAGCGAATCTCCGTCTGCAGTCACACGCCCATGGAGTGATCCGGTCTGTGCTGCTGCAGAGAAACAGAGGAATGTCAGCGCAAGTAAAGTAAGTGTTTTCATGGTCTTAAATTAGGTAAATCTAATAATGTTTATTTGTTTGTCAAAACAAATAAATTTGATTAATCTAATACTATTTATTACATAAGCTTTTACTAAGTTTGTTGAAACTGAAATTCTCTATGTATTCCCTCTCAGAAGAAAACTATTTAAAGGCGATATACAGGCTGTCACAGGAGACTGGCCAGAAGATCACGCCTACAGCTATCGCAGATTCCCTGGAGAACAATCCGGCCTCCGTCGTAGACATGATCCGTAAGCTTGTGGATAAAAACCTGATCGAATACGATAAGAAGCAGGGCGTAAGCTTAACCGCTCTGGGGCAAAAAAGTGCCTTGCTGATTGTACGTCGTCACCGCCTATGGGAAGTGTTTCTTCTGGAAAAGTTAGCCTACAACTGGGATGAGGTTCACGATATTGCAGAAGAACTGGAACACATACAGGACAGTACCCTGGCAGATCGCCTGGAGAAATTCCTGGGTTTCCCGGAATATGATCCGCATGGCGACCCCATCCCCAAGGCCAATGGCAAGGTTCCCAAATCGTACTCCCAAACGCTGGCAGCAGCCCGTGAGGAATGTATTTACAAAGTCGCTGCTGTTCGCGATACCAGCAGTACTTTTCTGCAGTACCTGCAGCGTTTAAATATCGGGATCGGCACAACCATAGAACTTCTGGAAAAAATACCTTACGATGGATCATTGATGATTCGTATCGACGATGATGCAAAAGCGACGGTTTCTTTGAAGTTCGGCGAAAGTATTCTGATCGACGAACTGGGATCTTAGCTTTCCGGAATTTGTGAAAACCTTTAATAAACAATAGATTTACCCCTACACAGGTCTATCCATCATTATGAATGCTGCTTACAAGAAAATAGTCATTAAAATAGGTTCGAATGTTTTAACCCGGGAAGATGGACTACCAGACTTGAAGCGCTTTGAACACCTGGTGGAGCAGCTCGTCGCATTGAAGAAATCAGGCAAAGAGGTGGTGTTGATCTCCTCAGGTGCCGTGGCTTCCGGAAGAAGCCTGATTTCCATCTCGGAGAAACAGAATGCGGTTGCCGCGCGGCAGTTGCTTGCCTCCATCGGGCAGATCAAACTCATCAATACCTACATGCAGCTTTTCGAAAAGCAGGGAATGCTCTGTTCTCAGGTTCTGGTAACCAAAGAGGATTTTCGCGACCGCATGCATTACCTCAACATCAAGAACTGCCTGGAGATTCTCCTCCAGCATAAGGTTATCCCTATTGTCAATGAAAATGATGTTGTTTCTGTAACAGAGCTGATGTTTACAGACAACGATGAGCTTGCCGGATTGATCGCTTCGATGCTCAACGCAGACGCACTGATTATCCTTTCCAATGTGGATGGCATCTACAATGGGAATCCCAAAACGGAAGGCGTGGAGGTGATACGGGAGATCCGCGCAGGGCAGGGGAACATTGAATCCTTTATCACCACTGGTAAATCCGGTTTCGGAAGGGGTGGGATGGTCACAAAGCTGAGCATGGCGCAGAAGGTCGCCAAACTTGGTATTCCGGTCATGATCGCAAATGGCACCACACCGGACATCCTGAAAGGCGTTCTGCAAGATACCCTGGTGCACACCAGGTTTGCTCCGGAGAAGAATACCTCCGGAAAGAAAAAATGGATCGCGCATTCGGAAAATGCAGCAACGGGCATTGTACAGTTAAATGCTGGAGCAAAGGAAGCCCTGCTGTCCGGAAAGGCAAGTAGTTTACTGCCGGTTGGTATCGTACGGATCACCGGTGAATTTAAAAAAGGGGACATCGTTAAACTTGTCGATGTCCAGGAACACCTCATTGGTCTGGGCGTGGCAGAATATGGAGCGGAGAAAGCGAGGGCACACATCGGTGAGCAGAAGCAGCGCCCATTGGTCCATTACAATTACTTTTATCCCGTTGTTTAGTTATGGAATACAAAGCATATTTCGAGAAGGCGGTAACGGCCTCGCGTGAATTGGTCAAACTGACCGATGATACCATTAAGCAGGTGCTGTATGATGTGGCGGAAGCCCTGACCGGCGCAACAGATGCGCTGATCCAGGCCAACAAGCTGGATCTTGCCAGGATGGATTCGGAAGATCCAAAGTACGACAGGCTGCTGCTTACAGCAGACAGGATCGCTGGCATAGCAGGCGATATGAAGAAAGTGGCCGGGCTGGCTACGCCAGTCGGAACCGTGCTTTCTGAACATGAAGCAGAGAATGGAATGCATATTTCTAAGGTCAGCGTACCCTTGGGCGTTGTCGGCGTTATCTACGAGGCGCGTCCAAACGTCACTGCAGATGTATTTGCCTTATGCTTCCGTACCGGGAACGTTGCCCTGTTAAAGGGTGGAAGCGATGCAGATGACTCCAACCGGGCGGTCATTGGCGTCATTCATCAGGTGTTGGAACGTCACGGCATTACGCCGGATGTCGCCCTGCTGCTTCCGGCCGAACGTGCCGCAACAGAGGCCTTACTGAATGCCTACGGTTATGTGGATGTACTCATTCCAAGGGGAAGCCAGCAGCTGATCGACTATGTACGCCTGAACAGCAAAATTCCCGTAATTGAGACCGGCGCCGGCATCGTCCATACCTATTTTGACGCCGCAGGAGATGCCGAAAAAGGCAAGGCCATCATCTTCAATTCCAAAACCCGCAGGGTAAGTGTATGTAATGCCCTGGATTGCCTGTTGATCCACAATTCGAGGCTCGAAGAGCTGCCGGTCCTGCTGGAGCCCCTGATCAAATCTGACGTTGAGGTGTTCGCCGATGAAGAAAGCTACAGGATCTTAGCAGGGAAGTATCCGGCCAATCTACTCCATCAGGCGCAGCCTGAACACTTCGGCACCGAGTTTCTCTCCTACAAAATGGCGGTGAAGTCCGTGCCGGATTTTGATTCTGCACTGTCTCATATAAGCGCCTACAGCTCCAAACACAGCGAAGCAATCGTATCAGAGAACACGGAGACCGTTGAATCTTTCCTCAACCAGGTGGATGCTGCTGCGGTTTATGCAAACGTTTCTACCGCTTTCACCGATGGCGCACAGTTCGGACTTGGCGCAGAAATCGGGATCAGCACGCAGAAGCTGCATGCCCGTGGGCCGATGGGACTCGCTGAACTGACGACCTACAAATGGATCGTGAGGGGAAATGGACAGACCAGAAGCTAAGTTATTTCCAGTGAGGGAACTGCTGACGCTTGTTTCTTTCTTCTCCAGATCAAGCCCAGGCAGAAGCAAAAGCCGCAAAAGGCGAGCACAAGCCCTGCGTATTCCGGAGAAGTGTAGCCCATGCCGGCAGCAATTGGCAGACCGCCGAGGTAGGCACCCAACGCATTCCCGAAATTCCCTGTAGCCTGCAGCACAGAAGATGCCAGCATTTCCGCGCCTTTAGCAACCTGCATGATCAGGATCTGCATGGGTGCAATAACCGCAAAGCCAATGGCACCCGTCAGGAAGGTCATCACGATTGTCGGCAGCTGGTATTTAGCCAGGACAGCGAAAGTCACCAGCGCAAACATCATACACACCAGCAGCAGCGATGTCGTGAGTAGCGGTGAAAACCGGTCGGCAAGCCTGCCCCCGACGAAGTTGCCGAAGGCCATGCCCAGTCCGATAATCACCATGATCACTGTAAGCATGTTGCTGCTAAATCCCGATACATGGGTAATCACCGGGGCGATATAACTGATCCAGGCGAAAAAGCCACCTGTTCCAATCGCCGATATGCCAATGACCAGCCACATGTCGATCTTTCCGAATATTTTAAGGCTTTCTCTGAAGTTCATCTGTGATGCGGGTTTCAGTGCCGGCATCCATACTTTAAGACTTAATATTGCGAGTAGGGCGACCACAGAGATCAGTCCGAAGGAGATCCTCCAGCTGAAATTGTGTCCAATGTACGTTCCCAGGGGCACACCGATGATGTTCGCCACCGTCAGGCCCGCAAACATTACCGCAACTGAGCGCGCTTCCCTTCCCGGAGGCGCAAGCCTGCTGGCTACGACTGCCCCCATTCCAAAGAAAGCGCCATGGGGCAAGCCTGCAAAGAACCGTGCAACCATCAGCATCGGGTAGTTGGGTGCAAGGGAGAAAAAGCAGTTGAAGACACAGACCATCAGCATCAGACCCATTAGCACAAGCTTCGGTGGATACTTACCTGCAATGCCCACCAGCAATGGTGCGCCGATCACCACACCTAATGCATAGATGGAGATCAGGTGCCCGGCTTCGGGAATCGTAATGTTTATGGTTCTGGAAACATCCTGAAGTACGCCCATCATCAGAAACTCCGTCATGCCTATACTCAGGCCGCCAATCATAAGTGAAACCAGGCTGAGCTGCAGGGCTGGTTTAGCGTCTTTGTCTTTCATTCGTATCTACTTGTTTTTTGAGGTGATTAGCCTTAGCTAAGTCTGTCATCGCCGGTTCACGTAAGCTTAACCTGCTTCACTGGTATTTACTTGTTTTGCAAGAGCCATACGTGAGCGTAGCCCGGGCCGCCATGCAAACACCAAAATCAGACCACATTTTTCTGCCGCACATGAACTGTAGTTTTCCAACAACGTTTCCGTATTTGCCACGACCTGCCTGTCCATTTCCAATGGTTTGAAAATAGCGAAATATATGGTGAAAACAAGATGAAACAACAGGTCAGCAGCTTTCGTTTACATTCCTGTACCCAAACGTTAACATTCCCATACCCCGCCTCTGGTAAAACAAAGATACCTTTACAACCTGCATGAGATCACACAAGCGTGTGAACTGCAAATGCGGCAGTCTTAAACATCTATCTATATACATGACAACAAGAAAATATCTGATCTGTACAGCGCTCCTGTTCTGCACAGGTGCCCTGCAGGCACAGTCCCTTTACGATCCGGCTACTGAAGCCAAAATTACCACCCTAATCGGTAAGATGACCTTAGAAGAAAAGATCGGCATGCTGCATGCCAATTCTTCCTTTACATCAACCGGCGTTAAACGCCTTGGAATTCCCGAGATCACCACGTCGGACGGTCCGCATGGTGTACGCCCGGAACATGGACGCGACTGGACCCTGGATGCGGGTGTCGATGATGCCGGAACTTACCTGCCTACGGGCAATGCACTTGCTGCAACCTGGAACACACAACTCGGCTATGCCTACGGATCTGTACTGGGCAGCGAGGCAAATTATCGAGGTAAGGACATCATCCTCGGCCCTGGTGTAAACATCATCCGCAGTCCGCTGAACGGGCGTAATTTCGAGTACCTGAGCGAGGACCCATTCCTTTCCGGAAGAATGGCCATCGGATACATCAAAGGTGTGCAGGATCAGGGCGTCTCCGCCTGCGTAAAACATTATGCCGCAAACAATGAGGAAACGGATCGCGGTACGGTAGATGTGCAGATGAGCGAGCGTGCACTCAGAGAGATCTATTTGCCTGCGTTCAAAGCTGCGGTAACGGAAGGGCACGTGCATTCGGTCATGGGATCCTACAACAAGTTCCGCGGGCAATACGCAACCCACAACAAATACCTGATGAACGACATCCTGAAAGGGCAGTGGGGCTTCAAAGGTTTGGTGATGAGCGACTGGGGTTCGGTACACGATACCAAAGAAGCACTGCTGAATGGGACAGACCTGGAGATGGGTACCGACCTGATGCTGATGTACAGCAGCGTATCACAAACGGATGCCGCCAAAGGCACCCAGGATAAGAACATCTACGACCGCTTCTTTCTTGCAGACTCTGCATTAACCATGGTGAAGAATGGAACGGTACCCGTTTCTGTGATCGATGAAAAGCTGAGCACATCTTTCCGCATTGGAATTGGAAAGCCGGACAAACGGTAGACGTACTGGGTTACTACAGCCAGGCAGATGAGGTTGAGCTCTATCTTAATGGCGTATCACTTGGCAAAAGGAGCAAAGAGGGACAAAGTCTAAAGGTTTCCTGGCGCGTGAAGTATGCACCAGGTGAGCTGA
>JARKUW010000127.1 GCA_029851965.1 Bacteroidota bacterium | reverse complement strand
CCGCTGTGGAAGATCGTCGAACTTTTTAATCACGTAGGCATTAAATCCGATGTCAGAGAGGTGTATGCAGAGCTCATTGTTGACCATTACCACGTGAATTTTCTTGGGTGTCCCATTCACCGCAGTATGCAGCGCCTCTTTAATATCCAAAGATATCCCGAGCTCCCTGGCCATGCCATTCGCAGATCCTCCTGGGATAATCCCGATCGGAAGGTTTGTGTTCAGCTCACATTGTGCAATTAACTTCAAGGTTCCATCCCCGCCAACGGCAATCACGCGGTCGGCACCGGATTTCCTAATGACCTGCTGGATCTGGTCCTCCTTGCAGTTTTCTGGAAGTTCATAGAGTTGGAATTCGTGCGGCAATTCGGCGAAGTAAGTGGATATTTCCTCCTTGTAGTTGACCGTTCCATTACCAGCGCCCGGGTTAATTATAAATAACAATTTTAACCCGGCAGTTTCAGCGTTCATCGGCTTTTGTTTAATTTGACAAACAACTTTATTAATGGTCTGTTTCAAAAGTAATGAATAATTCTGCAAGTATTAAACTCTATCACGGTTACGGGCACACACACAATCTGGTTATTTATGGCAATGCCTTTAAATTCCGTGCAAAAACCACGCAGAATTACAGCAACAACCTGTTTGTGAACATCTCTTACCTGCTGAAGTTGTTCATCCTGAAGCCCTATCCTTTCCTGCGTTTGCGGTTGACATTTTACGGGCAGACTATTGAGCAGGTTGCTGAGTATGACGGTTTCTTTAAATTTGAATGGAAGGCAAATCATGAGCTGACCACCGGATGGCACAACGTTACGGTGGAGGCACTGGATGGGGAGGGTGAAGTAATTACAAGTTGTGCTGGTACGGTGTACGTGCCCCACAGCACGCAATATGCCTTTGTCTCTGATGTTGATGATACCATTATGATCTCTCATTCGGCAACGATATTGAGGCGGCTACGGGAGTTGTTTATTAAGAATCCACACACCCGGAAAACCTTTCCCGGGGCACAGCTCCACTACAGTCTGCTCGCGCTTTCGCATACAAGTAGCGATAAACCTAACCCCTTTTTCTATGTATCCAGTTCAGAATGGAATTTGTACGACTACCTCGTCGAGACATTCCGGTACAACAAGCTGCCGGAGGGTATTTTTTTACTAAACCAGATCAAGATGTGGACGAACCTGCTGCGGAGCGGCAAAACTGGCCATGAGGGCAAGTTGCTGCGGGTGATGCGGATCATCAATTCCTTCCCGAACCAGAAATTCGTTTTCTTCGGCGACAACTCCCAGCAGGATCCGACGATCTATGCGACCATTGCTGCAAAATACCCGGAGAAAATAGAGGCCGTCTATATCCGCAACATCGTTCCCAGGAATGCAGAGAAAACAAAAGAAATTCTCGACGGCATTCAGGACTATGGGGTTAAAACCTACTTGTTCAGGAACAGTGCTGAAGCGATCACCCATTCCAGAAATATCGGCCTGATTGCTCCCCTGGATGAGATTCAAGGTATAGAAGCGGTCATTTAAATCTCAGCTGTTTACATTTTTCTATACCTTGCGGCATGATTTTCCGACTACTCCCGCACGAAATAATCTTCCCTGATCCGGCACTGGCGGATGACGACGGCTTACTGGCAGTTGGAGGCGATTTAAGTCCGCGGCGCCTCATGCTCGCCTACCAAAGTGGGATATTTCCATGGTTCAGTGATGATGATCCTATTCTGTGGTATGCGCCGCATGAACGCTGTGTGGTATTCCCGGATCGGGTTAAGATAAGTAAAAGCATGGCTAAAGTACTCCGGTCCGGCAGCTTCCGCATAAGCTGGAACACTGCTTTTACAGATGTAATCGAAAACTGTTCTGCCGTACCCAGGAAAGATCAGGATGGTACCTGGATCACCAGTGAGATGAAAGCCGCGTATATTCATCTTCATGAATTGGGTGCAGCCCATAGCGTAGAAGTATGGCAGGAAGAGCAACTTGTAGGCGGTTTATACGGCATCATCGTGAACCGCGTATTTTGCGGTGAAAGTATGTTCAGCCTGATGCCCAATGCCTCTAAGGCTGCCTTTATCAGCCTGTGTCAGTCTGGAAGATTTACACTGATCGATTGCCAGGTACCCAACGACCACCTGATGAGCCTTGGTGCAGAGCTGATGCCGCGTGAAGATTACCTGAAAATCCTTCAGGAGCATTGATCGAAGCTTTCCAGTCTTTACTATGCTAGAATTTCACGGATATCCGCTTTACTGAGCGATTTAAAGAAGCTTTCTTCTGTGGTGATCAGTGAGCTTGCCAGACGCTTTTTGCGGTTCTGCAAGGCCAGAATTTTCTCCTCCACGGTATCTTTCGCGATGAACTTGTAGATGAATACCTTCTTGTCCTGACCAATGCGGTGGCTTCTGTCAATCGCCTGCTGCTCGACGGCTGGATTCCACCAGGGATCCAGGATGAACACGTAATCTGCCTGCGTCAGGTTTAATCCCACACCGCCAGCTTTAATGGAGATCAGGAAAACCTTAAGATCCGGGTTGTTCTGAAAGTCAGCCACGGTTTCACCACGGTTTTTTGTGGAACCGTCCAGGTATGCGTAGCTGATCTGTTTTTTGTCGAACTCCTCCCGGAAGAGATTCAGGTGTTTTACAAACTGGGAGAAGATCAGTACTTTATGGCCGCCTTTCAGCACGTTGTCCAAAGCATGGATCACGTTTTTAAATTTACCGGAGTCCGAATCGTAGTCCTCATCAATCATGTGGGGGTGGTTGGCAAGTTGGCGCAATGCCGTGAGCCCCTGTAAAAGCTGCACATGTTTTTTACGGTAGGTGCCGTCGTCCATGCTGCTCAATAGGTCATTTCGGTACGCCGATTTGGTCTTCTCGTAGTAAGCGGCCTGGTCTTCTGTCATGTCGCAATAGAAGATCTGCTCTGTTTTAGGGGGCAGCTCATCGGCAACCTGCTCCTTTGTTCTCCGAAGCACAAAAGGCTTGATGATGGACTGCAGCTTGCGGGCTTTTTCTTCGTCTTTTTTCTTCTCAATGGCCTGAACGTATTCCTCGTTGAAGAACGTTTGTGTGCCAAGAAGCCCGGGGTTCAGGAAAGTAAGCTGCGTCCAGAGGTCGCTTACAGAGTTTTCAACCGGGGTACCACTCAGGATGAGGCGGTGCCTCGATTTTAGCGAACGTACTGCTTTAAACGACTTAGAAGCTGGATTTTTGATGTTCTGACTCTCGTCCAGGATGATGTAGTTGAAATAAAAATTATTGATGATATCCGTGTCGATCCGCGTAATGCCGTACGTGGTGATGATGATGTCGTAATCGATGAAGTGATTTACCTCCTTGATTCGGGAACCTCCGGTATGTGCCAGAATTCTCAGCTGCGGCGTAAACTTCTTTGCTTCGTTGAGCCAGTTGTAGATCAGTGAGGTGGGCATGATGATCAGGGAGGTGCTCCTGGTTGAGTTTGCCAGATCTTCTTCTTTGATCTTCTGAAGCATGGCGAGTGTCTGAATGGTTTTACCCAAACCCATATCATCTGCCAGGCATCCGCCGAAATTGTATTCCCTTAAGAAGCCAAACCAGTTGTATCCGGCCTGTTGATAGCTTCTCAGATGCCCTTTGAAATGCAGGGGCATCGGTGTATCTGCAATGTGCTCGAAGTCGTTCAGCCGTTCCAGCTTGCGGGTTAAGGTCACGTGCGCAATGCCATCCTCAGAAAGGTCATTAATCAATCCGATATGGTGTTTATTTAACTTCAGTGCCTTGCTGGAGTTGGAAAAATTAAAAAGGCTTCCATATTGCGAGAACCACTTCTCCGGGATGATTGCAATGGACCCATCAGGCAAGGGAAACTCCCGTTTCTTGTGCAGGATGTGTTGTTTCAGTGCGATGAAGGGAACTGGAAAGATGCCGAAGTATACGATTGCATTGATGTCAAACCAGTCGTTCTCCTCTTTAATCTCGAAGTCGATGTGGTTGGTGGCAAACAGGAATTTCTTCTCTCCGGATTCCTGTTCAATTTCAAAGCCTTTGTTCTTTAGTTCGGCGATGTGTTCATTTGCCCAGTTGATTACGCCATACGCAGGATCTACATCGTCGGCTGGAGGGAGTTCCAGGTTGTAAAATAGAGACCCGGTTTTCTTGAGGCCCATTTTAAGCAGCTCGGCAAAGGTGCTTTTTTCCCACTCTGCATCCCGCTTAATCCGTACAAACGTATAGTTTTCTTCCTCTTTACTTACGCGCACGGTAACCTTCTGGCCATCGCCCATTGCAAAACGATGTTCACCGTATTTAAAACAAACCTGTACCTGAGAAATTCCCTGTTCGATGAAGATGATCTTTAAAATTGGTGTCGGCACATGCTTCTCGGTTGTGATCTCAAAACCTTCGGCGTAGACATGGTATTTTTCAATCAGCGGTGCGACGAACTTTTCAAAGTACGCCTGTTCGGTAGACTTTGGTATGGTGATAAAGCGCTTGCTTAAAAAAGGCTGCAGCTTTTTACCCTCCATTTGCTGTTCAAAGGGATAGAGCATGTTGTCAAGCAGGAGCCAGGCAGGCTGGTTGCTGACCAGCTGTGCATCTTTAAACATGAAATCAATCCGAAGTCCCTGGTATTTGATTGTTGGAAAATATCTGGTCTCCAGCTCGTTTCTCCGGAAATGGAACAGGATCGTTGCGGGTTCTGATGCGATCGATAGTTTCTTTTCCACGGGCCAGCCATCTTTTCCCATCAGGTAAAGAAACTGGCAGACCCTTGGCGTTCTCAGCACCTCATTCAGCCGCTTCTCAATCTTTGGACGCACCTTGTCATAAAACTTCTCTTCGAAAACCTTGCTGAAGAACTCAAAAGGACGTACGGGTTTCTTGTGGTATTTCTTGATAATGTGGTCCTGTTCCACTTCATCCAGGATCTTGACCATTTTCAGGTCCGTTTCCGTAAGGTGCTTGCTGAACTCGCCGGCAGTATGACTGAAAATCCGCTGATGGGTTAAGGAGAAATCTCCCTGTGGGTTAAGCTGAACCATGTGAGGTTCAATCAGATAGCCTAGAAAATCGTGCTTGCAAAGTGCATATACAATTTTACAGGGTTTGGAGCTATCGACGCGTAACATGGGCTAGAAGATTATAAAACAAGAAAGAGGAACCACATAAAAATCTCTAAACATACACCAAATTGAGTTCCCATCAAAAACTTAGAAGCTTCAAAGTATTTTTTTACAAACCATTGGTCGGAATAATTACGCCTTTCGTCGGAAATTAGATCATCGTCGTCTAATTACGGGTATTCTCATGAAACGTTTCTTAGGGGAGCGCGTCTTATTGTAAAAGGTTAAAAAAAACATAAACAACTGATTTACAATATACAAAAAAAATAAACGGATGAAGACTTCTCTAAAAATCATGTTCGCAGTTACGCTAGGATGTGTGATGCTTGCGAATACAATTCGGGCGAATGCCACAGAAATTCACGGTACTTGCACAGTGTTTTCTCCCGTTCAGGAGATTCGTAAACTTGTGGTTTCCGGCAACGTAAAGGTGATCCTGATTCAGGCCGGCAAAGAACATATTGATGTGTATGGACAAGATCTCCGGAATGCCGGAGAAGTACAACAAGAGGGGACCACCTTGAAGATTAGTTCATTCCGGAAAACGCCGCTTGCTGTGGTGGTCTTTGTAAACAATTTGAACGAGGTCAGCGCATCCGGAAAGGTTTCTGTTCAGACCCGGGGGAAGTTCAAGCTGCTGAATTTACGTGTGAAGCTTCGGGGGCAGGCCATGGCAGAAATCAGCGCCGGTGTGCTGAACTTATACACCAGGGTGGCAGAGCGGGCAGATCTGAAGCTGAGTGGTGCGGCAGAAAGCCACACGATCGTGATGAACAGCCTTGGAAACCTCAATATGGATCAGTTTGTAGCCAAAGAGACGGCAATATCTCCGGCCGGTGCTGATGAATATGCTGCAATGTGACTTTTGTGGATCAGCTAATTATCAGCCGGATGCTTGTTATTGTGGATATAACCCAGGCGCACATCATGGATTGCTGTGCGCCTGGGATAAGATCGGTTGTTATAACGGTGCTATGAAGCGCCTCAGAAGGGCGTTGTAGATGTCCATTTGTTCTAGATGTTGAATTTTATGTCTTGCGCAAGCGGAAGCGTGTTGGAATAATTGATTGTGTTGGTCTGCCGGCGCATGTAGCCTTTCCAGGCGTCAGAGCCACTCTCGCGGCCGCCACCAGTTTCTTTCTCTCCACCAAAAGCACCACCGATCTCTGCGCCTGAGGTGCCGATGTTCACATTGGCAATACCGCAGTCGGAGCCTGCAGCGCTGAGAAACTGTTCTGCTTCGCGCAGGTTAAGGGTCATGATCGCCGACGAAAGGCCTTGCGGCACACTGTTCTGCAAGGTAATGGCCTCTTGCAGCGTCTTATATTTGATCAGGTAGAGAATTGGCGCAAAGGTTTCTTCCTGCACAATCTCATAATGGTTCTCCACTTCGGCAACGCATGGCTGTACATAACATCCCGAAGCATATTGATCGCCAGAAAGTACGCCACCTTTAACCACAAAGTTGGCCCCTTCTTTTTCGCCGCGTGCGATGGCAGCCGTGTACATTTCTACAGCGGCAGTATCAATGAGTGGGCCTACATGGAAGTTTTCATCCAGTGGATCCCCGATGCGGAGCTGCCCGTAAGCCTGAACAAGCCGGTTCTTGAAATCTTCATAAATATCTTCGTGGATGATAAGCCTTCTGGTTGAGGTACAGCGTTGCCCGGCAGTCCCTACGGCGCCGAACAGCGCGCCAACGATGGACATCTCCAGGTCTGCGTCTTTAGAAATAATGATGGCGTTGTTGCCGCCAAGTTCCAGTATGCTTCGTCCAAAGCGGGTCGCCACGGCGGCGGATACAATCCGGCCAATGCGTGTGGATCCGGTAAAAGAAATAAGCGGAATACGCGGATCATGGTTCATGAGGTCGCCTACCGCATTCCCGATCACTAGGTTGCTGATCCCCTCTGGCATTCCGTTTTCCTGAAGTACGCCGGCCAGGATCCGCTGACAGGCGATGGCACACAATGGCGTTTTCGAGGACGGCTTCCAGACGCACACATTGCCACAAACCAGGGCCAGTGCGGTATTCCAACTCCACACCGCTACAGGGAAATTAAAGGCAGAGATGATGCCCACAACACCCAGGGGATGCCACTGCTCATACATTCTATGCCCCGGACGCTCGGAGTGCATGGTTAATCCATACAGCTGGCGCGATTGCCCTACGGCGAAGTCGCAGATGTCAATCATTTCCTGAACTTCTCCGTAGCCTTCCTGTAAGCTCTTCCCCATTTCGTAAGAAACCAGCGTGCCGAGGTCGGTCTTGTGTTTGCGCAGGGCCATGCCAAGCTGACGTACCAGGTCGCCACGCTTCGGTGCCGGTACCGTTTTCCAGAATTCTGCAGCAGTAACGGCCGTTTGAAGTACCGCCTCATACTCTTCGGCTGTAGCGACATTGACACTTGCGATCTTCTTGCCGTCAACAGGGGAGAAGCTGTCTATGGATGCTCCATTTATTGTGCTTCCCCAGGTGCTTCCCGTACTGAAGCCCGGGTTGAGGGCAAGGATGCCCAGGTTTTCTAGTATGTTGGTGATGTTGTTTTCCATGGAATCTGGGTGTTGGTTATTACAAATAGACAAAAAATTAATGAAGGGGAAGCAGTTGCTCCAGGGTTTCCTGACGGGAATTTTACGCTTGTTTATCGGTCGTTTCTTATATTTGTACAGAATTCTGAACGGACTCCCCCCACAGGCTTACAAATGCCGCAAAAAATATCAACTTTTTATGCTTGTTTATCGCTGTATTATTCAGACTATTACGCAAAAACGGTGTTACTGTGGAAAATAGTTTGTCTCCATTTTGATAAAAATAACGTAAACTTATAATAGTGTTTTTAACTGGGTAGATCTGTTCTTTAAATATTCGTATACATGGAAGAGGAATTTAACTTTGATTTTAGTGATGATGCACAACGTTCTGTAGAGCGTTACGAGGAGATGTTGAGGAATCAGGATCAGTATTTTTTTGACGCTCAGGCCTTTGAAAATATAATCGACTTTTACATCGAAAATAATGACCCGGTAAAGGCACTTCAGGTTGTTGAATATGCTTTAAATCAGCATCCCTATGCAGCCGTATTCCTGGTGAAGCAGGCACAATTGTATTTTGCAACGAACCACCTGGAGCAGGCCTTCTATGCACTGGAAAAAGCAGAGATGCTGGAAGCTTCTGAACCGGAGATCTATGTGCTCCGCGGAAATATCTACAACAGCCAGGAGCGTTATCAGGAAGCCCTGGAGAACTTCAAAAAAGCTTTGACGATCTCTGAAGCAACCGATGAGATCTTACTCCAGATTGCTTATGTCTACCAGAATATGCTCGACTATGAGACGGCAATTGTTTACATCAAGCAAAGCCTGGAGCAGAACATGGAGAATAAGGACGGATTGTATGAACTGGCTTTCTGCTATGACATTCTCGATAAGCAGGAAGAAAGCATCAAGTTCTACCAGGAATACATCGATAATGATCCCTATTCCTATGCCGCATGGTATAATCTGGCCAACTCCTACCACAAACTCGATCTTTTTGAAAAAGCCATTGACGCCTATGACTATGCGATCCTGATTAAGGACAACTTTGCGTCTGCGTACTACAACAAGGGTAATGCATTGGTGCAGCTGGATAAATTTGCAGAAGCAATAGAGGTTTATAAGCAGACTTTTGAATATGAAAAGCCAAATGCAGATACGTATTGTGCGATCGGCGAATGTTATGAGAAGCTGGAGCGTATGGACGAAGCGCGTTCGTACTACAAGAAGTCTGTCAAAATGGACGCAGAGATGGCCGACGCCTGGTTCGGTATCGGTGTGACGCTTAATTTCGAAGAGCGCTATTTTGAATCGCTGCGTTTTTATAAGAAAGCCATTGAGCTGGATCCCGAAAATCCTGATTTCTGGTTTGCTATGGCCGATGCGTACTATAAACTTGGGCAGATCGACGCATCCGTCGAAGAATATGAAAAGGTGCTGGAATACAATCCCGTAGTTGTGGAGGCCTGGCTGGACTACTCTACGTTGTTGTATGAGCAGTGTAAATTGCTGGAAGCCTCGGAAACTATTTCCGAAGCCATAAAGAACAACCCTG
>JARKUW010000112.1 GCA_029851965.1 Bacteroidota bacterium | reverse complement strand
AGTAAGGTACCGATGCTTGTCATCTCTCCAACCACCCGCATCGGCACAAAGGCGGCAAAGGAAGCGATGAACGCACACAGCAGAATGTTCGACTTATATGGCGTCTTAAACTTCGGGTGCACCTCCGAGAAGATCTTCGGTAGTAAGCCATCACGGCTGATGGAATAAAACATCCTCGATTGTGCCATCAGGTCGATCAGGATGACGGAAGTGTAGCCCACCAATATCGCTAAGATCACCGCCTGGCTGATCCAGTTGATCGGTGTATTCTGTAAAGCGATCGCCACCGGCGCTCCGCTGTTCGCAAATTCTTTATAGTTGGCCAGTCCGGTAAGTACATGGGCAAATACACCAAAGAGTATGGTACATACCAGCAGGGATCCTAAGATTCCAATGGGCAGATCGCGTGCCGGCCGCTTGGTCTCCTGTGCGGAAGCCGCTACGGCATCAAAGCCGATAAACACGAAAAATACCAGTGCCGCGCCCCGCAGGATACCCGTCCACCCGAAATGCCCGAATTCACCCGTGTTCTGGGGGATGTACGGCTGGTAGTTTGCCGGATTGATGTACTTCCAGCCCATGGCGATAAATACGACCACCACGCCGACTTTCAGGAACACGATAACGGCATTCACAATTGCAGATCCTTTGGCGCCGCGAATGATGATCAGGGTCATCAGCACAACGATCAGTGCTGCCGGGATGTTGATCCAGCCATGAACCACACGGCCGTCCTGAAGCATTGCCGTCTCGAACGGCGACATGGTCAGCTCTGCAGGGAGGTATATGTTGAAGGAAGATAAGAACCGCGTCAGGTATTGCGACCAGCTGATGGCTACCGTGGCGCAGCCGATCGAATATTCCAGTACCAGGTCCCAGCCAATGATCCAGGCAAAAAGCTCGCCCATCGTTGCATAGGAGTAGGTGTAGGCACTCCCCGCAACGGGGATCATAGAAGCAAATTCCGCGTAACACAAGGCGGCAAAGCCACAGCCCAAAGCAGCAATGAAGAAGGAAATGGTTACTGCCGGCCCGGCGTAGGTCGCCGCCGCAAGTCCGGTAATGGAGAAAAGTCCCGCGCCAAGGGTTAGCCCGATGCCAATCAGGATCAGGTTAAATGGTCCCAGCGACCGCTTTAAGGAGTGTTCATTGTTTTCAGATGCTTCGAGTTGTATTTGAGCAATTGATTTCTTTAACATGCTTGCCTGGATTTACGCTGCAAAAGTATAGGATAGTTTTATTTTGCACGACTAAACTTCTAGAATTAAAAATATGAATCTGTAAATCAGATGTATACGACTTAACTATTGAAATTTTTAGTACTATGTATTGCATATTACCTTTTTAAACACGTAACTTTAAATTATGATCGCAGAAAATACACAAACACAAATGCGAAAGGGCATACTGGAATATTGTGTGCTGCTTATAATATCCCGGGGTGAGATCTATGCCTCCGATATCATCGCAGAATTAAAAGAAGCCAAGTTGCTGGTGGTAGAGGGTACGCTCTATCCCTTGCTGACCCGGCTAAAGAACAATGGCCTGCTGAGTTACAACTGGGTGGAGTCTACATCCGGGCCCCCGAGAAAGTATTACCTGCTTACGGATACGGGCAAGGAAATGGTCAATAAACTGGACGTTACCTGGATGGAACTGTCATATGCAATAGAAACCTCTAAACAGATAAAACAATGAAAAGGACGCTCAACATCAATATAGGCAACTCAATAATTCATATTGAAGAAGAGGCCTATGAAATGCTCACCGCATACCTCAATGAGATCAAAGCACATTTTGCCAGCAGCGCGGATCATTTCGAGATCGTGACGGACATCGAAAACCGGATTGCAGAGATGTTCCGAGAGATCCTGACCGTACAGCAAAAACAAGTGATCACGCTGGAAGATGTTTCTTCGGTCATCGCGCAGATGGGTACCGTGAGTCAGTTTGAAGCGGAGGAGGAAGCGGAACAAACCGTGCCGCCAGCACACGATGCCGTAAAAAAGCTTTACCGTGACACCGATGAGGCCATCATTGCGGGTGTGTGTTCCGGATTCAGCCACTACCTGGAGGTCGATGTCCGCTGGATCAGGATTATTGCCCTGATCTCCTTCTTCATCGGCGGTTCGGGTATTCTCGCCTACCTGATCATGTGGATAATCATCCCGAGGGCAGTAACGCGTTCTGAAAAGATGTATATGAAAGGGGAGGCCGTAAATCTTCATGGATTCATCCGGAATTTCGAAGAGGAACTGGCGTCGAACCAGCTGATCAACCGCTCAAGGGGTTTCATTGGCGAAGTTTTAGACGCACTTGGTCGCTTTATGAGTGGTGCGGGCAGAGTAATCGTCAAATGTATTGCCGGCGCAATTGTCATTTTCGGCTCCATTTGTCTGCTGGGCTTATTTGTAACCATCGCCATTGTGTTTGGCTTCTGGGATGCAAACCCGCACGACTATTTTCCGCTGAACATCGTGAACGGGAACTACCTGACACCAATGATCATCGCTGCTTTTATCACCTTTGCCATCCCGTTGGTTGCCTTGATTTTATTCTCCATAAGAGTTGCCTTCAACAGCAGGGCCATCAACCGGACGGTATCCTTCGCGCTGCTTATCGTATGGCTTGCCGGCGTCATGACCAGCATATTCTACATGACCAAGGTCTCTTCGGAGTTCAAAGAGGAGGCGGCTTTTACAGTTGTCAGAGACCTCAAGCCGATGCGGACCTACAATGTGGTGATCGACAGGTCGCGTAACTTCAGCCGGGAAGACAGCATCCGCTACCAGATCAATACGGCAAACTATCGCGGTAAAGTCATCCTGAATGATGAGGACAGGCCCTTCAACATACCACGGAATGTGAGTTTAAGCATAGAAAAGAGCGACAATGATAAGGTTACCCTTACAGAAAATTACAGTGCTCAGGGGCGGACGTTCGAAAATGCACTGCGCCATGCACAGAATATCCGGTACGACTTCTCACAGCAGGATTCGGTGCTGAAGTTCAGTCAGCTGCTTCAGCTTAAGCGCAACACCAACTGGAGAGACCAGTCGGTAGACCTGGTGCTGAAGGTGCCGGTAGGCGTGAAGCTGATGCTCCATGATGATTTCGACCGCTATCTTCGCTACTATGGTCCATGGCCAACCTGCGACATAGATGAGCAGGAAGAACGTGATGGACATGATGACCTGAAGATCTGGATCATGACCGATGAAGGTCTTAAATGCAGCCACTAAAAGCATAAAAAAAATAGCCGTTCCAACAGAAACGGCTATTTTTTATGCCCGATTTACTTGACAGTGTACCGGAATACCGATCGCCCGATATTTCCTTCCTTGTCGATCCCTTCTACGATCGCTTTATACGACCCTTTGCCATCTGCATTGTAGAATTCAAATGTGCTGACGCCGGTAACGGGATCGGTCACAACTTTCGGATTCCAGTAAATGGTGGATCTTAAATCTGTCCTGTTGTAGGTTCCAGGTGCGGCGGTGTATTTAGGCGCATAGAACTCCCGTTGTTTGCTGAAACCCTGCGGCGTAAACTTGATCACATTGTCCTGAGGCAACATCTTCTTCAGGTCAGCAAGGCTCATCTTGGTTTTCTTAACTTTCTTCAGGTTTATGGAGACCACTCCGTTTGTATTGTAGGTGCGAAACACGGTTCCCAGCTCATCCTTTAAAAAAACTTCTATGGACTCAATCTCTGAACCAGTTACAGAATTTATGGAGAACAGATCAACCGGACTGCCACCGAGGAAAATCTGAACGGGCGTTCTGTTTCCCGCATTATAGCTGCGGGTTACATAAAACCGTTCATCCATAAAGGTCAGCCCTGTTGCCATGGTCTTCAGGCAGCTGATTAGATCGCGGCAGTCTTTCAGGCGTTCACCGTCGATTAGATGGTCGGGCATCATGCTTAGCGAGGAGAGGGCAGAGTAATCCGCGTGGCTCACTTTCTTGATCGGTGCGCCGGTGATGACTACCTCCTTCAAGTTTCTCAGGTAGCTGTACTGTCTCTTGCTGTTATTCAGGTAGCTGGACAGCGTACTGTCTATGTTCTGCACTTCATCGGCCATGTTCTGGTTCCTAACGTTTGCAGGTGATGGTGCGGGATCAACCATAATCATCATGTTGTGACCATTGGTGATGTATTTCGCACTCACCACAACCTCTGAGGAATCCGGAATATTCAGGTTCTTGAAAGCGAAAAGACCTGATGGACTGGTCAGCGTCTCTGCAGAATAGGTCTTTCCGGTTACCGTTAATCGAAGTGGTGCCTTTTTTACCGGCATACCCGTGCGGTCACGAAGTGTTCCGGTGATCTCCATCCCCTGCTCCGGAAAGTAAACCACTGGTGGATATTTATTGGCGAGTATTTCTTTGTAGCTAAAACGCCTGTATCCCTGGGTCAGCATCAGTACATCCAGGTCCGCCAGCTTCTTCTCGTCTGTCTTATTAAAATAGTAGTTCGGACGTTCGATGTACCCCTGCAAATCGGAGGTCAGCAGCAGACTGCTCAGAATGGTCGTCTCGGTATCTTCATTCGATGGCACTTTCTGCTCGTCAATAACGGCAACGGAGAAATCACCAGCAATTTTCTTCGTCGAATCTGCTGCAGATACAGTCATTTTTACCTTCTGACGTACCTTGTATGCCGGCAGGTCGGTCTTTACAGACAGTTTCAGTGCATTCGGGTGCATTACAAAGGCCAGCCGCTCACTCACGGGGTCCCCGGCAGCAGAAAACAGGCTGATCTGCACGATACCTGCAGGAAATTTATCCTTCGGGATTCTGGCCGCAGTAACCTGATTTGTTAGAGCGGTCTGAGCGGCATAGTAAACGATATTGTTGTGCTGGGCAACCAGATAAAGCGACTTCCCCTTATTTGCTTCAAAATAGCTGTCGTTGGCAACCAACTTCACGTTGATGGCCTGCGGCGATGTGTTATTCACCTGAAGGCTGATTCCGGAAGCCTTAGGCTTTGGAATGTCGACCGTTCTTGTGCTGCCGTCTTTAAAAGTAACTTTTGCCTGATATGTTTTATTTGCTTCGGCATTCAGGTAAAATGAACCCATACCAAGGCGGTTTGATTTAAACGTGGTCACCTGATTCCCGTCGTTGTCTACTACAGTTCCGGTTAACTCAATACCCATCCCATTCGGCTGGAGCGCCTTAAAAGCGATCTGCGTAGGCATACCCAGGTAAAACTCACCGCCCTCGGGGAAGAACTGCAGGTCATTGTCTCCCGACTGCGGCTTTATGACAAAAGAACTGCTGAGTACTTCTTTATCGGCACCGGTCAGGTCGGTAATCAGCTCGCCGCTTTTTATGGCTGCATCTTTCCTGGCTGTAATTTCCACATTCAAAAATCCGTTGGCATCCGTTGTTCCGCGGCCTTTGGAAACGACGTCGTAGGACGAAACCAGTCTCCAGTTTACCGGTTTATTGGCATAGGCAACTTTATCCTCGTTCTTAAACTGTATCCGTGCCTTAATCGTCTGCCCCTTCTCGGACACCGTTGTGTTGTACTTGATGTTGGTGATTAATTCTTTACCCACCGCGTCACCAACGGGAATGGTCTTCGTGAAGAAATAGTCGGATGAAAAGTTCAGCATCCAGACCGTATACGCTTTCACGTAGTAGTTGGACTGCTTAAAGGTTCCGGGATCCAGGGGGATATTGCCGTCGGCCACACTGTTTACCACCGGCAGCTTGATGCTGGTGATCAGTGAATCCTGGCTGTTCATCACATCTACATAAACTACCTTGCTCAATTGTGAAGGCAGGTTTTGCTCGCTTGTTAGGTATGCTTTGAACCAGATCGTGTCTGCAACGCTGTAGTACGGCTTGTCGAAATGGACATATACCTTTTCTATAGGCTGGCTTTCAGAAAGGCGTTTGGTCTTCTCCAGAATTGATTTTAAGACCGTTGTATCTTGTTGTGAAAATGCGGAAAAATGTAAGCCTACACATAAAACCAATAGGGCAGTTACAATTTTGAAATATCTCATGGAATTTATTTAACCTAATAATTATGGCTAATATATTGAATTCTAACAGGAGCAGCCCTATTTTCCGGGCAGTTTAACATTTTTTGACTGTTGTAAACGGCAATGCGAGAAGCACAAAAGGTATCGCAGATGCGATACCTTTTGCATTTGATGTCTACTTCAACTCGATCAGAAAATCTGATAATGGCGTACGCACCTTTTTCAGATTAACAAGCCAGTCACCCTGTTCTGCACGATATCCCAAAGGCAGGAGTGTTGTGCTTTTTAGATGAAGTGCAGGGAGATCCAGCAGCTCATCAAGTTTTGCCGCATCAAAGCCTTCCATTGGTGTGGTATCTACCTCCAGCATCGCCGCTTCTGCAATGGCCAAACCAAATGCAATGTATGCTTGTTTAGCAGCATGGTTAAAGTTTTCTGCTGCGGACTTTGAGGTGTATGCTGCAATTAAGGAGTTTTCATACGCTTCCGTAGCGGATGCAGGCAATCCTCTTTCTGTATTGACGTGTGCAAACACGGACCTGATGTTTTCTTCTGTGTAGTTGTCCCATGCGGCAAAAACCAGCAGATGGGAGCAGTCGATGACCTGACTTTGGTTATTGGCAACTGCGGCGATCTTTTCTTTGAGTGCCTGATTGGTGATGACAATGATTTTGAAAGGCTGAAGACCGGAAGAAGTAGGCGCAAGGTGCGCTGCCTTAATGATTTGGCTAACCGCCTCCTCAGGAACTTTCTCTCCGTTCATCTTTTTAGTGGCATAGCGCCAGTTGAGGGCTTCAATTGTACTCATGTTCAGATTTTATCTTAATGTGGCCCAAATTTAGCTTGCTGCGGAGATAATAGGTGTGAAGTGTGCAAGGTTTGACTTTTAAATGATGTCACTTTTTTACAAATATTTACACACAAAGATTGTTATTTTATTATGCATGCATATCTTTATATTAGCGCTTTCCTGGAACGCGCAAGTAAAAACAGACAACACTAACCAGATATTATGAAAAAGATCCTACTCAGTTTATTTACGATCTTACCTTTTTGGGGATTCTCTCAATCCTTTCAGGTAAATCTTCAAGGGCAAAAGCAGATTGCGATGGCAGGCACCGGAACGGGCTTCGCGCAAGACGAAGCGGCGGTGTTCTTCAATCCAGGTGCCGTTACATTTCTGGAGCAGAATGGTGTACAGGGTGGGATTAGTGGAATCTACCTGAAGACCGGTTTCCTGCAAGCAGGCTCCTCCACAAAAGAGTACAACAAAGACCGTATTGCACCGCCATTTCAGGCCTATGCAGTTTTTGGCAACCCACAAAATGACCTTCGTTTTGGTGTAGGCGTGTACACGCCATTTGGGGGCGCAATGCATTGGGACGAAAACTGGTCCGGAAAATATACCGTTACTTCCCTGGATTTGCAGGCCATCTACATCCAGCCAACAGTGAGTTATAAGTTAACCGATGATATTGGTATCGGTGCGGGTTTGGTCTATGCGCTTGGCAAGGTAGACTTGCAGCGCGCTGTTCCCGTTACCCTGAACAATGGGCAGTCGAGTACCGCGCAGCTGAAGGGGACCTCTAAGGATTTCGGCTGGAACGCAGGTATCTACTTCAAAGATCTTTCGGGATTGTCGGTGGGCTTAACCTACCGGTCGAAAGTTACCGCAAATGTTAAGGATGGCGATGCGATCTTCGTCGTGCCGGAAGTACTTGCCGGGTCATTCCCAACTACTTTTAGTGCAGCGCTTCCTTTACCTGCCACCACATCTATCGGTTTTGGCTATCAGGCAACGCCAACCACCAGCTTTGCACTTGATGTGAACTGGGTGTCCTGGAGTGCCTACAAGGAACTTGCATTTGATTACGACAACAACAGCACCATCGAAGACACCAGATCTCCACGGAAATATAAAGATGCTGGAGCCGTTCGCTTTGGTGTACAAAACCAGTATACAGAAAAGCTTGCGCTGCGTGCAGGTGTTGCCTATGCACTTACCCCGGTTCGCGAAGGGTATGTTACACCAGAAGTTCCTGATGCCAACCGCATCATCCTGAGTGCCGGTATCGGATACCAGCCGACAGAAAAACTTAGCATAGATTTCTCTTTTATGTACGAGAATGTAAAATCCCGTACCGAGAGGAACCTGGAAACTCAGTTGGACGGAACATTTAAAACGCTTGCCTACATCCCTGGAATCTCTGTATCTTATAAATTTTAATATCTCACCTATAGATAAATACCATGAAACTCAATTTTACAACCAAGAGTCTTGCTGCTGTTGCGCTGATCGCGGCGATGGCAGCCTGCAAGCCAAATATTAAAGACGTTACACCCACCCAGGGGCAGGCTGATTTTAGCCGTTATATCGCTGTCGGTAATTCCCTGACTGCAGGGTATGAAGATGGCGGTTTGTATCTGGAAGGCCAGAAGAACTCCTATCCGGAGATGCTGGCCGCTCAGATGCGTGCTGCAGGCGGTGGATCCTTTGCCACGCCATTCTTCAATGAAGATCAGGCAAATGGTTCCGGGTACCTGGAGTTCCGGGGATTCAGTGCTACCGGATCGCCAACTTTGGTGCCGGTAACGAGTAACCTGGCGGTAAATGGTTTATTGGCTAACAAAACACCATCGTACACGGCATATACAGGTGAGGAAATAAACAACTACGGCGTGCCGGGAATCAAGTTAAAGCATGTTGGTGTGAATGGATACGGACAGGCAAACGGTTATTTCAGACGTATTTTGCCGGCTGCTCAGGCAGATGCGGCGAACTACCTGGATTTTGTCACCGCCAAACCTTTTACCTTTTTCAGTTTGTGGCTGGGTAACAATGATATTCTGATATATGCAACCAAAGGCGCAGAAGGTACTGGGGATGATGTGGCGACAGAGAAAACTATTTTTGAAGTGCTTTATAAAAATACAGTGGCCAGATTAACGGCTAATGGTGCGAAAGGGGTCGTAGCAACGATACCTGATGTAGTGTCAACACCTTACTTTACCACGTTAACGCTGAACAGTTTAAAAGCTGCGGTTGGCGGCATGGATATCTTTGTGAAGCCAGGTGTGGGTGAGGCGCGGCTAGCTTCGCCGGATGATCTTTTCGTATTGACGTTAAGCTCGGCTAATCTTATTGGTGTGCCGAATGGTGCAGGAATACCTTACGGCCTGCATCCTCTGAATCCGATAGGCAGTGAATATGTACTGGATAAAGCGGAACAGATTCGAGTGAACGACTACCTGAATGCT
>JARKUW010000110.1 GCA_029851965.1 Bacteroidota bacterium | reverse complement strand
CTTTCCTTCTTGTTGCTCATAGGCGTTTCACTACTGGCTGAAGGCTTCGATCAGCATATTCCAAAAGGCTATATTTATTTTGCAATGGCATTCTCCATCCTCGTTGAAATGTTGAATTTAAAGATGAATGGCAAGTCTTCAAAGCCGGTTCAACTGAGAGATACCCCACAGGAAGATAAGGTTTAGTACTTTTGCCCCATGATTTCTTTTTATGAGGCCTTTTTGGCCGAACTCTCCATCCACCGGATTGGTAACAAAGCGCAGGATGAATTCTACGTCCTGTCGGATCAATCTATGCAAATTCAGGATGAACTGCTGAAGAACCTGCTGCTCCAGTACTTCTTAAGTCCATACCAGAAGGTCAATGAAATATATCGTTTCACACATCCCAATGATGATCTGGCGCTGAATGAGGTCTTCCATTTCGCTTCAGCGATTTTTAAAGACGGCTCATCATTCCACGAAAACAGTCAGCAACTGGCCAAATATCTGTACGAGATATCGGCCCATCCGAAGATAAAATCAGGAGAAATGTACGTCGCCTTTTTTGAGAACGTGCAGATTGAAGGAGAGTTGCACGAAGCGATAGGCATCTTTAAGTCGGAAACGAAGGAAACCTACTTGAAAGTGTACCCGGAACAGGCCGGCTTTGGGCTGAGTTATGAAGAAGATGCCATCAACATCAGTAAGCTGGATAAGGGTTGTTTGATCTTCAATACGGAAGCGGAAGAAGGATTTAAGGTGGCTGTTATTGATCAGACGAACCGCAGTGCCGAAGCCGTGTACTGGAAAGACGATTTTCTGAAGCTTAAAGTGCGGAACGACAACTACAACCAGACGAACAATGTGCTGGGCGTTTACAAAAGCTTTGTGACAGAAAAGCTGGAGGAAGATTTCGAGCTGACTAAAGCGGACAAGATCGATCTGCTGAATAAATCCATGAAGTATTTCAAGGAGAAAGAAAGTTTCGATCTGGATGAGTTTTCCAATGAAGTGATTGCCAACAAAGACGGGATTGAGTCCTTTAAGAACTACAAGAAGAGCTATGAGGAAGAATTTGACACGGCCATAGCAGATAGCTTTGACATTTCCAGTGCTGCGGTTAAAAAGCAGGCACGGGTTTTTAAAAGCGTGTTAAAGCTGGATAAGAACTTCCACATCTACATCCATGGGGATAAAGAGCTCATCGAAAAAGGCTTCGATGAGGGCAAGTCGATGAACTACTACAAGGTATTTTTTAAAGAAGAAGAATAGGATGGTGCAAAGAAGCAAATCTGCGGTTATAGTACCCGAACCAGCAACCCTTTTAAATATTCACCTTCCGGGAAGGAGATCCGCACCGGATGATCTTCCGGTTGGTTGAATTGCTTTACAATCTGAACTTCTTTGCCAGCGTCCAGTGCTGCCCAGGCGATGATCTGCTTGAAGGTTTCAATATCCACGGCACCAGAGCAGGAAAAGGTAGCAAGCAGTCCGCCGCTTTCCAGTAAGCCCATGCCCAGGCGGTTCAGGTCTTTGTAGGCCCGGGCGGCACGGTCCAGGGCCGAACGCGAAGGCGCGTATTTCGGCGGATCTAAGACGACAATGTCGAAGGTCTTGCCTTCTTCTTTGAACACACGTAATTGTTTGTTTACATCCGACTGGATGCTGGTGCTGCGGTCTGCAGTGAAGCCGTTTAATCCGATGTTCTGTTGCAAAGTTTCCAGTGCCAGCGCAGAGCTGTCCACGCTCGTCACATGTGCTGCACCTTGTTTCAGGCTGTTTAAAGAGAAACCACCGCTGTAGGAGAAGCAGTCGAGCACGTTTTTTCCATCTGCATAATCGGCAAGGAGCAGGCGGTTGTCGCGTTGATCGCAGTAGAAGCCTGATTTCTGTCCACCGGCGATATTGATGTGGTAAAGGATGCCATTTTCTTTTACTTCGATGAATTCCGGCGGATGCTCGCCCCAGAGCAAGCCTTGCTCCGCATCCAGGCTCTCGTGGGTACGTGCACTGGCATCGCTTTTATCAAATATTCCTTTTGGATTTAGCTCTTCCTTGAGGATCTCGATGATGTCTGCTTTAATGTTTTCCATTCCGGCACTTAGGATCTGCAGGGAAAGGAAGTCGGCATACTGATCGACGATCAGGCCGGGAAGGAAATCTGCCTCCGAGAAGACCAGTCTGCATGTGTTGGTGTCTCCCTTTCTGAGCACATGCTTACGTGCTGCAATGGCGGTGCGCACCTTTTGCTGGTACCAGTCTTTGTTTATGGTTTGATCTTCCGTCCATTCCAGCAGCCGTACAGCCACCCTGGACTTGTCGTTGTAATATCCATAAGCAAGAAAATCTTTGTTTGCGGCCAGCACTTTAACAACCTCCCCATTCGCCGGACTGCCTTTAACTTTATCTATCGCACCGGAAAAGATCCAGGGGTGTCTTTGCAAAGCTGCTTTCTCTTTGCCTTTTTTAAGGATTACATCAACCATGGTGCAAAGTTAGTAAAAGCAAAAACACCAATGCCTTTTTGCCTCATTTTTATCGGATGAAGCAGCAGGCATTGGTGTTTTAAACCTTAAAAAAGGGTATTGTTAAGCGGTTGCTTTCTTGAAGCGCTCAGCTACAGCATCCCAGTTCACTACATTCCAGAATGCAGCGATATAATCAGGACGTCTGTTTTGATATTTTAAGTAGTAAGCATGTTCCCATACGTCCATTCCTAAGATCGGGGTACCTTTAACATCTGCAACAGGCATTAAAGGGTTATCTTGATTTGGTGTAGAAGTAACAGCTACTTTTTTGTCGGCCGTTACAACCAACCAGGCCCATCCAGAACCAAAGCGTGTTGCTCCAGCTTCTGCGAACTTAGTTTTGAAGTCTGCGAATGAACCAAATGCACTCTTGATGGCGTCAGCCAATGCACCTGTTGGCTCTCCGCCTTTATTTGGACCAATCACTTCCCAGAAAAGAGAGTGATTGTAGTGACCACCACCATTGTTTCTTACTGCAGCAGGAAACTTGTCTACGTTCTTCATGATCTCTTCAATGCTTTGGCTCGCCTCTGGTTTGCCTTCTAAAGCCTTATTTAGGTTTGTAACGTAAGCCTGGTGATGTTTGTCATGGTGAATTTCCATGGTCATTTTGTCGATATGCGGTTCTAATGCATCTGTTGCGTAGTGTAACGCAGGTAATTCAAAAGCCATATTATTACAGTTTAAGTTTTAAAAATTAATGTATACAAATATAACAATCAACACGTAAATTGTTTAATTGTTTGTTAAGTTTAATCCCGCCTGTTTTCAAAGAATTTCCTGATCAGGTCTGCACATTCCCCGGCGAGAATACCTCCTTTTAATACGGTTTTTGGGTGAAGAATATTGTTTCCTTTCGTCGTAAATCCGCGTTTCACTTCAGGGGCACCGTAGACCAGCTTGCCGATCTGCGTCCAGTAGCTTGCCCCCGCACACATGACGCAGGGTTCGATAGTGACGTACAAGGTGCAGTCTTTCAGGTATTTGCCGCCTAAGGTCTGGCTGGCCGCTGTAAATGCCTGCATTTCCGCATGCGCCGTTACGTCATTCAGCTGTTCCGTGAGGTTATGCCCGCGCCCTACGATCCTGCCGTCGCAAACCACAATCGCACCGATGGGAACCTCTTCCGCATCAAACGCCTTTTGAGCTTCCTGCAAGGCGATACGCATAAAGTGCTCCTCTTCCAGCCGCGGATCGGCATCATCAGAAAAATTATAAAAACTCATGCGGCAAAGATAGCGCTTTAGATCATCTTACTTCCATTGGGAACTTTGCGCTCGAGGCTGGTCAATACAATATCGCCATCCTCATCGGCAAAGCCGGTCACCAGGAACTCAGACATGAACTTGCCGATTTGCTTTTTGGGGAAGTTGGTTACCCCAACGATCTGGCGGTTGATCAATGATTCTTTGGTGTAATGTCTGGTGATCTGTGCAGAACTCATTCTGATGCCATAAGGGCCAAAATCAACTTTAATCTTATACGCTGGCTTCCGCGCTTCGGGGAAGTCGAACACTTCCAGGATGGTGCCGGCACGAAGTTCTACCTGTTCAAAATCAGACCAGCTAATCTCTTTTGTCATTTTAATAGTCCATTAAATTAAGGCTAAAAGCAGGAGGCGTTAAATCCCTATGATATCTTTTTTCTTACGTTGTTTCATGGCTTTTGGAATGACGGCTAGTATTTCCTCCCGGAAAGCATTTAACATGCGCTTCTTAATAAAATTCTTGTGGGTGACCAGGCTGATCTCGCGCACAGGTTCCGGTGATTTGAAGGAGCGCACTTTGGAAAGTTGTTTGTTACTCAGCTCAGACAGTGCAAGCTCGGGGAGCAAGGTTGCCCCATCATTGCGGTCTACCATGCGGATCAATGTTTCTACACTGCCGGTATTGTAGGTCAGGCCCTGAAGCCTGTTGTCCTTCGTCGTCCGGCAGATGTTCAGTACCTGCGACCGCATGCAGTGTCCTTCATTCAGCAACCAGATGTTTTCCTCTTCCAGATCATCCGCATCAATGGTCTTTTTCTTAAACAGTTTGCTGTTTTTGCTGATATAGGTGACGAAGCTTTCGTAGTATAAGGCGGTTTCGTCAACTGCAGGATCACCGAGTGGTGTGGCCAGGATCCCGCAATCTAAAACACCTGTTTTGATGTGGTGGATGATGTCGTCGGTTGTGTATTCCCAGATCAGCAGCTTCAGATCCGGATACTTATCCATCATGGAAGCGATCACCTGGGGGAGCAGGTAAGGCGCAACGGTTGGGATAATCCCGATGCGCAGTTCTCCGGTAATTTCCTGCTGCTGGCTGTTTATGATCTCTTTGATCCTATGGCTTTCCTGGAGAATCAATCTCGCCTGCGCCACGATCTGCGATCCGATCTCTGTTGGCACTACAGGTTGTTTGCTGCGGTCGAATATCTTGACGTTCAGCATTTCTTCGAGTTTCTGCACCTGCATACTCAGGGTAGGCTGGGTGACGAAGCACTTTTCTGCAGCACCCACAAAACTCCTGTAGGTATCAACAGCTACTATATATTCCAACTGTACTAACGTCATAGGTAAAGCTTATTACTTTTTATAAAGATATAAACTTTACCTATTGGTAATGTCATGTAAAGTTTAAATGTGGTTTTTTAGGAAATCCTGATAAGCCAGTTCAATGCCTTGTTCCAGTTGCACCTGATGTTTCCAGCCGAGGTTATGGAGTTTGGTCACGTCCATAAGTTTTCTTGGTGTGCCATCCGGTTTGGAGCTGTCAAAAGTTAAAGCACCTTCGAAGCCAACTACTTTCTTGATCAGTAAGGCGAGATCTTTGATGGTCAGGTCTTCACCCGTACCGATGTTGATCAGCGTTGGTTCATTGTATGTTTCCATAAGGAAATAACAGGCATCTGCAAGATCATCGGCAAAGAGAAACTCGCGCATGGGCGATCCGGAGCCCCAGATGATCACCTCTGGTGTGGCATTAACTTTTGCTTCATGGAACTTACGGATTAAAGCCGGCAGCACATGGGAGTTCTGCGGGTGATAATTGTCGTTGTAACCATACAGGTTCGTCGGCATTACAGATACAAAGTTGCAGTTGTATTGCGCACGGTAGGCATCACACATTTTTATCCCTGCAATCTTTGCGATGGCATAAGGTTCATTCGTCTCTTCCAGTAATCCGGTAAGTAAATACTCTTCTTTAAGCGGCTGCGGGGCAAGCTTCGGGTAGATGCAGCTGGAGCCCAGGAACATCAGCTTTTTAACATCATGCTTATAAGACTGATGAATGATGTTGTTCTGAATTTCCAGGTTCTCATATAGGAAATCTGCCCTGTATGTGTTGTTTGCGATGATCCCGCCAACTTTTGCGGCAGCCAAAAAAACATAGTCCGGCCTTTCCTGCTCGAAGAACGAGAAAACTGCTCTTTGGTCTCTCAGATCCAGCTCTTTTGATGTTCTTGTGATCAGGTTGGTATATCCTTCTGCAACCAATTTGCGATAAATGGCAGAGCCTACCATCCCGCGGTGACCAGCTATGTAAATTTTCGAATTCTTTTCCAAGTGATGTACGATTTTGTGTCAAAAATACGAATTCAAACCGAACTATTTAAAAGACTGATTTAATTGTACTTTTGCTAAAAAATTAAAAGTGGGGAAAGATAAATTAAGAAAGTTTAGTGAGATCAATACTTTCGATAATGTGTACCAGCTGGAAGAAGGCAAAGCCCTGAAAGGGCAATGGGCAGCACAGCATTTCAAAAATAATAATCCGGTGGTGCTTGAACTTGCCTGTGGCAAAGGCGAGTATTCGGTGAATATGGCTAAGCTATTTCCGGAAAAGAATTTCATAGGCATAGACTATAAAGGAAACCGGATATGGCGGGGAGCCCGTACCGGGGTGGATGAGAACATACCCAATCTTGCTTTTCTCCGCATACAGATCGAAGGGCTTTTAGAATTTTTCGATACTGCAGAGATCGACGAGATCTGGATCACCTTTCCAGATCCGCAGCCGCAGGAAAGCCGCGAGAAGAAGCGTCTGACCTTCCCGGGCTTTTTAGATAAGTATAAGGAAGTTCTTAAGCCGGGAGGCAAAATCAACTTGAAAACAGACAACGATGGATTGTATCTTTATACTGCGGAAAAGGTAAAGGAGCTGGGGCTGATCTGCCACAAAAGCACGGATCACCTGTATACATCTGAGCTTGCAGATGAGGTGCTTTGTATCAAGACGCATTATGAAAAAATATATTTGAAGCACGACAAGAATATAAATTACATCCAGTTCTCGTTTGAATAGCAAGGGAATCAGCCGGACCTTGAAAGATTGATGCTTGTCGTATCGTCGCTGCATAAGCGCTAAAAGAAATTATATGCTAATAGAAGTCTGAGCACGATGGAAAAAACATTCTACGATATGGTTTATGAGGTCGTTCGCCTGATCCCCAAAGGACGGGTAACTTCTTACGGTGCCATTGCCAAATGCCTTGGTGCCGGGGGTTCAGCACGCATGGTTGGCTATGCCATGAACAATGCACATGGCATGCACCCGCCGGTTCCTGCACACCGGGTGGTAAACCGTAGCGGCCTGCTGACCGGTAAGTTTCATTTTACCCCGCCAGAGCTCATGCAGCAGCTGCTGGAAAACGAGGGGCTGACGATCAAAGACGACAAAATACAGGATTTCAAATCTTATTACTGGGATCCGGCGGAAGAAATATAGATTAGAATATTGAAATACCGGGATGGTAAATGATAAAGGGAATTGTACATGGGAAAATTAGTAGAAGAATTTAACGACTACCGTTCTAAGATGAACGATAGAATTATGGAGACCGCCAATACAAACATCAAGCGGTTCTTTGCATTGGACACCACCACCTACGCCGAAGGGGCACTAAACGTAAAGACCAAGGAAATGCTGGGGCTTGTTGCCTCTATGGTGTTAAGGTGTGACGACTGTATCAAGTATCACCTGGAGAAATGCTTTCATGAAGGAGTAACCAATGCGGAGATCAACGAGGTTTTCATGATCGCCAACCTTGTGGGCGGATCAATCGTCATCCCGCATTACAGAAGAGCTGTAGAGTACTGGGATGAATTGAGCTTGTAGTTGGAGCCAAAGGAACGTCGTAACATTTAACCTCACATAGAAATCTGTAATATGGCCGAAGAAATTATACGCTGCAGCTGGTGCGGCACAGATCCGCTCTATCAAAAATACCACGATGAAGAGTGGGGCAAGCCCGTTTACGATGATAAGACATTGTTCGAATTTCTAATACTCGAGGGTGCCCAGGCGGGTTTAAGCTGGATCACCATCCTGAGAAGGAGGGAAAACTACAGGAAGGCATTCGCTGATTTCGATGTACAGAAAGTCGCCGCCTTCAGTCAGGAAGATGTCGACCGGCTGATGCTTGACGAAGGGATCATTCGCAACAGGCTGAAGATTGCCTCGGCATTCACAAACGCAGTAGCATTCATTAAGGTGCAGGAGGAATTCGGATCTTTTTCAAAATATATATGGGGCTTTTTGCCCGATGGTAAACCAATTGTCAATGCGTTTGCAGATGGTCAGGGCATACCTGCACGCACCGAGATCTCCGATGCGATCAGTAAGGACATGAAAAAGCGTGGATTCAAATTCTTTGGCACCACCATATGCTATGCACATATGCAGGCTACCGGAATGGTAAACGATCACATTCCGGGTTGCATCAGCAGATAGGTTTCAGTTATTTGTGCATCAGGTTGTATGCCTTAACAAAGGCTGCAACATTCTTTGCGTCGAATTTCTCGGTTTCTTTGATGCGTTCCGCAAGATCCTCATCATTATTCAACTTGGAGAGCAGAATTTCCTGAACCCTTTCTTTGGAGTTTCCAGCGTTGTACTGGAGCTCCAGCATCGGCCCTGTTCCGGGTTTCTCTATAAAGTACAGTGCTTTCTTGTCGTTGGTATTCTTCACCCGCTCGCGCCTTCCGCCACCGATCATTATTCCACCACCAAAGCCTACGCCGCCATAGCCACCACCACCAATCCCAATGCCGACTTGCGGCATCACACGTACGCGATTTTGCTTCGTCTCCACAGCGGCCGTTCCACCGATGGAATATAGGTTCACCGCACCCATTTCAATGACCTTGAAAAAGCGTGGCTCCATCTTGTTCTTACTCATGACCTCTTTACGGATGTAGGTCTCTCCATTCCACAGGAACTCCTGTACATCCTTTGCCTTATAGGTCACCTCCGTCTTATCGTCCTTAACAAGCGTTACGGTAAAATAGTCTGTTCCTTTTATGGTTCCCCTCACGTTGTTTGTGCTGTCCATGACCACAACATCCTGGGCAAGGGCCAGCTGAACGAGCATCGTCGAGAGGAGCAATCCAATAAAAAATTTAAATGATTTCATAGCTGTACAAATAACGGAATTTATCGATTGTTAATACAAAACGGATTACAATAATTAACTTTGATTAAGAAACCATCACACGCTTTCAACCAGAATTCATTATGGGCGAACACAAACAACCGGCTTTGAATACTGCTCATAATAGCCTTATCACGATTAACAAGCAATACTACTGATGAAAAAACTGTTCCTTCTTGATGGAATGGCGCTCATTTACCGGGCGCACTTTGCTTTAAGTAAAACTCCAAGGTTTACCTCTACCGGAATCAACACCTCTGCCGTTATGGGCTTCGCAAATACACTGATGGAAGTGCTGAGAAAGGAGCAACCTACCCATATCGCTGTTGTGTTTGATACGGACGCACCCACCGAAAGACACACAGATTTCGAAGCTTACAAAGCGCACCGCCAGGCGATGCCCGAAGACCTGGTTACCGCCCTTCCGTATGTTTTTAAGCTTATTGAAGGATTCAATATCCCGGTCATTACCAAGGACGGCTTTGAAGCCGACGATATCATCGGTACCATGGCAAAGGAAGCGGAAAAAAAGGGCTTCCAGGTGTACTGTATGACGCCGGATAAAGATTTTGCTCAGCTGGTCTCCGAAAATATATTCATTTATAAACCGTCACGGATGGGTAATGGCATGGAGATCCTCGGCGTGCAGGAGGTACTCACCAAGTGGGAGATCGAGAACGTCAAGCAGGTGATAGACATCCTCGGACTGTGGGGAGACGCGGTAGATAACATTCCGGGCATACCCGGCATCGGAGAGAAAACATCCAAGTTGCTGGTTAAGCAATATGGCTCAGTGGAAAACATCATCGCCAACGCACATGAGCTGAAGGGCAAAATGAGGGAGAACGTAGAGATGTTTGCTGAGCAGGGGCTTGTTTCCAAGAAGCTGGCGACCATCATTCTGGATGTGCCCGTTGAATTCGATGAAGAGGCGCTGACGCTGGTTGAGCCCAGCCGTGAGCTTCTTGAACCCTTGTTTGCAGAACTTGAGTTCCGTACGTTGGGTAAGCGTGTTTTCGGTGAGAACTTTACCATAGGTGATACCCGCGGCCCGGTTTCCCAGCAAACGGATATGTTTGCGGATCCTGTTGAACGAGAGTCTGGAGCCGAATCGAAAGTGTTTGTGGCTCCGCCGGCGTTGTTTGAACAGCCCGCTGCGAAAACGATTGCAGATGTTCCACATGATTACCGCCTGGTGGATACCCCGGAGCTCCGCAAGGAGCTCATCGACTTGTTGCTGAAGCAGGAGTCGGTCTCCTGGGATACGGAAACGACCGGTACCGACGCAAACCTGGCGGACCTGGTGGGCTTGTCCTTTTGCATCAATGTCAATGAAGGGTACTACATTCCACTGCCGGCAGAACGTGAAGCCGCTCAGCTCATCATCGATGAGTTCCGGCCGGTTCTTGAAAATGAAAACATTGCCAAAGTAGGACAAAACATAAAATATGACATCCTGATCCTGAAGTGGTACGGTGTAAATGTAAAGGGCAAACTGTTCGATACCATGATCGCCCACTACCTGATCGATCCGGATACGCGCCATGGAATGGACCTGCTGTCGCAGAACTATCTTGGCTACAGCCCCATTTCCATTACAACCCTCATCGGCGCTAAAGGCAAGAACCAGGGTACCATGCGTGACGTACCTGTGGAGAAAGTCGTGGATTATGCCGCGGAAGACGCGGATGTTACCCTGCAGCTGGCGACTATCTTTAAGCCGATGCTGAAGGAGCTCAATGCGGAGCAACTTGCGGATGAGATTGAAAATCCACTGATCTATGTGCTTGCCGACATCGAGAAAGCGGGCGTACGCATCGATGTAGACACGCTGATGAAGTACTCCAAAGAACTGGAAACGGACATCAGCCGCCTGGAAAAAAGCGTGTACGAGAAGTGCGGCGTTAACTTCAACCTGGCTTCTCCGAAGCAATTGGGTGAAGTGCTGTTCGACCGCCTGCAGCTCGATCCGAAAGCGAAGAAAACCAAGACCGGGCAATACCAGACCGGTGAGGATGTGCTTTCCCGCCTGGCCTGCAAGAGCGATGTCGTTCAGGATATCCTGGATTTCAGGCAGCTTCAAAAACTAAAGTCCACGTATGTGGATGCCCTGCCGTTATTGGTCAATCCAAAGTCCGGCCGCGTACACACGAGCTTCAATCAGGCGGTAGCTGCCACAGGAAGGCTAAGCTCCAACAACCCGAATCTTCAGAACATCCCGATCAGAACCGAGCGTGGAAGAGAGGTCCGTAAGGCTTTTATTCCGCGCGATGACGATCATGTGCTGCTCTCTGCGGATTACTCCCAGATTGAGCTCCGGATCATTGCCGAGATCAGCAAAGAAGAAAATATGCTTGATGCATTCAGCAAGGGCATCGATATCCATACGGCGACGGCAGCTAAAGTATATGGCATCTCCATTGAAGAAGTAGAGCCCAACCAACGCCGCAATGCCAAGGCGGTTAACTTCGGAATCATCTACGGGCAGTCTGCATTTGGACTGTCGCAGAATTTGAACATTCCCCGTAAGGAAGCTGCAGACATTATCGAACAATATTTCATGCAGTATCCCGGTATAAAGCGATACATGTCCGATACGATGACCTTTGCCAGGGAGAATGGCTTTGTAGAGACGATCATGGGACGGAGAAGGTATTTAAGGGACATCAATTCTGCCAACCAGACCGTGCGTGGTTTTGCCGAGCGAAATGCAATCAATGCACCGATACAAGGTTCTGCTGCGGACATGATCAAGATTGCTATGGTCAATATTCACCGCGACATACAGGCGCAAAATCTCCAATCAAAGATGACCATGCAGGTTCATGATGAGCTTGTTTTTGATGTTCTGAAAACGGAGATCGAGCAGATGAAAGCGATCATTCAACACCGCATGCAAACCGCGATAAAAACCACTGTGCCGATAGAAGTGGAGATTGGACAGGGGAACAACTGGCTGGAAGCACATTAATCGCTCAAGGGGTGGCTGCAATGATCGACCAGCGTATAGATGTTCTTGTAAAGTGAGTTCCCTGAAATGTCTTTAATTATATGAACAGAAAAAAGAAAGCCCCCCAGTACATACCGGGGGGCTTTCTTTTTATAAAATATTTCCTAAAGAGTTACAATGGTATCGTCTCGCCGATTGCCGGCAACAGCAATACTTTATTTTCTCTTTTAAATTTAGCAACAGCGCCCTCTTTGTCAATTTCAATGACAGGGAAGGTGTCATAGTGTACCCCGATAACTTTATCGCATTCAATATATTTTGTCGCCAACAGCGCATCATCTACATCCATGGTATAGTTTCCACCGATTGGAAGGACCGCATAATCCAGCGTATACAAATCGGCGAGTAGCTTCATGTCGGCATTAAGCGAGGTATCACCAGCAAAGTAAACCGTCTTTCCGGCAATTTCCAGCACAAACCCGGCAGGATTTCCACCGTAGCTGCCATCGGGCATGGCACTGGAGTGCGTCGCCCAGACCATTCTGACGGTACCAAAGTCGAACTTGTGTTTGCCAAAGTTCATCGGGTGCAAGTTGGTTACGCCCTGTTTTTCCGCCCATTGAGCCACCTCTACCATCGCAATAACCAGCGCTCCGGTTTGTTTAGCCAGTGCAACAAGGTCCGCAACATGGTCGCCGTGCCCGTGGCTCACTAAAATATAGTCGGCCGTGATGGACTTAATATCAATATCCTTTGCGAGCGGGTTGGGGGTAATGAAAGGATCAAAGAGGAACTTTTTGCCTCCGGCTTCCAATAGAAAGCACGATTGCCCGTAATAGGTAAAATTCATAGTTGTGTATTAATCATTAATATTAAGCTCCAAACATCCCACCGAGTCCACCAAGCATGTCTTTCGTGGCCGCCTGCATCTCGGTTGCACTCACCTGATCGGCTTGTGTCAATGCCTTATTGATTGCGGTTAAAAGAAGCTCTTCAACTTCTTCTTTATCCGCCTGCTTAAAGAATTCTTCCTGTATTTCCACTGCGGTAATCACCTTGTTGGCCGTTGCAGTCACCTTAATTGCACCTCCTTCTACTTCTCCGTATACAGAAACTGTATCCAGGCGCTTTTTTATATCGTCAGCCATTTGCTGAGCAGCCATTAATTTATCGAACATATCATTGAGTTTAAGTAAGACCCGAAATTATTTAAAATGTTTTAGTTTACGAGGATTGCAGCCCATTATGTTAGTTGTTCACCCGTTTTCGTGGCTTGGCTCTTTCATATTGTACCGGCCATTTCACTTCTGCATCCAATGCTTCTGCGGCAGACAATGGAAAGTACGGGCTTCTTAGCAGCTCGCGGGCAAAGAATATCAGATCTGCTTCACCTTCTTCTAAAATGCTCTCGGCTTGCCGGGCGTCGGTAATCAACCCGACGGCACCGGTGCGTATACCGGTATGCTTTTTTATGGATTCTGCGAACTGAACCTGGTAGCCCGGGAAAACCGGGATCTGCTGCAGCTTGGTCAATCCACCGGAAGAAACGTCGATCAGATCAACGCCTTTTTCCTTTAGTGTGGCTGACAATTGTATGGATTCATCCTCGGTCCACCCGCCCTCTGCCCAGTCGGTTGCGGAAATGCGCACGAATAATGGGTTCTCTGCTGGCCAGACTCCCTGTACGGCATCTATAACCTCCAGCAGAAAGCGGATCCTGTTTTCAAAACTGCCACCATATTGGTCGCTGCGCGTGTTGCTCAGGGGCGACAAGAACTGGTGTATTAAATATCCGTGGGCGCCATGAAGTTCAACGACCTTAAATCCCGCAGTCACTGCCCGGACGGTTGCATCCCGGAAATCAGCCTTTAATTTTTCAATTTCTGCAATGGACAACGCAGCAGGAACCGTATCCTCATCATTGAATGGAATGGCACTTGGGGCAACGGTTTGCCAGCCGCCCTCTTCCAGACTCACCTGCTTCGTTCCCTCCCAGGGTGCCCGGAAGCTCGCTTTCCGGCCGGCATGAGCCAGCTGAATGCCAGCAATGGCGCCATTATTATGGATAAAGGCGGTGATCCGCTTAAGCATGTCGATCTGTTCATCTTTCCATAAACCCAGGTCGCCTGCAGAAATCCTTCCCTCCGGAGAAACGCTCACCGCTTCGGAAATGACCAGTGAAGCGCCTCCAACAGCCCGGCTTCCCAAATGAACCAGGTGCCAGTCGTTGGCAAACCCATCTTCCGCCGAGTACTGGCACATCGGGGAGACGACAATTCTGTTTTTTAAGCTTATGCCTTTGATGGTTATCGGTGAAAAGAGTAACGACATGGATCTATGTTTTAATCGGTTTAGTGCCAAGCAAAGTAACAACACTAAAATGTATTTGTTTATGTTTCCATGTAATGAAAAGTTCATTTCTACGGCAAAGACAGGATCAGGGTGGTACCGAAGATGTCAAATGCGGTATACAGGATCAACAAAATTTCACATTTATTCTCATTAGTACAGACATTTTTTACGCTGCTGCGTATTTAATGACTTTTATTTATAATTTTCGGATAAGAACCAATCTATCAATAAGATAACTGGAGTCAAAGTGCTGTGAAATACAGGCAATTTCTTTTCACGCGCTTGACAGAAGCTACACGACCTCAAACCTAAAATGATGAATAAAAATTCAATGTTTACGCCTTACAATCCGAAATCGATAAATCAAAAGTTTCGGGAAAAGCGATTTGCCTTTTTTAAGACCTTAATGGACAAGGTAGATTCGACAACTCCCCTTAAGATTTTAGATATTGGTGGTACGGAGCCCTACTGGGAACGCATGAAGCTCACCGAAAGCGATAAGTTCACCGTAACGCTACTGAATTTAAAGGCAACGCCGGTTAAATACAAGAACTTCACCAGCATCAAAGGTGATGCGTCTGACTTATCGCAATTTGAAGACAACCATTTTGATATTGTATTCTCGAACTCGGTCATTGAGCACCTTTTTTCAAAGGAAAACCAGAAAAAGATGGCAGATGAAGTCCGCCGCGTAGGGAAGTGCTACTATGTGCAGACGCCAAACTACTTTTTTCCTTTGGAGCCGCACTGGCTGTTCCCATTTTTCCACTACCTGCCTTTCAACGTCCGGGTATTCCTAGACAAGAACTTCAATCTTGGACACAACAAGAAATCTGTGACCCGGGAAAAGGCGCTCGCACGCGTAAGCGAAGTGAAACTTTTGACAGAAAGAGAGATGAAAACACTGTTTCCTGAAGGTCAGGTGTACCGGGAATATTTTCTTGGGCTAATCAAGTCGGTAACCATGTTTCATTTTCCAGTTAAAAACTAACGGATACCATTCAGCCATTCATGGAGATCTAATAAAGCAAAGCGCCCGTTTCAACGGGCGTTTTGCTTTATTAGATCTTTCGTTTTCCTCGTTCTTCTGATTGGAAAAACAAATCAGGTTGATTCCTGCAGGGGTATGAGCCGTTAGCTTCCTGCTGCTGCTTTCTTTGTTTTATATCCATTCATACCGTAGAATACGATATACAGGTAGCAGATCACCGGCATACAGAAAGCCACTTTCCAGTCATAATGATCTTTCAGTGTGCCCATTGCATAGGAAACTGCTGCACCGCCAACAATGGCTGTAGACAACAGTCCAGAGGCTTTCGCGGTAGATGAACCAAGTCCCTCAACAGACAAGGAGAAAATGATTGCAAACATCACTGAGTTGCACAAGCCTACGCCAATCATGCTCCAAACGGATGCCATGCCGCCGGTATTGACCGAAAACAGGATCAGGAACACAGCAAGAGCCCCGCAGACCGTCAATACGACCGGTGGGTTGACGGACTTCAGAATAGCAGCCCCGAGCAATCGCCCGCCAAGCATGCTGCCCCAGTAAAACGTTACATAGGTATTTGCGTCGTGTACCGGTATGCCCATGTTTTCAGCGATGTAGTTGGTCAGGAAAGTCCCTATGGCCACTTCAGCACCTACATAAAAGAAGATCCCCCAGACCCCAAATTTAAGGTTGCGGAAGGATAAAACAGGCTTTTCGTCTTCGGTGGAGGAAATCGCATTTGGGCCGGCCTTGACCTCGGGGAGGTTTAAACGCCATACGATGAATGCAATTAGAAAGAGGACGAGTGCTATTCCAAGGTAAGGGTAGACAAGTACATAGGAACTGACATCTTTGTTCTTTAGTTCAGAGAGGATGAAATAGGCACCGAATATCGGTGCGACCGTTGTCCCCACAGAACCCAGCCCCTGAACCAGGGTAAGTCTGGATGAAGCTGTTTTCGCCGGCCCTAAAGCTGTGACATATGGGTTTACCGCAACCTGAAGCAGGACGATACCGATGGCTATGACGAACAATGCACCCAGGAACAGAAAGTACTGGTGATAGATGGCGGCCGGATAAAACAATATGGCGCCAAGTGCTGCAACCACAAATCCGGTCATCATGCCATGCTTGTAGCCGATACGGTTCACCAGCCTTGCGGCGGGTACCGACATGACGCCGTAGGTAAGAAAGAAGTAAAACTGTACAAGGCTCGACTCCGCATAACTTAGCGTAAATCCATCTTTGAAAAACGGTACAAGCGTATCATTCAGACAGGTGATCGCGCCAATCATAAAGTAGAGCACACCCATAAAAACGAGTGCGGGCGCGAAATTGCTTTTTGCACCCGTTGCAGGCGCGGAAATGTCGATGTTTTGTAGAGGTATATTGGCCACTTTGTCTTTTGTTATAAACGAATTTGATTGATGTGAATGCCGGTTTTTAGCGGGTATAAAAAGAAATAGCCGCCTATGATTGTTCCGATTTTAACCAGGACATGTACCGGTTGTACAGTGCTTCTGAATTTGGATGTCCGATGCTGGCGGCAGATCCCGGTTTGTTCATGATTCCCATATACTGGTAAATTAATATGTGTTCTACAAACGGAGAAATATCTTCCATTTGCCTCAATATTCTGTCGAATTCTGCAGGTACTAACGCGCTTTTATAGACATCACCTTCAAAGTCGAAGATCTCCATGTCGGCCCATAACCTGGAACGGCCAGCCTTTAGGTGCGCTTTATATAAAGCCTCGAAGTACTGTCCGGCGCTTCCAACCTTTGTTTTCCTGACGCCAATTTCATCCTGGTAGGCGATGATATCGATGTCAAGTTTCTCGAGCTGCTTCACATAAGCATCGTCACTGCGCACGGAGTTTGTGCCATATGGCGCAATCAGGTTTACTGACTTCGGCATCAGCCGTCTGGCAATGCGGGTACAATTGTTTACGTATTTCAACGTGGTATCGTCAATGATCCCCGCGATACCCGTCTCATTCGGGTAATACCAGCCGTAGAAGCTTTTATGGTGCCCATACTTGCCGGCAATTTCCTCCATTGCTTTCTCGCGCATTACGGCAATCTTTGGATCCTTCATCATCCGGTCGGTCTCTTTCCAGTCGACCCAGAAGTCGTTGCTCACGAAGAATTTCAGGCCACAATCATCTGCTGCGGTCAGAATGGCTTCCAGCGGGTCGCTGCAGGCATAGTCGTACCGAGGTTGCAATTTAGATGGATAGAATGTTTTTCCATTGTTCGCAACCGACATCAGCACCAGGTATTCCATACCGGTCTCCTTAATTTCCAAAACCTTCGCCTTCCATTGTGCCTCGGTAAAATAAGGTAGTGCCGGATTCCAGTATTTTCCTTCAGCCTCCGACCCATGTAGAAATTCGAACCAGGAGCCTGCAATGGGTTTGATCTTTGGGCTAAGGCCGCTAAGATTTGCTGAATTGGCCATCAAATCGTTAAAGAGCAGCAATGATGCCGCCGTAATTGTCCCTTGCTTCAGGAATCTTCTCCTTTTCATCCGTTTATATTGGCTATGATCTTGTAAATGCAATCTGCGTTTACCAAAAATAGTTTTTTTATAATATTCGCGGGACATTGTTAAAATTATTTAGAACTATCCTGTTTTTTTGGCATATATTGTGTTGAACTGCTTGAAAATGCTTTATTTGTATAGCCGGGCTCTTCTTTTCCATGCTCAAGATAAAGCATGGATCAGAAAGGCATGTAATGATATCAATTGTTCCCTTAATAAACGCTCATGACCTTTTTCAACGACATCAACGACGAGACAATCACAGGAGTTGCTTACAAGAATGTTTATTTAAAAAAAGGGATCATCTCCTATTTCTCGACGACCAGCGGAAGCTGCACCATTCCCGAGTTGAGTAAGGAGTTTAATTTAAGCGTGCCAAAGGTAACCGCTATTCTAAATGAGCTCATTGTTGACGGCCTTGTTAAAGATTTGGGTAAGGTTGGCTCTAAGGGCGGACGGCGGCCGAATACCTATGGGCTCGTGCCGGAATCCGGCTTTTTCCTGGGCGTGGATGTCAAGCAGGACCACATCAACCTGGGGCTTATGGACCTGCAGAGCGAATTCGTGAATACGGCGGAACACCTTCCTTATCATTTGGCCAACAGCAGTGAATCACTCACTGCATTATGTGATCTGATCAACACTTTTCTGGAAGAATCCAATATCCCGCGCAACAAGGTGCTGGGTGTCGGCCTGAATCTAAGCGGACGAATAAACAACCAGACGGGATACAGCTACAGTTTCTTTCACTTCAATGAAGAGCCGCTCAGCAAGATGATCGAAGCGGAAATCGGGTTGAAAACCTTCCTGGAGAACGATTCGCGGGCGATGGCCTATGGAGAATTTAGTGCAGGCGTGGTTAAAGGAGAGAAGAACGTCCTGTTTCTCAATCTGGACTACGGGCTTGGTATGGGGTTGATGATCAACGGACAGTTGTACTATGGGAAGTCTGGCTTTGCCGGGGAATTTGGACACCTTCCGCTGTTTGACAATGAGATTATTTGCCATTGCGGGAAAAAAGGCTGCCTGGAAACAGAAGCTTCAGGCTGGGCGCTGAAACGGATGTTTCTGGAGAAGATTCAAACCGGATCCTCTACCATCATTACCCAGGATATTCTACCAGAGGACATCAAACTGGAGCACATCATCGAGGGGGCTAAGAACGATGACTTTCTTGCCATTGATCTGCTTTCAGAGATCGGCGACAAAGTTGGACGGGGCATCGCATTGCTGATGAACGTATTCAATCCTGAGCTCGTGATCATCGGCGGTAGCCTGGCCAAATCAGGGGAGTACATCCGTCTTCCAATAAAAAGTGCCATAAATAAATATTCACTAAGCCTGGTGAACAATGATACGCAGCTAAAAGTCTCCAGCCTTGGAGAAGAGGCCGGCCTGATCGGCGCCTGCCTGCTGGTCAGGAACAGGATCCTGGATCTCAACTAGACGACAATCATCAACATTTCTTTATCAGCGGCATCGAATCGTTCTCCCGTCAGTTGTTTGGAGGAAATCGTGTCCTGCAAATAAGCTAAATTCAAGAAAAGCTACGTCCGGAGTCAGGAAAAAACGAGAAAACGCAACTGTGTTCGTGATGGCTTTGGCTGCTTTCATTTTCGGAATGGCGTTGCCGATTGATAAGAGGCCGGAGCGGGGCCTGGCATAAGGAGAATTGATGTGCCGGCCGGATAAATGCCTGAGGTGTTTTGAAGCCTGAAAAGCAGCTACTTGTATGGGGTATTAATACGGAATTGTCTAATGAAAAAGTAAAAAAAATAAAAACGTATTGCACAACTGAATATTTATTTAAACCTTTGCGCTTCAATTAATTTAAAGCGGGGTTTAATACAGAAAATGAGTAAACACAGCAGCCATAAACTTTCCATTATTGAAGCGAAGATTATCGCTTCTAAATGTTTGTTTATTGAACGTTTACGACCCATATTTTTTGCTCCTTCGAACCGGCATACGTACACGCCACGTATTTGAGTATTCTAAACTCAGATGTAAGAGCGGCAAAGCCCTCTTAAAAGCCAATTAATCATGTTTTTTATTTCTTTTCGTTAACTAATTAATGAATATCAACGATTTTATAGTGCAGGTTGCACTTCCTGAACATCGTGTCTTTGCAGAGGCAATCTGCGAGGAGATGGCAGAATCAGCTAAGGCACGTGGTACGGGCATAGCCAGACGTTCTCCGGAATACGTTGCAGGTAAAATGATCGAAGGAAAAGCTGTTATTGCGTTCCATAAGGATGGCAGCTGGGCAGGCTTTTGTTATATAGAAACCTGGAGCCACGGAAAGTTTGTGGCCAACTCCGGCTTAATCGTTAGTCCGCAGTACCGCAAAGCCGGACTGGCTCATGCCATCAAGGCGACCATTTTTGACCTCTCCCGCCAGAAGTATCCCAAAGCAAAGATCTTTGGTCTGACCACCGGCCTTGCCGTGATGAAGATCAATTCAGACCTGGGCTATGAGCCGGTTACGTACTCTGAACTGACACAGGATGAAGAGTTCTGGAAAGGCTGCCAGAGCTGCGTTAATTTCGAGATCCTGAAAAGCAAGGACCGCAAGAACTGCATGTGTACCGCCATGCTTTATGATCCGGCGACCCAGAAACATGGTGTCGTGAAGAAATTTGCACTGGAGCTGGAGAAAAAGCCCAAACTGTATGAACGTTTCATGCAGATGAAGCAGAAGATGATTTTAAAAAAGAATCCACTCTTATTTATAAACATATTTAAATAGCCGATACCTTTGGATGGCCTGCATGCAGGATCATCCTAAAAACACCAAAATGATATGAAGAAAAAAGTAGTTTTAGCGTTTAGCGGAGGTTTAGATACCTCTTTCTGTTGCATTTATCTCGCTCAGGACCGTGATTTAGAAGTTCACTCGGTGATTGTAAATACCGGTGGTTTCTCTGAAGAAGAATTAAAGGAAATAGAAAAACGGGCTTACGCTTTAGGGGTGGCGTCACACGCTGTTGTAGACGAAACTTCAAACTATTATAATGGCTGTATCAAATACCTGGTATTCGGTAACGTATTGAAAAATGCGACCTACCCGCTTTCTGTAAGTGCAGAACGCGTAAGTCAGGCTACTGCAATTGCGAACTATGTAAAGAAGATCGGTGCAGACTACGTGGCACACGGAAGTACAGGTGCGGGTAACGACCAGGTGCGTTTCGATATGATCTTCAACATCATCATTCCCGAGGTGGAGATCATCACGCCAATACGCGATTTAAAACTATCCCGCGAAGCGGAAATCAAATACCTGCAGGAGCATGGCGTTGAATATAGTGCGGAAAAAGCAAGGTATTCGATCAATAAAGGCTTATGGGGTACATCAGTAGGGGGAAAAGAAACCTTAACCTCCCATGAGACCCTGCCGGAAGAAGCCTGGCCAACTCAGGTTTCGGAGTCGGAACCACGCCGTGTAGAGCTTACTTTCGAAAAGGGAGAACTGACCGGTATTGACGGCGAAGCGCTTGATCCGGTTGCAGCGATCCAGAAACTTCAGGCCATTGCACAGCCATATGGCATTGGAAGAGATATCCATGTGGGCGATACCATCATCGGTATCAAGGGGCGTGTAGGATTTGAGGCTGCGGCTCCAGTTCTGATCATCAAAGCACACCATACGTTAGAAAAACATACGTTAACCAAATGGCAGCTGTCCTGGAAAGAGCAACTGTCGTCGTTCTATGGCAACTGGCTGCATGAAGGTCAGTTTCATGATCCGATCATGCGCAACATCGAAGCATTCTTAACCGATACACAGAAGACCGTAAGTGGTAAAGTGTTCGTTGAGTTGCTTCCTTACCGCTTCCAGATCATCGGCATCGAGTCTGCACACGACCTGATGAGCAATAAATTCGGTAGCTACGGTGAAATGAACAATACCTGGTCTGGCGAAGATGTTAAAGGATTCTCTAAAATATTTGGCAACCAGGTGATGATCTGGCATAAAGTGAACAGCAATGAAGATTAAAGCAGGTATCGTAGGTGGTGCCGGCTATACAGGCGGCGAGATGCTGCGCTTGCTGGTGAACCATCCATCTGTAGAGATCGTGTTTGTGCACAGCAACAGCAATGAGGGTAATTTCATCTCTGATGTCCATACGGACCTGGTGGGAGATACCGACCTGCGCTTTACCGGAACCCTTTCCCAGGACATCGACGTGTTGTTCCTCTGTGTAGGTCATGGTGACGCAAAGAAGTTCCTGGATGCCAATCCAATAGATAAAAACATAAAGATCATTGATCTGAGCCAGGATTTCAGGCTCAATGCTGCTGCCGGAGACGATTGGGTATACGGCATGCCGGAGATCAACAGAGAAAAGATAAAAACGGCCCGCTATGTGGCCAACCCGGGTTGCTTTGCAACAGCCATACAGCTCGGTTTATATCCGCTTGCTGCCAAAGGGCAGTTGAAAGGCGAAGTACACATCAATGCGACAACCGGTTCTACCGGTGCCGGCCAAAGTCTGGCGGCAACGTCCCATTTCAGCTGGCGCAACAATAATCTTTCCGTATATAAAGCTTTCAATCACCAGCATTTAAATGAAATTGGCGAGCGCCTGTTGCAGCTCGATCCGGAGTTTAATGCCGGATTGAACTTCATCCCGCAACGCGGCGATTTTACAAGAGGCATTCTGGCAGCGATGTATCTGGAAACAGATCTGTCTGAACAGGAAGCACAGGAACTTTACGAACAATTCTACAATGATGCTGCTTTTACGCACGTCAGCAAGAAGAACATCGACCTGAAACAGGTGGTGAATACCAACAAATGCCTGATTCATGTAACGAAACACGGCAACAAGCTGTTTATCGTGAGCATTATTGACAACCTATTGAAAGGTGCCAGCGGGCAGGCCGTGCAGAACATGAATCTGATGTTCGGATTGGAAGAACGGCAAGGATTGCGGCTGAAAGCTTCTGCTTTCTAAAGTTCTCTTTGAGAAAACTAGTTTGTCTATATTTTAATCAAGCAGTTTTAGTAAATCCAGGCTGCTTTTGTTCCTTAAGAAAATGAATTTATTTGATGTATATCCACTAAATAATATTGAGATCGTTAAAGCAGCAGGCAGCACCGTTTGGGATGCTACCGGGCAGGAATATTTAGATCTTTATGGCGGTCATGCCGTAATTTCCATCGGGCATACCCACCCACATTACGTTAAAAGGCTAACCGACCAGCTGAATAAAGTCGGTTTTTACTCCAACTCTGTGAAGATCCCTTTGCAGGTTGCGCTGGCAAAGAAACTCGGCGAGGTCTCCGGCAAAATAGAAAACCAGTTGTTCCTGTGCAACTCAGGTGCAGAAGCCAACGAGAACGCACTGAAGCTGGCTTCATTTTACAACAATAGGAAAAAGGTTATTGCCTTTAAAGGCGCCTTCCACGGCCGCACCTCTTTAGCGGTATCTGCTACAGACAATCCAAAGATTATCGCTCCGGTAAACGAAACCGACAACATCATATTTCTACCTTTCAACCATGTGGCTTCACTGGAGGCTGCTTTTGCAAGTTCCGGAGAGGAAATTGCGGCGGTTATTATTGAAGGAATTCAGGGTGTAGGCGGTATTCAGGAGGCTTCCGTTGAGTTTTTAAGAAGCATCCGCGCGCTGTGCGACAAATACAATACTGTTTTTATAGCCGACAGTGTTCAGTGTGGTTACGGACGCACCGGACTTTTCTATTCCCATGATTATGCGGGTATTGAAGCCGATATCTATACGATGGCAAAAGGTATGGGCAATGGATTTCCAATTGGCGGGATCAGCATTTCGCTGAAGCTAAAACCATGGCACGGCATGCTGGGAACCACTTTTGGTGGCAACCACCTGGCTTGTGCCGCTGCACTTGCGGTACTGGAGGTGATGGAGCAAGACAATCTGATGGCCAATGCGGCTACGGTTGGATCTTACCTGATCTCCGAGCTGAAGCAGTTTAAAGAAGTAAAAGAGGTACGCGGAAGGGGATTGATGATCGGCATTGACCTGCCTTCGGAGTTGTCTAACGTGAAGAAGAACCTACTTTTCAAACACCATATTTTTACGGGAGAGGCGAAGCCAAACGTGATCCGTCTGCTGCCGGCACTGAACCTGAAGAAAGAACAGGCCGATCAGTTTTTAGAAAAGTTTGCATTGACCTTAAAAGATTAACCGCGTTTAAAAACAGATATACGTATGAACTACAGAAAGTTTAAAGACGCAGAGATCTCGGAGATCGGCCTTGGAACCTGGCAGCTGGGCAGTGCGGACTGGGGTCCTGTAGATGAAGATCGTGCCCTGCAGGTATTGTCGACGTTCGCGGAGCTGGGCGGCAACTTCATAGATACCGCCGATGTATATGGTATGGGTGTTAGCGAGAAAATCATCGGTAAATTCCTCCAGTCCACAGACAAACATTTTTACGTGGCCTCGAAACTTGGCCGCAGATCTGACAACGGCAATGGCTGGCCACAAAATTTTACATACGAACGGATGCGTGATCAGGTGTCCGAATCCCTGGAACACCTGCAGCTGGATTCCCTGTTTCTGGAGCAACTGCACTGCATTCCGACATCAGAATTGGAAGCAGGGCGTGTTTTTGATCATCTGCGCCGCCTGCAGCAAGATAAACTGATCCAGCACTGGGGTGTTAGCGTCGAAACTGCAGCGGAGGCCAAGATTTGTTTGCAGCAAGAGGGAATTGCTTCCCTTCAAATCATATTCAATCTCTTCCGGCAGCATTACGCGGAGGAGTTCTTCGCGGAGGCAGAGGAGAAAGCCGTTTCGCTTATTGCGCGTGTACCCCTGGCAAGCGGGCTTTTAAGTGGTAAATACACGAAAGACACCACATTTGGTGCATCCGACCACCGTAATTTCAACGCCAATGGCGAAGCTTTCAATGCAGGGGAGACTTTCTCGGGAATTGCGTTTAGTAAAGGTGTAGAACTGGCCCAGCATATAGCCGGCTTTTTCCCTGATGACCGTACTGCCCAGTGGGCGATCCGATGGATCCTGGATCATCCGGAAATTACCACCGTCATTCCCGGCGCGTCAAATCCGGCGCAGGTGCAAAGCAATTTGGCGGCTGCTGCATTGGAACCACTATCAGCAGCAGTACATGAGACACTTCAGCGGCATTACCATTCCGAAATAAAACCATTAATCAGGGGTCACTATTAAAACGTAATTTAACCGATTCAAAACCATAAAAGGACAACTAAAAAGATATCAATGAAACAGTTTACCAGTGTAAACGATGTGGAAGACATCGACCAACTTGTACAGGATGCATTAGCATTGAAGTCGAACCCTTACAGCCACCAGGATCTTGGGAAGAATAAGACCATCGGACTGGTATTTTTGAATCCGAGTTTGCGTACACGGTTGAGTACACAAAAGGCGGCGACGAACCTGGGTATGACCGTAATGGTGATGAATATGGACAAGGAGGGCTGGGCACTGGAAACGCAGGACGGCGTCGTGATGAATGGTTCTACCGTGGAGCACATCCGTGAGGCTGCGGCTGTTATGGGTCAGTATTGCGATGTGCTGGGTTTGCGCTCTTTCCCGAAACTGCAGAACCGTGATGAGGATTACAACGAAGAGTTCTTTAATAAATTTATAGCCTTTTGCGGAGTTCCTGTCGTGAGCCTGGAGAGCGCCACGCGCCATCCGCTGCAAAGCCTCGCAGATTTGGTGACCATCCGGGAAACCTGGAAGGGTACCGGAAAGCCGAAAGTGGTGCTGGCCTGGGCGCCTCATGTGAAAGCATTGCCACAAGCCGTTCCGAATTCCTTTTCTGAATGGATGTGCAAGGCACAAGCCCTCGATATGGTCGATTTTACCATTGTCCAGCCGGAAGGTTATGAACTCAATGAAGCTTTTACCCCTGGTGCTGTGATTGAACACGATATAGATAAAGCATTGGCCGGTGCCGATTACATATATGTAAAAAACTGGTCCAGCTTCAAAGACTATGGAAAGGTACTGCCTTTTCCCGAAGGCTGGATGATGACCAATGAGAAGTTAAATCAAACCAATGATGCGAAGGTGATGCATTGTTTGCCGGTAAGAAGAGACCTGGAGCTTTCTTCAGAGATCTTGGACGGGCCAAACTCACTGGTGATCCATGAGGCGGGCAACCGTTTGTGGGCCGCACAGGCGGTGCTTAAAAATCTTCTAGAAAACCTAGCGTCATGAAGTCACTAACCATTGTAAAGATCGGCGGA
>JARKUW010000106.1 GCA_029851965.1 Bacteroidota bacterium | reverse complement strand
CAGGCGATCGGCGACCACTCTGATCCTGAATTCCGGATCTTTCAAATCCATCGCCTGCTGTCCGACAGCCTGAATGCCGGAGAGCAGACCAAACACCACATAGATAGCTACAAGCAGTAGCCTTTGCTTTGTTATACGTACATCCATAAAAACTCATTTGAACGCGCATCATAGAATATGAGGCGTATCGACCGACAGAAGAACAAATTTTTGCCCTCGGGGTTTTAAAATTACCAAACTTTAACTACCTGTATCTTACAGTAATAAACCTCATTACCACGTAATTACTACATCTCCCGTTGTAAACACCTGAATATTTAAAAGGACGCCAGAATTCCCGCTACAGGCATACGATTTGTAACCGTTTTGCCTTAAAACGGAAAGATTATGATTAAAGGAATAACGAAGAAACAACATGTCTGTGCAGACTACAGCTATGTTCCGCTGGTGTTACTCGCTCCGGCAATTGCAAAGTTTGAAGAAGATAAGGTCGCTTCCCGCATATGCAGGTCTTTCGCCCTGAGTAGCTTGGGCGTGAGCTTACTTACCGATGCCAAGTGGGGCCTGGTGAAACTGATTCCCTATAAAACACACGCCATCATCGATGTCGCTACCGGAGCACTCGCGCTTGCTGCAGCAGTCACTCCGCCAATCTGTGAGCATAAAAGAGCCAGAAACACATTTCTGATCATGGGAATTACCGGATTGGTCGTTGGTGCGCTATCGGTTATAGGTGCAAAACAAAATAAGTTCCTCCCGCTTTAACATTCCATTTGGATTAGAGGAAGCTCAGGTTAAATACCGAGCTTCCTTTTCCATAGAAAGCGGTTCAGATCGGCCATGGAATATTCCGGGCATGCACCAGCTTGTCCGGTGATGAATGCCCCCATTGCTGCCGCGTAATCAAGCGCAATTTCGAGTGGTGCTTCTGACAACTTCATCGCCAGGAATGCCGCCAGGAAAGAATCTCCACTGCCGATGGTATCCTTCACCTGTATCGGATAAGCTGGATAGTTGTATGTCACCAGGGCATTGTAGTAGGTTGCACCCCTCCCCCCTTTCGTCACCAAAATCTCCTTCAGTCTAAATCTCCGGAACAGTTTTTCCATTGTGTCGGCTTCCGCTTCACAACGGCAGCCTGCCCAATCGGCGATACGCTCCAGTTCAATTGCGTTTACCTTTAGCAGATCTGCATGCACGAGCAGCGCCAGAATTTGTTCCGGAGTATAATGGGGTTCCCGCAAATTCACATCAAATACCCGGTAAGGGGCATTGTGAAGCATATGCAACAAGGTCTGGCCGCTTTCCGGATTTCTGGAACTTAAACTCCCAAATACAAAGGCATCCGCATCCCTGATGGTCGCTGCACAGGCTGGATCCGGACGAATATAGTCCCATGCCACATCCGGAAGTATGGTGTAGCTGACTTCATGCTGATCATTCACCGAGGCAATAACCTCACTGGTTTGGTGCTCCGGATCGATCTGGATGAGATCAACAGCCAACCCTTTATTTTCCAGAAAGTTCAGAAGCTCCACACCTGCAGCATCGTTTCCAACACTGCTGACCAAATGGCTTCTGATGCCGAGTTTATGCAAATGGTAGGCAACATTCATGGGCGCACCACCGGGATTGCGGCCGTCCGGAAGATTGTCCCACAATATTTCTCCAAAGCAAACAACGGAGTATTCCAAAGCTTCAGTGTTCATATCTTTCAATAACGGCAATTACCGCCCGCTGGTACAATTAATTTTTCAGGGCCTGGTAGGTCAGCACTTTAAATTTTTCGACGACATCATTATGTGTGCCGCCTTGTAACTGCCGGTAGAAAAGCAATACCATCTTTTCCTTGGGGTCGACCCAATATGAAGTCGAAAATGCCCCACCCCAGCGGAAAGTGCCTGCACTTGTTGGTGTCTCCGCGCTTCCTTCCTCGGTTTCTACCTCGAAGCCCAGACCAAACTTGTTGTTACCTACACTTACATTCCCGATTTGATTCATCGTCATCATTCGGATGGTGTTTCGCCCAAGGAGTCTTTTGCCATCGTATTCTCCCCCATTGAGCAGCATTTGCAGGAAAATGGCATAGTCGTAGATGGTGGAACTCAAGCCTGCACCACCAGAGTAGTAGGTGCTCGGCAGCAACGGGTAGTTCGCTGCTGTAGGCCCGTTCAAAAGGCTCTGACTTCCTTTCACCAGTTTGCCTACGGCATTTTCTGAATATAAATTCACCAGGCGTGATGCCTTTTCTTTAGGGAGGTTGAAGTAGGTGTCGTTCATGCCCAGCGGCTTGAAGATCCTGGAACTGAAAAAATTATCCAGCGTTGTCCCCGAAAGGATCTCCACAATGCAGCCGAGCACATCTGTATTCAGCCCGTATGTAAATTTAAGTCCTGGCTGATGCATCAAAGGCAACGTCCCCAGACGGGTCATGGCCTCCAGCAGACTTTCGTTCCTGACGCCCAAACCCGGGGTGAGTTTGGCCTTTGCGTAGATTGCATTGGCCTCTTTGGAACCGATCTGTGCATAACCGAGCCCGGAGGTATGGGTCAGCAAATCCTTGATGGTCACTTCGCGTTTCGCTGCAACCGTTGTGTACGTAGAATCTGGGTTAAACTTTACCAGCACCTGCTGTTTGCTGAACGAGGGAATGTATTTCGACACCGGATCTGTAAGCAGCAGCTTGCCCTCTTCATATAACATCATCACCGCCACACTGGTGATCGCTTTGGTTTGGGAGGCAATTCTAAAGATTCCATCACGCTTCATCTTTTCCTTTTGCTCGATATCGTTGTAACCCACTCCTTTGTACCAGGCGATTTTACCGTTCTTGGCAATAAGCGCCACCCCACCGTTCATCCACTGTTTACCAGCCCATTCATTCATCGCGTGATCAAGTCGCTTCAGGCGTTCCGCATCAAATCCCGCATCATCAGCGGGACTCTCGGTCAGGGTTACCGCGGTTTGGCCATAAACTGCACTTCCAGTGCAAAGAACGAAAAGAACAGGCAGGAAAAAAGATATTTTCATTTGTTATATGATGTTTTATACAACAAATTACGGTTTTGCCGGGAATACAGCAAAGGGTCATTCTACACTTTCTGCAGCTAACCGCCTGATTTCACCCTTTTGCCCTCTGCATCAGCACTCCCCGAACGTTCCCGGGCACCTTTTATTTCATTGCTGCCAAAACGATACGTACAGGTTAGCCGGAAAACCCTGCTCTCCCACCGTTCCCGGACTACATAATTTTGCGAAGGCAATGCACTCGTGATCTTTGCCCGCTGTAGTCTGAACACATCATTTGCCGCAAGTTTCAGGCTGAGCTTCTTGTCCCAGAAAGATTTATTAAGGCCGACGTCAATGCTGTATTGCGGTGCGATGATCAGCGTCCCGTACACCTGACGTGAACTGTAATAGCCAGACCATTCGAAATTGGTGCTTTTGTTCAAAGTAATGGTTTGGTTCGTATTCGCATTGAACGCTAGTTTTCCGCTTTCAAACGGGCTGCCCAGCAGGTCAGGGGTGGTAAACTTGTTGTAAAATCCGGTAAAGTTACTAGTGGTGCTCCACCATTTTGTAATCTTAAGCGGATAACTGATGTTCATGTTGTACGAATCCTGAGTCGCCAGGTTCTGATTGGAGATAAAGATCGTTTTGGTTGCCGTGTCGGTCAGCAATACATCAGAAATCACATCACTGGTATGGCTATATCCCAGCGTAACATTCAGGCTTTTCTTAAAAGAATACGAAAATTCAAAATTGTTGGTGTACTGCGGTTTCAAGAATGGATTACCAAACCGGTAGGTATACAAGTCCAGGTAGTCCACGAAAGGGTTCAGCGAGCCATAGTCCGGACGGTCAATCCTCCGGCTGTAAGAAAATCCGACATCATGTTTGTCTGTAAGTTCCTGATTGATGAAAACACTTGGGAAAAGATTCAGGTAATGCCGGTTCACAATCTTAGCTTCGGTAATGGAGTTCCCTTTGGAATTCGTTTGCTCTGCACGGAGCCCGAGTTGCACAGAAGTATGCTTAAATTTTCTGTTCAGATTAGCATACGCCGCATTGATGTTTTCATCATACAGAAATTGATTGCTCCGAAGCGGGTCATTCACCCAGCTGTTTTCCCTGAAATTCTCGAATATATAATTGTTATCCGTTTTAACGAAGCTCGCTTTGGCGCCAAACTCCAGTTTCATGTCTTTGTTCACCGGGTAGGTGTAATCCGCTTTACCGGCAAGAATGGTTGTTTTCGTCGGTGCGGCGTTTCTGAAAATGTACGGAAGCTTGTACGCCTGACCGGAAGCATCCAAATAGCGGTTGTTCAGCTCATTGTTGTCCCTGCCGGTGTACCGGGAGTAATCCGCGTCCACACTGATTTCCTGCCCGAGCGTGTCGAGTGTACCCTTATAGTTCAGGTTGTAAGAAATGCCGCTGTATTTATACTTACTTGGATTTTTGGCAACCACAGAGGAATCTGTTTTTCCGGGTTGATCGCCGATGAGTGTCAGCACATCTGCAGCATTGGTACCGTGGGCGTTGTATCCGTTAAACGCGACACCAATGGTGTGGTTGTCGTTAAGAAAGTAATCCAGCCCCCCCTTATAATTGCTGTTCGTCCGATGCCGTATCGCATCACTGCTCTGATCGAAATAGGTCTGATTTGTAGCCGTGTTGTTTACCCGTACGATATCTGTGCTGCCATAGCGTTTATTCTTACCAAGATCGAAATTACCGAAAACGTTAAACTTCTTCTCGCGGTGGTTCAAGTTCAGCCCGGTATTTGCCTTATAGTACCTGCCATACCCTCCTCCGACAAGGATGGATCCGTTGGTTCCGAAATTCCGGTTCTTTTTAAGTTTGATGTTGATGATCCCAGAGTTACCGGCCGCATCATACTTCGCCGAAGGATTTGTGATCAGCTCGATGGACTGGATCGCATTTCCCTCCGTAGACCGCAGCAGGTTCGCCAGCTGTTCCGGCGACAAATAGGTTGGCTTGCCATCCAACATGACGGTGACCCCCTGCTTTCCCTTTAAACTGATCAGCCCATCTTTATCAACAGTGACGCCCGGTGATTTTTGGAGGATCTCCAATGCGGTATTACCCGCAGCGAGGGCACTATTTTCAACATTGATAACGGTTTTGTCAATCTGACGTTCAACCAGCGGCTTCTGCTTCACGATGTCTACACCTTTCAATTGCTGCGCATCGATCGTCAACTGAACATTTCCGGTGTTGTAGGCCCGCTTATTTGCAGTAATTGAAAAGGGACCGCGGAAAGCTTTCTTGTATCCAACCACATATATCGCGACCAGGTAATTTCCTTCTTTGATGTTGTTGATGAGAAAGCTCCCGTTGTCTGCCGTGATGGATCCCTTGATCAGCGTCGAATCCTTCGCATTCAATAAGCTCACGCTGGCATAGGGAAAGGATTTCTGGCCTTCATCCAGTACTTTACCCGAGATTTCGCCAATTGCATTGTCTGTTTGTGCACCTGCCGGATGAAAGCAGAACATAATCGCAGAAAAAGCAACAATCAGAATATGGTTTTTAACTCTCATGTAGACATAGTTATTCCACATACGCCTTTAAGCATATTAAATGAATATGTGAATGTTTTTGTGATTTTTTGTTTGTACCTCTATGATGCACAAACCCGGCAAAAGGTTACATTAAAAATGAAATAAACTGAATCCACCAACAAACAAAAACAGACTATATCCCTCATTGTCAAGAGCAAAGTATGCAAGCACTGTAGCGCATAATGCTTTTCAGGAAAAACAAGGCTGAGCACCAACTTCAACGTAGGACTATATAGCGCCTTTTTCTGAATGTATAATCCTGCCGGAGAATGTGCGTAACAGGCCGTCTTACATTGATTTAATTGCCTGAGGCTGAAAATTTTTCTAAATTACAGCACGTTATTACCAATACGCAGTCGGGAGAATCCGATTGAACATAAAAAATGCTCCAAAAATCTGGAGTTTGAATGCTTAACATGGGCTTAACCCGTTATTGATTGGAAGATCGTAAAATTACACGGGCAATGGCAGGTAGAAAAAAGAAAAACAACATTAAATTAGAAGCTATGAAGTCAGGATTACTGATCGATATGGACGGCGTGATATATAGTGGAGAATCACTGATCGATGGCGCCGACAAATTCATCAACCACTTACTGGAAAACGATATTCCATTCACATTTATGACCAACAACAGCCAGCGTACCCGGCTTGAGGTTGTCCGTAAACTGAAGCAGTTCGGTATTGAGGTTACAGAAGACCATGTTTATACCAGTGCAATGGCCACAGGCACATTCCTCGGCGGCCAAAGCAAGGACGGCACCGCCTACGTCCTTGGTGAAGGTGGTCTAATCGCCAGTCTGCTGGAGAACGGCATCACGCTTGTAAACACAGACCCCGAATTTGTGGTATTGGGAGAAGGAAGAAATTTCACACTGGAAATGGTTCAGCGTGCAGTAGATATGATCCTCGCCGGTGCCAAGTTCATCACCACCAACCGGGATCCTTCACCTAAGAAACCAGGCTGGAACAACCTGGGGATCGCTGCCACTACGGCCATGATCGAAGAAGCGACAGGAAGAAAGGCCTTTGTTACCGGAAAACCAAGCCCCGTTATGATGCGTTCTGCACGTAAATACCTTGGACTGGAAACCGCGGAGACCACTGTAATTGGTGACACCATGGAAACAGATATCCGTGGAGGCGTACAGATGGGATACAAGACCATTCTGGTCCTGTCAGGCATTGCCCGAAAGGAGACATTAAGCCATTATGCCTTTAAACCCGACCTGATCGTCAGTTCTGTCGACCAGCTCGAGTTTCCGTTGAAGTGGTGGTAAGGAATTTACCTTCCATCACCATCAAGTAGGTTTCCAAGGCCACCCAATACGCTACCCTCTTCTTTCCGGTTGATGGTTCCGTATTGTAAAATCCGCCCCGCTAATCTGCTGATGGGTAAAGATTGTATCCAGACTTTTCCCGGCCCTCGAAGTGTGGCAAAAAACACGCCTTCGCCACCGAAGATGGTATTTTTGATGCCGCCAACAAACTCAATGTCATAATCTACACCAGCGGTAAATCCAACCAGACAGCCTGTATCTACGCGCAGCAGCTCCCCCGGGCCGAGCTGCCTTTCCAGCACGTGCCCGCCAGCATGCATAAATGCCATGCCATCTCCTTCCAGGCGCTGCATAATAAATCCTTCGCCACCAAAAAGTCCGGTGCCCAGCTTGCGTTGAAATTCCATACTGATGCTCACTCCTTTCGCTGCACATAGAAAGGCGTCTTTCTGACATATAATTCTACCGCCGAGCTGCATCAGGTCTACAGGGATGATCTTTCCGGGATAAGGGGAAGCAAAACTGACCTTCCTTTTTCCGTACCCCATGTTTGTAAAGGCCGTCATGAACAAATTCTCCCCGGTAAGGAGCCGCTTTCCGGCACTAAATAATTTGTTCAGGAGACCGCCCGATTGCTGGCTGCCATCACCAAAAATGGTCTGCATTTGTATTCCGTCATCCATCATCATGAATGCCCCCGGCTCGGCGACGGCGGTTTCATTCGGATCGAGTTCTACCTCAACATATTGCATCTCTTCACCATAGATATGGTAGTCTATTTCATGATTGCTGATCATCTTTCGTTTTTTTTATGAAGGAAAATTACATATTTTATTTCTACCTGTACATAGTCATGCACTTCTTCTTTACCTTAACTATATAAGATGCGATAGCGGAGTGAAACAAGTCCAGTTTCATATGCCTTGCTTTCTAATAAAGTCAGCGCTGTTCTGTAATTTTGCTCTGTAAACAACTTGCGGCCGGAACCGAGTAAAATCGGATGAACAGATAACCACAACTCGTCTACTAGGCCAGCATCCATCATCGATCGATTCAATGAAGCGCCGCCAAACAACCAAATGTCTTTCCCTGGGGTATTCTTTATTCGATAAGCTTCAGCCATGCTATCGTTCGAGACCAATACCGCTCCCTGTTTTACATCCTTTAAGGTATTAGAAAACACAAATACCTTAAGCGGAGGCATACC
>JARKUW010000104.1 GCA_029851965.1 Bacteroidota bacterium | reverse complement strand
GGAGCAGAAGCAAATGCGCAGGTCATCAACACTGGCGAAAGCTGGAAAGCTGTGCGCGATAACAGTCACAAACCTTTACCTGTAAATATTCCACGAAGCATCTACTATGTAGCCGGTCCGGGGGAAATTGTGGATATGCGGAAGGAAGTTAAGGACTGGATGTCAGCAGACCTGGATGACTCACGCTGGCCTTCAGCCGATCCGATAACGCCGGGGATGCCAAAGTACGTGAGTACCGCATTTGGACGTATGGATTTATGGCTCCTTGTTCCCTCGAAGTTGCCGCCAATGGAGCATACGGTTCAGCGTTTGCAACATTTGAGGAGGGCAGTAGGCGTGAAGCCGAAGGCGTCATTTCCACAAGTCAAAACAAAGGTCACGATTCCTGCGCATAGCGTTGCGACACTGTTGCTGGACCAGGGGTTTTTAACCAATGCATATCCAACAATGTTGTTTTCGGGCGGGAGAGATGGAGAGATCGCCATTAGCTACGCCGAAGCGTTGTATACAAAGTTTCCGCTTAAGGGCAACCGGAACGAAGTGGCGGGTGGAGAGTTTGTGGGAAGGCGGGACAGCATTATTTCCGACGGCACAAGCAATCAGACATTCACAGCCTTGTTCTGGAGGACGTACAGGTATGTTCACATAGAGGTGAAAACCAAAGATCAGCCACTGACACTTGAAGACTTCTACGGCACATTTTCCGGCTATCCTTTTAAGCTTAACGCGAACTTTAAAACGGAGGACACCGCTCTGGATACCATGTTTAATATCGGTTGGCGCACGGCGCGCTTGTGTGCGTTCGAAACGTATTCAGACTGTCCGTATTACGAGCAGCTCCAGTATATCGGCGACGGCCGCATACAAGCCCTGATCTCCCTGTACAACAGCGGCGACGACAGGCTCGCTAAAAATGCAATGAACCAGATCGACGGATCCAGGTTGCCCGAAGGGCTCACCGCAAGCAGGCACCCATCCTACACGCCGCAATACATCAGCACCTTCTCACTGTGGTATATTGGTATGCTCCACGACTATATGCGATACGGCGCCGATCTCGATTTTGTAAGGGAGAAACTTGCGGGCCAACGGCAGATACTTGCCTTCTTTAAGCAGTTTCAGGATAGCGAAGGATCATTGAAAAATGTGCCTTACTGGTCGTTTACCGACTGGTTGACTGCGGACGGATGGGATTCTGGGGTAGCACCCGTTGGGAGGGACGGCAGCTCTGCAGCAATGGATCTTCAGCTGCTTCTTGCCCTGCAATCGGCAGCAGATCTCGAAACTCAGCTGGGCCTTGAAGTGTATGCGACAGCCTACAGCCAGCTTGCAGACCAACTCCGCAAAACGATCAGGTCTCGCTACTGGGATCCAGATAAGAAGCTATTTTCGGACCGGCCTGAAAAGGATCTTTTTTCGCAGCATGTCAACACCTTAGCCATACTTACCGGAATAATCGATGGACCTGAAGCACTTGCGATGGGGAGGCAGTTGTTGGACAACACTTCTCTAGCGCCGGCCTCTATTTATTTCAAATACTACCTGCATATGGCGTTAACCAAAGCAGGACTGGGTGACGGTTATCTGGACTGGCTGGATATCTGGAGGGCGAACATGCAGACTGGTTTAACAACATGGGCAGAAAAGTCTGACCTGAGTACCACGCGCTCGGACTGCCATGCATGGGGCTCGAGTCCGAACATTGAATTCTTCAGGACAGTGCTTGGAATCGACAGTGATGCACCCGGATTTGCGAAGGTAAAGGTTGAGCCTCACCTGGGTCGTCTGAAAAATGCAAGCGGCGAAATGCCGCATCCCAAAGGAAAGATTTCCGTACAGTACCGCGCCGGAAAGAAGGCGACGATCAGCTTGCCGCCGGATGTTACGGGAACATTCATCTGGAAGGGTAAAATCTATCCCCTTCATTCCGGAAAAAATACGTTCGACCTCTAGCAGCGTACTGAATACCTGAAAATTTCGCGTTATGATAAATCTGTTACATACAAACGGTGTTTTTATTAGTTAAAGCTCTATCTTTGCGCGAACTCTAATTCTACCTATGGGTATTAAAGTCAGCTTTAAATATAAATGGTCAACCATCAGTAGCGTCCTGCTATTGACGTTTTTGCTGATCTTTGTATCCAGGGGAGGTGAGTTTAACGCCAGAGTGACTGGCATGTTGCACGAGGTGTTGGTTCCGGATACGGAAACAGCCAGCTTTCAGCTGTCGGACACCTTGTTGAGTGATCATGAAATAGTGACTGCGTTCCACTCCTCTGCAGAGCAGAAGCTGGTGACCTACCGTAAGAAGTTACGGAGGGCTATTGAAAGTCACGCTGAGCACTCGCTGTATGTAAAAGATGTTGAGTACATCTACGACGCAAACCCGCGTTTAAACCTCAATTACGAAAGTCCACATTTCGTCAGGCAACAAGAATCTTTCCTCTTTCGCCTTTCTGTATTCTAAGTTCCCGCAATTTTGTGATTAGCTCCTGTGGTTCACTGTAGGAGATGTTGTGCTGTAAGAATTTGGTCAACAAATCCTTGCTTGTAAATATTGTACGGAACTTTAAAAAGAAAGATGAAACTAAACTGGTTATTCATGATCGTTGCAGCAACGACGATTCAGGCCTGCTCAAATAATACCAATAAAAATAAAACAGAACCACTTGCGGAAGTGCCTGTGGTTAAACTGAAAGTAAGAGATACCACCCTTGCATTTAACTATGTAGCCGACATACATGCATCACAAAACGTAGAAATCCGGGCACGTGTGCAAGGGTTTATTGATAAAATATTAGTTGATGAAGGGCAAAAGGTGAGAAAAGGACAGCTGTTGTTCAAAATGAACGACAAGGAATACCGGATCACCCTGAGTAAAGCAAAAGCGAATCTGGCCAGCGCACAATCTGCCGTCCAGATTGCAGAAGTGGAGCTGGAAAGGATAAAGACCCTGGTTGAGAAAAAGGTGATCTCCAAATCTGAGCTGGATCTCGGTACGGCACGCCTGAAGGAAGCTGTAGCGAAAGTGAGCGAGGCCTCATCTGTTATTGATGATGCCAACCAAAAGCTTTCTTATCTCTCTGTGACCGCACCCTTTGATGGCGTAATCGATAGAATACCCTTCAAAACAGGCAGTCTGGTGAGTGAAGGTGCGCTGTTAACAACCCTTTCAAACAATAAGGATATGTATGCCTATTTTGATATTTCTGAGAATGAATATCTTCAATTCATACGTACCGGAGAGGATCGTTTTACGCTTAATAACGCAACGACCCTGATTCTCGCCGATGGAACAACCTATCCGCTGAAAGGAAAGATACAAACCCACGAAAGTACCTTTTCCGAGAACACAGGTTCGATCGCTTTCCGCGCAATGTTCCCAAATCCAAACAGCATCCTGAAACATGGGGCTTCCGGTAAAGTGCAGTTGCTGTCCAACCTGGATAAGAGTCTTTTAGTGCCTCAAAAATCTGTGTTCGAAATTCAGGATAAGAACTATGTCTTCGTTGTTGGTGAAAACAACACGGTAAAGATGAAGAGCTTTGTTCCAAAAATGAGAATCGCAGAATACTATGTGGTTGGTAGCGGACTGAATCCAGGCGACAACATCGTTTACGAGGGAGTTCAAAACATCCGTGATGGTTCGAAAATTACACCCATCTACAGTAAAGCGGACAGTCTTCTTGCAATAAAATAAAACATTCATTCCTTGTAGTTCCTCCCTGTGACTTCCATAGGGCAGGCCACTGCATTATACCAAAAGAAAAATGGTTGAAACATTTATAAGGAGGCCGGTATTGTCGCTGGTGATCTCCCTCGCTTTAGTTTTATTGGGTGTGCTGGCACTGTTCCAGCTGCCGATTACCCAGTTCCCGGACATCGTTCCGCCCTCTGTGGTGGTGACCGCAAGTTACAATGGTGCAAATGCCGAAGTATGTGCCAAAGCAGTTGCAACGCCACTGGAAAAGGCCATCAACGGTGTACCGGGCATGACCTATATGAATTCCGTAAGCAGCAACAACGGGGTAACGCTTATTCAGGTGTTTTTTGACGTGGGTACCGACCCGGATCAGGCTGCAGTGAACGTGCAGAACCGGGTGACAACCGTACTCGATGAGCTTCCTGAGGAAGTAATCAAAGCCGGTGTGACCACAGAAAAAGAGGTGAACAGTATGCTGCTCTATCTCAACCTGACCAGTACCGATAATAACGTGAACGAAGAGTTCATTTACAATTTCGCCGATATTAATGTACTTCAGGAACTAAAACGTATCGATGGTGTGGGCTTTGTTGACATCATGGGTGCACGGGATTATTCCATGCGGGTATGGCTGAAGCCAGACCGCATGCTTTCCTACAACATCTCAACAGAGGAAGTGATCAACACCATGCGTAAGCAGAACATTGAAGCGGCACCCGGTGTCGCTGGGGAGAACTCCGGCATGGGTAAGGAAGTGAAGCAATACGTGCTGAAGTATACCGGAAAGTTCAACAACAAAGAGGGTTATGAAAACATCGTGCTCAAAGCAGATGAAAGTGGCGCTTTGATTCGCTTGAAGGACATTGCAGACATTGAATTTGGTACGGTAAGTTACGATATGGTATCCAAGACAGATGGTAAGCCTTCCGCGTCCATCATGATCAAGCAGCGCCCAGGGTCGAACGCCAGTGAAGTAATTGACAACATCAAGTCCAAGATGGCGGAGTTAAAGGTAAGCACTTTCCCTCCGGGAATGGAATACAACTTCGCCTATGATGTGTCGCGGTTCCTGGACGCGAGTATCCACGAGGTACTGGTGACGCTAATAGAAGCGTTCATTCTGGTATTTATCGTGGTGTACATCTTTCTGCAGGATTTTAGAAGTACGCTGATTCCGGCACTTGCTGTTCCGGTAGCGTTGATCAGTACACTGGCGTTTTTACATGTTCTGGGCTTCTCCATCAACATGCTGACGTTGTTTGCCCTGGTGCTGGCAATTGGTATTGTGGTCGACAACGCAATTGTCGTGGTGGAAGCGGTGCACGTGAAGATGACCGAGGAACACCTGCCACCTATGGAAGCTACTATCGCTGCTATGAAGGAGATTAGTGGCGCCATCGTGGCCATTACGATGGTGATGTCTGCAGTGTTCGTGCCTGTGGCCTTCTTATCCGGTCCGGTTGGGGTTTTCTACCGGCAGTTCTCGCTTACGTTAGCGATCGCGATCGTCGTTTCAGGAATCAACGCCCTGACGTTAACGCCCGCTCTGTGTGCGATCATGCTGAAACATGAAGATGGAACGCAACGCAAGAAAGGGCTTCTCGGCAGATTCTTTAACAGCTTTAACAATGGATATGGTAAGACCGAGAAGAAATTCAGCGGACTGATTGGGATGATTATCGGCAGAAAGCCGGTGACCATCTGTTTATTGATCTTCTTTTGTATCGCGACATGGGTGGGGAGCAGTATTCTGCCATCCGGGTTTATCCCTACAGAAGATCAGGGAATGATCTATGTAAACGTAACTACCCCTCCGGGATCCACAGTAGAACGGACGGAGAAGGTACTTGATCAGATTCAGGCGGCAACAAGCGGTATTAAGACGGTGGAGAACATCAGTACGCTTGCCGGATACAGCCTGATGAGCGACATTACGGGCGCTTCTTACGGGATGGCGATGATCAACCTGGCCGCCTGGGACAACCGGGAGGAGTCGGTTGACGAGCTCATCGCGGTGCTTAAAGAGAAAACGAAAGGCATCAGCGATGCTTCCGTTGAGTTCTTTGCGCCGCCAACAGTACCCGGTTTTGGTAATGCCAGTGGTTTCGAGCTGCGCTTACTGGATAAGAACAGGAGTGAGGACCTGGATAAAACGGCAAAGGTCACCAACGACTTTATGGAGGCCTTGAGGAAAAATGATGCGATCTCCGGTGCCTTCACCAGCTTTGACCCCAACTTCCCCCAGTATGTGATTCATATTGATCAGGACATGGCCGCACAAAAAGGCGTGTCGATAGATAATGCCATGAGCAATCTTCAGACGATGGTCGGGAGCTATTACGCGACCAACTTCATCCGGTTCGGACAGATGTATAAGGTAATGCTGCAGGCTTATCCGGAGTACCGGAGTACGCCAACGGACCTTCTGCGGCTGCATGTAAAAAATGATAAGGGTGACATGATCCCCTATTCTACATTTGTGCGGCTGGAACGTGTATTTGGCCCGGAGCAGATCAACAGGTACAATATGTACACCTCGGCCATGATCAACGGCGATGCTTCCGCGGACTTCAGCAGTAGTGACGCGATCGCAGCAGTAGAAGCAACGGCTAAAGAGAAGCTGCCGCGCGGATTCAGTATTGAGTGGTCCGGAATGACCAGGGAACAAATCCTGTCGGGAGACCAGGCCATTTACATCTTCATCATCTGTCTTGTGTTTGTGTACCTGTTGCTGGCGGCACAATACGAGAGCTTCCTGTTGCCGCTGCCGGTACTGTTGTCGCTGCCTGCAGGTAT
>JARKUW010000039.1 GCA_029851965.1 Bacteroidota bacterium | reverse complement strand
CACGGTCGAAACGCAGGATCCGGGCATCAACCTTTATGGTACTCACATCCGGCCGGTTATCTTGTTTGCATGAAAATAAACCAACCAGACCGATAAAAATTAAATAAATTTGGAAATATTTTACGTTATGCCTCATGTGTAGCAAATATAGATAGATCAGGCAGGAAAATTGCATGATTTATGCGCATTCGCTTCATGACCGGGGCTGTTCAACATACATGATTTATGAAAAAACTACTTATTGTTCTGTTATTTTTATGCTCAGCGGGCAGCGTTTTCGCTCAACGGCTAGCGCCTTTAAATGATTTTAGACTGGGCCTTACTGCGCATCCAACCTTTGGATGGCTTAAACCTGAAGGGGGTAAGGGGAATGGCGTTGCACTCGGATTTTCTTATGGACTGATGGGCGATTTCAATTTTGCCGAGAACTACAGTTTCGCAACAGGAATCACCATTACAACAATCAACGGAAAAAGCACGGAGATCAATCCTGCGCCGTATTACGATACGTCCATCGGTGTACCAACCGCATACAACATCCGGTACAAGCTCCAGTACCTGGAGATCCCGCTTACGGTAAAGCTTAAGACAGCTAAAGTGGGAACGGTAAGATGGTACGGACAATTTGGTCTTTCCAACGACTTTAATATCGGTGCCAGACAAGATGTTGACCGTGTTGGAAAAGAAACCATTGCTGATGATGTGGATGCGAAAGATCTCATTAATTTCTACAGAGCCGGCCTGATTATCGGCGGAGGCGGTGAGTTTGACATTGCGCCAAACACAAGCATAGCCCTGGGCGTTACTTTTAACAATGGATTTACGGATATCAGCGACAACAAGAACAGCAGTGTACGCAACCATTACCTTGGCTTAAATTTTGGAGTGTTTTTTTAAGCACACATCAACGCGTAATCTCATCATAGCAAGGCTGCAACGAGCTGAAAGCGATGTAGCGCTTGCCTGATGGACCGATAACATACTAAACGACACACACGAATGAAGATAGCACTGGCTCAACTGAACTACCAGATTGGAAACTTTGAACTGAATACCCAGAAGATCATCGGCAGCATTTTACAGGCGAAAGCCGGTGGCGCGGACCTGGTTGTTTTTGCCGAACTGGCCGTATGCGGTTATCCCCCACGGGATTTTCTGGAGTTTGAAGAGTTTATTGACCTTTGCGAGCAATCTGCACAGGCAATTGCAGAACAGTGCAGCGGCATTGCATGTATCATCGGACTGCCGGTGAGGAACACTTCGCCTGCAGGTAAGGATCTATATAATGCCGCTTATTTCATTGAAAACGGGCAGGTGAAAGCTGTCGTGAGAAAGGCATTGCTCCCAAATTATGATGTGTTTGATGAGTATCGCTATTTTGAGCCGGCCGTTACTTTTGATTGTGTCGAGTATCAGGGTACAAAGATCGCCCTGACCATCTGTGAAGACCTGTGGAACATCAACAACAATCCCTTGTATGTATCCAGCCCCATGGATCAGCTGATCCAGCAAAAGCCGGAGATCATGATCAACATCGCGGCTTCTCCATTTTCATATCTTCACGACGATGAAAGGATCGAGATCCTTGGACGTAATGCCAGTCAGTACCAGCTTCCGCTTTTATACGTGAACCAGGTTGGCGCACAAACGGAGATCGTATTTGATGGCGGATCAATGGCTTTTGATGCAGAAGGGAACCTGATGGATGAGATGGCCTATTTCAAAGAAGATCTGAAGATGTACAACTTCGAGGGCGGCCGGCTACAGGCATTAACGCCGTCGCAACACCAGGTCGTTCCCGACATTGAGCAGATCCACGATGCATTGATTCTTGGAATCCGGGACTATTTTGAGAAATCTGGATTTAAGAAGGCCGTATTGGGTCTATCGGGAGGTATTGACTCTGCGATCGTGTGCGCACTGGCCTGCCGTGCCCTGGGTCCGGAGAACGTGATGGCTGTCCTGATGCCCTCCAGATATTCTACGGACCATTCCATTAATGATGCCATGGATCTTGTAAATAACATTGGCTGTATGCACGAAGTAATTCCCATTAAAGAAGCGGCAGATGCTTTCGAACACATGCTGGCACCTACCTTCCAGAATTTACCGTTTAACATCACAGAAGAAAACATTCAGGCACGGGTAAGGGGAATACTCGTTATGGCGATGTCAAATAAGTTTGGCTACATCGTACTCAATACCTCCAACAAAAGTGAATGTGCGGTAGGCTATGGTACCTTATACGGCGACATGTGTGGTGCCATCGGTGTTATTGGTGATGTGTATAAAACGCAGATCTATCAGCTGGCACAATTCATCAATAAAGATGGTGTCGTGATTCCGGAGAATTCAATTGTAAAGCCACCTTCTGCGGAGCTTCGGCCAGATCAAAAAGACTCCGACTCGCTGCCGGATTATGATCAACTCGATAAGATACTATTTCAGTACATAGAATTGAAGAAAAGCTCGAAAGCGATTATAGAAGACGGTTTTGATGAAGCGCTGGTGAGAAGAATACTGAAGATGGTGAATACGGCAGAGTTCAAACGTTATCAAACTCCGCCGATCCTGCGTGTTTCTCCAAAAGCGTTCGGCATGGGCAGAAGAATGCCGATCGTCGGTAAATACCTTTCCTAGTATTATTTAAACGGCCTTAGCGGTTGCACCAGCAACCTTTTTTCTGTTTAACAAGGTTTTATAAGGAATAATCAAGGCCAGAATGAATGCGATGCCTGAAGCCACAATTGCAATCAGATCACCATTCTTCACGTAAAATGTAAGCTCATCATTTAAGTTTACATCGGCTTTCAAAGCTGCCCTGGTCCACCATTTGCTTTCCTGTATCACATCACCGCGTTGGTTGATGAATGCCGAGATGCCTGTGTTTGCAGAGCGTACGACATACCTTCTGGTTTCAATGGCGCGCAAGGTTGCATACAGCAAGTGCTGATCCTTACCGGAAGTATTGCCCCACCAGGCATCATTGGTGATGATGGCGATGAACTGAGCACCTTGTTTAACGGAATTCCTGATCCAGTCGCCCCAGATGGATTCATAGCATATCACCGGATCTACCCCCACACCATTTTGAGAATAGAATACTGACGGCGCATCCTGCCAGCCAAATCCGCCTACACTGCCGCCAAGCTCTGAAAATACAGGTGCCAGGAAGGTGAAGAACTCCGGAAAAGGCATCTTTTCAACGCCAGGAACGAGCTTGGACTTGTGGTAGAACTGGACATTTGCGGAGTTTTCCACCTGAATCGCCGCGTTGAATGTGTCTTTGTACATACCGATGTTTGGATCCAGTTGCGCAGTAGGGGTCCGTTGGTCCGGGTACTTGCGTGTAGACTCAATACCGGTAATCAACGTCCCGTTCTTATACTTTGACAGGAAGGTTTGCATGGTTGCAAAGTCACGGGTATTCCGGATTTCTTCTTCATCAGCGAAGTTCGGAACCGCTGTTTCCGGCCAGATAAAGTATTCAGTATTTGGCTGGGCTACGGAGTCAGACAAGTGGGTGAGTATATTGAGCTGGTCACTTGCGGATATCGCACCGAACTTTTGATAAGGATCAATGTTGGGCTGTACCGTGACTACATTTACAGGGACTTGCTTTTCTGTATACCCGAAATATTTAATCAGCGATATCGCTGCGGGGATAATGACGACGATCAACCACAGAATTCCCGGTCGCAGCTTCAGGTAACCCTTGTTAGTTCTGAATGCCACAAATGCTTCATAAGCCAGGATGTTACTCAGCAGGATCCATAAAGTACCACCATATACGCCCGTATATTCATACCACTGTGCCAACTGGTGCATGCCGGAGAAGCCATTTCCCAGGTTCATCCATGGAAAGGCGAGATCCCAGCTTTGATGCAGGTATTCCATTCCGATATAAAAGGAAATGAGCCCGAGGTAAGCCGTTCGCCTGGAGGTATGCAAACTCAGACGGAAGTAAAGCCAGACGGCAAGCGTCATCAGCAGTGCCCCAGTCCAAATGGAATCAGGCTCACCAGAAAAGCGACGATGACGTTGTTGTAAGCACTCACAGCATTGTAAACCCAGTAAATACTGGCGGTATTCCATACCAGGAATGCAAGGGCTGCAGTACGGAAAATGCGTGTTCCCTTTTCCAGTCTGCTATCATTTTTAATTGCGTTTACCGCGATCAGCAATGGTACGAGCCCGATAAAGAGTAAGGGTGTGGTAAAAGGGATCGGGGGCCAGGCGAGCCAAAGTAAAAAGGCACTTAACAGCGCAAGCAGGTACGTTTGTTTGTTCGTCATTCCAATTAAAAACTATCCAGAATACTGGCCTTCTTGGCTTCGTATTCCTCCTGAGTGATCAGCTGCTTGTCGTACAACGTTTTCAGCTTACGAAGTTTAAGGGTGGTTTCATCTTCCGGTTCTTCCACGGGGGATACCTGAGGGATTGTAGCCGCTGCAGGCTCATCTAGCTCAGGGGTTTCAATAACCTGGGCTTCTTCAATCTCCATTGCGCCATGAAAAACCGGTTCCATACCGCCAGACAGGCGTTTTTCTTCCGCCTGTGCCTGTGCATCCCTGTAGTTTTCGAGTTGTTCATATGCGGCCTGATACAATTTCCTGGCCTGTACCTTGGGAATATATTCGGTGACAATGTTCTCTCCATGCTGTGGAACACAGATAAACTTAGAGCCGAAAAGCTCTTCTTTAAATGAAACCTCCTTGATGCTCTTCCAGGAGATATCCTTGAAGTTCATCGTAATTCCAAAGTTCGCCGGTTCACAGTAGAAGATGCGTTTGTTGCTTACCGCGATGCAATCTGGCAGGAGGTTTACAGCTGGCTTCTTTTGCACAGCAAGATAGATGAGTTCCTCGTTGCTGCTCAGCATGTCTGTCAGCTTACCAAGTACCTTTTCTACTGCCTTTGGATCCTGCTCATCAATCAGGAATTTATCTGGTATCATCATGTAATTCTATCTTATTATTTGTAGCCCTCTTCGAGGGATCGTGACTTTTTCTGTTCTTCTTTCCCGGCAACACAAATTACAAATTCTCCCTTCAGGATATTGTTGGTAAAATGTGATTTTATTTCCGTGATTGTGCCCCGTACGGTTTCCTCGTACATCTTGGTCAGCTCCCGGCTTACGGAAGCCTGGCGATCTCCACCGAAGTATTCCTCAAATTCTTCGAGTGTCTTCAACAAGCGGTGTGGACTTTCATAAAGGACGATCGTTCGATCTTCTTCTGCCAGGCGTTTTATCCGGGTTTGCCGTCCTTTCTTCACCGGCAGAAATCCTTCAAATATGAAGGCATCGGTCGGCAGCCCGGAATTAACCAACGCCGGAACAAATGCAGTAGCTCCCGGCAGGCATTCCACCTGTAGGTCATGCTTCAGCGCTTCGCGCACCAGGAAGAATCCCGGATCGGAAATCGCGGGTGTTCCCGCATCTGATATCAGCGCAACGTTCTGCCCCTGCATCAGGAAACGGATGATCTCAGAAGTGGCTTTATGCTCGTTGTGCTGATGGTGGGAATAGGCTTTCTTGTCGATCCCAAAATGCTTCAGCAGCGGTGCACTGGTGCGGGTATCTTCCGCGAGGATTACATCTGCTTCCTTCAAAATGCGTATAGCCCTAAAGGTCATATCCTCCAGATTGCCTATGGGCGTAGGCACCAGAAATAGCTTACCGAACGTGTTATTCTCCAAACTCTTGTTATCTTTGGTGAAAAAATTTAATAATGCTGCAAGTTAACTATATCCGCGAAAATAGAGAGAAAGTTTTAGAACGCTTAAGTGTACGTAATTTTAAACAAACTGAAATTGTTGACGAAATTATTCAGTTGGACGAGGAACGTAAACAAACGCAAACTTCCCTGGACAATTTATCGGCTATAGCCAATTCCAATGCCCGCCAGATCGGCGAGCTCATGCGCACCGGAAATAAAGAGGAAGCGGAGAAACTGAAGGCGGAAACAACTTCCAATAAAGAAACGATTAAGAATTTATCGGAGCAGCTTGCAAGCCTGGAGGGGCGCTTACATAACCTTGTGGTTCAACTTCCGAACCTGCCCAACGAACTTGTGAAGACAGGTACAGGAGCAGAGGATAATGAAGTTGTCCTGGAACATGGCGCGCCGGCAGTGCTGCCGGAAAACGCATTGCCACATTGGGAGCTTGCCGCAAAATACGATATTATTGATTTCGAACTGGGGGTGAAAATCACCGGTGCCGGTTTCCCGGTCTACAAAGGAAAAGGTGCGCGGTTGCAAAGGGCCTTGATCAATTTCTTCCTGGATCACGCTACTGCAGCAGGATACAAGGAGATGCAAGTCCCATTGATGGTGAATGAAGCTTCGGGATTTGGTACCGGACAGTTGCCGGACAAAGAAGGGCAGATGTATCATGCGGGCACAGATAATTTGTATCTTATCCCTACCGCAGAGGTGCCGGTTACCAACTTATATAGAGATGTTATTCTTAAGGAAGATGCCTTGCCAATAAAGAACACGGCTTATACACCATGTTTCCGCAGGGAAGCGGGCTCTTATGGTGCACATGTACGTGGCTTAAACCGTTTACATCAGTTCGATAAGGTTGAAGTGGTGCAGATCGTTCATCCGGAACAGTCCTATCAGGTGCTGGAAGACATGAGCCTTTACGTTCAGTCGCTTCTGCAGGAGCTTGGGCTGCATTACCGGGTACTTCGCCTGTGCGGTGGAGACATGGGCTTCACTTCAGCAATGACCTACGATATGGAGGTCTGGAGTGCAGCACAGCAGCGCTGGCTGGAAGTTTCATCCGTTTCAAACTTTGAGACCTACCAGTCAAATCGCCTTAAACTCAGGTTTAAAGGACAGACCGGTAAAACCCAGCTGGCACACACCCTTAATGGGAGCGCGCTTGCCTTGCCGCGTATCGTTGCTGCCCTGCTGGAGAATAACCAGACGCCACAGGGTATCCGGATTCCGGAAGCGCTTCAGAAGTACACTGGATTCGAGTTTATAGATTAGTTTATCCTTTGTTGAACGCGCAGCAGCGCCGTTCCTGACATATGGCTACCTGACCCGGTAGTCTAAAAGTCTTAAAACAAAAAACCCCGGTGTTTCGCAAAACACCGGGGTTTTTTATGAATAGGAATGCTTACAAGATTAAAAGCAATACCAGAATAATAATGATGATAGCTCCAACAGAAAGATAAACACCGCCGTTCATTGCACGTGCCTGATTTTTCATCTCTTTCAGTTCTTTACGAAGTTCTTTCTTTTCTGCTCTGCTCATGTGCGACTTATCCATGTTACGGATCTCTTCCACACGTTGTGTAATCCGGTTGAACTGCACTTGTTGCTCAGCAGTAAGTTCTGTTTTGTCTTTACCTGTGATACCGGCAGCCTGGACAGTGTTTGCACTGATGCCTAACATGATCACAATAGCTAAGGAGTAAATTAGTTTTTTCATATGTTTTGAGTTTTAACTAATTGCTGAATAACAAAAAACCTACCAAAATAGGGTAGGTTTTAATTTAAAGCGAAATCGCAGTAGCTACTTTCGTTGATTCGCAGCTATTTACTTCTGCTATAGCTGATTTTAAACAAAAGTTGAAGTCCGCAAAATCAGCTTTCTAAAAGTTAAAAAACGATATTCTGTGTAAAAACTGTATAGTCTTTGGAACATTCTTAGATGATCTCAAATACTGCATTTACAATATAGTTCAGCTTAATCTTTTTAAAATCAATTTCCGGGGCAGATTCCATTGCATCAGCTTTCATGACCATCATGTTCGTGCGGTACATTGACGCCTGCGGAAATTGTTCATTGTTTACTTCCTGGATATCAAGTGCACTGCCCAGCTTATTGCCAAGCGATTCCACGAGGTATCCGGCTTTAAACTTTGCCGCCTGAAGTGCTTTAATCTTAAGCTCTTTTCTTAAACTTTCCATCTTGGAATAGTCGTAGCTTGCAATATTCGTCGACTGGATTCCTTTTGGGTCCACGCTCCCGATAATGGCATTGTATTTATTCAGGTCTGTTACTTTCAACAGATATTGTTTGCTGGCCAGGAACTCCGGATTTTTCTTCTTCTCAGTTACGGTAGCATAGCTGGACAAGCTGTTCACCGTAAGGTTCTCTTTGGGAAGACCAGCCTGCTGTATCGCATTATACAACTGGTTTTCAAGCGTTGTGATCTCTACACGCTTCTTGCTGTTGTTGTCTTTAAGATATTCTTTCAGAGAAATGCTGATGTAGATGATGTCCGGTGTAACTTCAAAGTCTGCTGTCCCGCTAACCGAGATCTTTTTACGCAGGTCTACCTGCTGTGCAACGGCACTGAAACTTAAGAAAGCAACAAATGCTAAGGCCAAGATTCTTTTCATAATGGAGTGTTTTCTGTTTTTTGAATCGTATGATGTAAATATCATACCAGTTCTATAAACGTCAGTGAACGGCGGTATGCTACACTAATCTTCTACGATCTCGTTATTAATGCCGATCTCCTCAATCACTTCCTCTTTAAAGTAGCTTTTCTGAAATATAAGAATCAGGATCACACCTACCGAAATTGCTGCATCAGCAAGATTAAACACCGGCCGGAAGAAGATGTAGTCCTCTCCACCCCAGATGGGAACCCATGCCGGGAAAATACCCTCCAGGATCGGGAAGTAAAGCATGTCTACAACCCGCCCGTGGAACAATCCGGCATAACCATAGATTACGCCGTATAAAACCGAATCGATAATATTTCCAAGTGCACCGGCGAAGATCAGTGCCACGTTGACAATCAGCCCACGATGGTACTTATGCTGAATCAGGTAATGTAA
>JARKUW010000022.1 GCA_029851965.1 Bacteroidota bacterium | reverse complement strand
AAAAACCCCTCTAAATACGTGATTTAGAGGGGTTTTTTATTATTTAAGTACTCAGAGCGGGAATCGAACCCGCACGACTTTTAAGGTCACAGGATTTTAAGTCCTGCGTGTCTACCAGTTCCACCATCTGAGCAGGCTATTAACCTTTGAATAAACATCTCCTGGTAGGAAGATATTTAGAGCGAAAGACGAGATTCGAACTCGCGACCCCGACCTTGGCAAGGTCGTGCTCTACCAACTGAGCTACTTTCGCATGATTTTAATTTTAAACATCTCCGATGTTTTTCCCTTTCTTTCGAAGCTTTTAGTGATGTGCTTCGTTCCGTTTGGGAATGCAAATATAGTCACAAATCTATTCCTACCAAGTTTTTTTTGAAAATAATTGAAAGTTTACGGTAAGTTGTTGTCTTTCAGTACAGATAAAATTACATCATTTTCGAAGCCTTTACCCAGCAAATAGGCAACAAGCTTATGCTTCCTTTTATAAGGATCCTTTTCCGTAATTAAATTTGCTTTTTTTTCTGCGATATAGAGCACGGCTTTAAGGTAATCGTCGTAATCGATCGAGTTTAAAGCGCGGGTAATCATCTTATCGGGTATCCTTTTCAGCTTCAATCCCTGCTTGATCTTTACTTTTCCCCACTTCTTGATGTTGAACTTCCCCGAAACATATGCCATGGCGAAACGCTCTTCGTTCAGGAAGTTCGTTGTAATGAGCTCAGAGATCAGCTCCTCCACTTCGTCGGGCCGAAGGCCCCATTCGTACAGTTTGTTCCTGATCTCCTGCTGGGCGCGCTCCTGATAGGCGCAGTAAGACTCTGCCTTCAGGAGTGCAGCATGCCTGTCTAATTTTAACGGTTTCTGGGTGTCCAAAGCGGTCGTGTTGATTTAAATAGAAAACAAAAAAGCCATCTTACCTGGCAAGACGGCTTAGATACCTGATAAAGGTATTCAATAAAAGCAATGTTTTTCACGAAAGACCTTCCTGCGAAAAGCAATCCGGTCAGCAACAACCTTAGTTTGCGTTTCTGCCTTTCGTTCCGTAGTACTCTATCGTTGCAGTAAAAATTACCAATCCAATACCGAAAACGATAAACCCACCGTATACCAGTCCAGGTGCAGATGCAGTACCACTAGCTGAATCAAACGGGTTAAGTGTGTGTGCCGGAGTGAAGATAAAACCGCCTGCTATCATTAATAAACCTAAGGCAGTAATGCCCAATCCTAAAGTTCTTTTCATATTCAGTAATTCAAAAGCTATAATGTGACAAATATATAAAATAATATTTTTTATGCAGACCGAACCTTCCTTATTTAACCACCACCCGCAAAATCTTTTCCAGAAATTCTTTGCTGCGTTGTTTTAGTAGTTCGGTGAATTCGTTTTCCGGCATATCTTCCAGGTGATTAAACTTCCGGTAGTTGTCCTGGTTGAACATCACGTGGTTAAGCATCCCGACAATCGTACTCGTCAATAAAGATACATCCACGTCGTCATGCAGCGTGCCATCCCGGGCGCCTTCATCAAATAACTTCTTCAGCATTTCATAGTTCCTCACCCGGAAGCCATTGAAACGCTCCAGGATAAGCGGTGCACTTCCCAGGCTCTGAAGCTGGTAGATCAGCCGGTAGAAGTAACGCTGGCCGAAAAACTTCTCAATAAAAAAGTCTACAAACGTAAGGATCTTGTCCAGAGGGGCTTTGTGGTCCAGGTTAAACTCGCCGAGCAGCTTGGTTAAATCTGTCGTGCGAAAATCTATGATCGCCTCCATCAGTTTTTCCTTGGACCCGAAGTAATACGAGATCATAGCGGAATTTACGCCTGCTGCTTTTGCAATGTCTCTGATCGAAGTCTCCGAATAACCATTCCGGGCAAAAAGCGTTTCAGCAATTTCAATAAGGTGTATCTCTTTCTCTTTATGCATTCATCCCAGACTTTGTTAATTTCCCTGCTAGTTAAACCAGCTTACCATCCACAATCCAAGCCTGATCAATCCATAAACGAGTAAAGACAGGATGATCAGGATCACAACAACGGCAATTAGAATTGTTCCTTTGCCACTACCCTGATGTTTACCCTCCACGAAATGTTCCTGCATCAAGGTGAGGTTCCTTGTATTTGATTTGAAAAAGAAGTCAAAAACCTGCCCAATGAGGGGAATCGCACCGATTGTAGAATCCAGTAAAATGTTGATGCTCATCAACACAACAACCTTACTGCTTGCGCCCCGTTTCGCCATGGCATACAATAGCCCTGCAGAGACCAGGAACCCGGCCATGTCGCCAAGAACCGGAAATAAATTTACAATGGGGTCAAGGCCGAACCTGAAGTTCGTGCCCGGCAGCCGAAACTGCTCGTCCAGCAAATAGGAGACACGCTTGATCCATGCCATACCTTTTGGCTGAATGATGTTGTCACGATATGGATTCTCTGCCATGCCCAATAGTTTAAAAACAGTATTTTAGTAACCGCGCCGCATGTCTACCACCTTGTTCTGGTCAACCTCCTTAAAGAAAGATATGCCCTTGGCATTTTTCTCCCAGGCAAAATTATCCTGAACCCACTTGTAAACGGAACTTATTTCCTTAGGTGCCTGCTTCGGCAACGGCTGCGTAAATACATCACCCGTTGGATAATGTACTTCATAAAACGCGCCAGGAACTAAAAACACAAAGGTATTCTTATCATTCGACTTCAAAAAGAACTCTCCTTGTATCCGTTCTTCCGGATTTTGCCGGGGTATCACATACACCCTGGCATTTACCGTTGTTACAAAGAAGTCATTGTTGATCAGATAGCCCGATTTTCCTACGCGAACCATCCCTTTGGTCACTTTCATATCGTTATTTCCCTTGGAAGCCCTGTACAGGCTAACCACCTCGGGCTTGCTGCCTTTCAGCGTAATGAGGTAAAAAGGTGCAACCATACCGGTACTATCCGCCAGCTGAACCAATACTGCAGTTTTTTGGGTATTGACAAATTCTGCCAGCGAGAACTTGTCGCGAACAAAGCTTTTGTCCGCTTTGTCTGTCTGAATTTGCAACAGCGTATCTCTGAACTTCACAGCAAACAACTCCTCACTGCTGCCCGCACTTCCCTGATCTCCATGTGTAACTACGGTAAGGATAGTTTCCGCGTTCTCCGCGTAGTTGTTAAAATCTTCGTTACCGGAGATCTCCCGCGGTACCAGTGTTTTGCTGGCCTTTTCAGGCTGGCAGCCAGATGTAATTAAGGAAAAAAGAAATGCGTAAAGTAAAGTTCTCATATCCAAATGTAATCATGCCCACTAAGAATCCTGTAATTTATTTTAAAACCGGACATACAGCAAGGTTGTTTTATATAGGTACTGTTTAATTGATTACTTAAAGAAGTAGATTATGACTTTTACGTATAAAGAACCCGATACCAATAACGAGATCGAGCTGCAGGCAGAACCAGAAGATTACAATGGAGAACAAGGAATGCGAATTATCTTCCCGAGTAAGGATTCCTTTGTGATTGTAGAAAAAGACGGATCCTGGAACGTCATGGACGATGACACCATCAACCCGGAAATCGTAGAAGCGATAGGGAAGGCCCTTCAGGCACATTCCAGGTACAACAGTCAAACCTGATCGTATCCCCAGAATTGAACAGCAGTTTTGCAGATGCATGCGCCGCAGGATTGCGGAACGAAGAATGCCATAGCTGCAACGAATAACAAGCCGCCGGAAATTAACCGGTGGCTTTTCTTTTAGACGCCGTTTGCCGAAAAATTCATTTACATGAACAGCAGCAGGCGCGATCCGCTGGCGTTATCCGGTTGCCTTATCGGGGTCCAGGTGCGCTTTGGGCTCCCACAGTTCGATAATGTTCCCTTCCGGATCGAGCACATGAATGAACTTCCCATATTCATATTCGGCAAGCGCATCAACAATAGTCACATTGTCTTTTCTCAGTTCATCAATCAATGCAACAAGGTTATCCACCCGGTAATTGATCATAAACGGTCTGGTAGAGGGATCGAAATAACTTGTATCTTTCGGGAAAGTGCACCATGCTGTAGATCCTGTTTTCGAAGGGTCATCTGCCTGGAGCCACTCAAATGTCGCCCCATACTCATTGGCAGCAATCCCCAGGTTTTTCGCGTACCAATCGTTCATACTTTGTGGGTCGTCGCACTTGAAAAACACGCCGCCAATGCCCGTCACTTTTTTCATATCTATTCCAATTACCTTCTTTTATCAAGTTCCGTCTATTTCCCGGTAATACCAAATTTCAGATTTGAAATCTTCATTGGTTAAGGCGACTCTTTTTCTTACATGGAAGGACGCGCTTATACGGGAAGGAAGCGCCTTAGCCGTCCGGCAGCAGAAGATCGGGGATCCCGTCAGCATCCACCAGGTTATATTAGTTCCTAAATTTTTTTACGAACTGAGAAAACTTCCGCAAGTTTTCCGATATTGGATGCAACGACTTAAACCTGAATATGACCTATACATCTGAAGAACTGCAAAACCTTGCTACATTTTATGAAGACCAGTTGCTGAACAATACAGTGCCATTTTGGTTCCCCAGATCCCTAGATACGGAACATGGAGGCTACCTGCTCATGCGCGATCAGGATGGCACATTGATCGACGACGACAAAGCAGTTTGGATTCAGGGTCGGGCCGCATGGCTGCTGTCTACGCTTTACAACACCATTGAACCTAAGGCAGAATGGCTTGAGGGTGCAAAATCAGGCATTGACTTTTTGAACAAACATTGCTTCGACACCGACGGACAGATGTTCTTTCATGTTACCCGCGACGGTAAGCCGATCCGCAAAAGGAGATACTACTTTTCTGAAACATTTGCCGTGATCGCCAATGCTGCATATGCGAAAGCCAGCGGCGATGAGGCAGCTGCTGAAAAAGCAAGATATCTGTTCGGTAAGTGTATAGAATACGCCACAACCCCGGGATTGTTGCCACCAAAGTTTACGGGAACACGGCCGGCAAAGGGGATAGGGGTTCCGATGATTATGATGAATACCGCCCAGCAACTGAGGGAAACCATCGGAGATCCACGATGTGACGACTGGATCAGCAGGTGGATTGAAGAAATAAAGACCGATTTTGTTAAGGACGACATCCAGTGTGTGATGGAACAGGTGGCGCCTGATGGCTCCGTAATCGATCACATTGATGGCAGAACTTTAAATCCGGGCCATGCAATTGAAGGCGCTTGGTTCATCCTCCATGAAGCCAAATACCGCAATAACGATCCCGAACTGATTGCGTTAGGCTGCAAAATGCTCGACTACATGTGGGAACGCGGCTGGGATAAAGAACATGGCGGAATACTGTACTTTAAAGATGTCTACAACAAACCCGTACAAGAATACTGGCACGACATGAAATTCTGGTGGCCGCAGAATGAAGCCATCATAGCTACATTGCTGGCCTTTTCCATAACAGGTGATGAAAAGTATGCACGCTGGCACAAGATGGTTCATGATTATGCATACGGAAAGTTTCATGATAAAGAACACGGGGAGTGGTTCGGATACCTGCATAAAGACGGATCGCTGGCACAAACCGCTAAAGGAAACTTATTTAAAGGCCCCTTTCATCTGCCGCGTCAGGAATGGTATTGTATGTCCTTGTTAAAAGACCTGGGTAACCGCCATTCCCTTTAGCACTAAACGCGCTCGCTTTGATCTTTGAGATGATTTCTTTTGAAGTGCTCATCCATCACAATAGCAACGACATACCAGGCGGTAACTGCGGCACCCATGATGATCCACCACAGGGACACATATTTGGAACTGTTGTATCCCCAGTCGCGGATGTTCCATGATTCGTTTTTAAGATATCCAAATCCTTCGCCGAATGCGAAGATGATTGCGTAGAGCCCGAGCAATTTGAGTGTTTTCATGCCTTATTGTTTGATGTAACCTACTTGTCCTAAGGTATTTCAATGCAAATATTGTTAAATATTTTCAGGAATGAACTGCTATGTTACGACTTTATTTTGAGAAGCATATTGTGAAGTTGTGAGAATTGCTGTTACAGTGCGTATTAGCGATGCAGCCGGGCATAAGTGAAGCGTTTTACAATTCAGGAGCACGGGCTACTCCGCTGCTTCTCCCTTTCTGATGAATATCCTTCCAATAAAAAGCAACAACAGGCCAAAGATCAGGAAACCATAATTCCACAACTCCGGTTTCATGGCATATTCATTTACATTGTGCAGCTTCAATATCTGGTGATCGATGATTCCTTCCACCAGATTAAACAAGCCCCAACCAAACAGCAGACCTCCCGCCAGCAGGTAGCCGGAGCGGTTGATGTTTGTTTTCTTAAGTAATTTCCACAGCAGATAAACGCCGATGATCGTCGTAATTAATGTAAAAAGGTGGAAGATCCCGTCCCAGAACATATTTATGCTCTTGTTTACCAGCGTGTCTGCAGGTATCCTGTTGGTCAGCATTTCATGGAACTGCAGAATTTGGTGCAAAACGATTCCATCTATAAATCCCCCAATGCCAATCCCGAGCACTGTGGCCGCCGATGACAATGGTGCGGAGGCAAGTACTGTTTTCCCGGTATTTACAGCGAGCAGTTTGTTGTATCTCTTCGTCGCCAGGCGGGATAGTATTGCTATGATGACCGCAAGTACGATAAAGGCGGATAGCATGGTGAGGAGATTCGGATAAAACATGCTGTTGTATATTCCTTTCTGAATGGCACGGTTGCAGGATGTGCAGCTCATCGCATCATAGGAGAATAAGCTTAGGAACAGGAAAAGTAACACAGGTTTTTTCATGGTTGCAGCTCAGGCTAATTTATAGTAATGCGATCCACCCCAGGATCAGTTTCCAATAGATCAATTTTGTATATTATCAAATAGGATACACCTGAAAACATCGATTGTTTGTATTCCATCCACAAATAGCTAAATAGAA
>JARKUW010000005.1 GCA_029851965.1 Bacteroidota bacterium | reverse complement strand
TCGAGATCATACTTGACATCAACAATGTGATTATGGGGATTAGTATATCTGTGATCATCGGTGCGATCTCAGGCTTCTGGCCTGCATTCTCCGCATCACGATTGGATCCGGTGGAGGCTATAAGGTCTTAAAATATAGACCATGAAAAAAGGGGTGTACTGCAAAGGAGGCCACTGAAAAAGTAGCTTATTAATTAGAGACATTTCGAGCGATCAAGTAAAAAGTAACTTTTTACTTGACCGCTTTTTTATTTCATACTTATTTCGAGTAGAATACTATGGAGCGACTTGTTTGGCTGAGATGGTGATTGTAGGCATTCGCAGTCTATTTTTCGGCGAGTTTGGTTACTTAGTAAGTTAGTTTGAGGATTCTTTTAAGATTGACGGTAAAGATTGTCAATGCGCCCTGCATTTGCATGTTTTCAATTCCATAAGATGTTGCCCGATCATAGCCGTGAACATTTTTAAGCTCACTATTTTTTGCTTCGATCTTATAGCGGTGTTTTATTTTTTCCTTGTAATAGCCTGTTTCCTGAAAGGCTATCTGCTGCTGATGCAGATCTGATTTTATGGTCACTGAATAGGATTTGGTCTTAGCGCCTTCTTTATAGCAGTTCTCCTTTATTGGACATCTTTTGCATTTTTCGACGTCAAAATAATATGTTTGCAGTTGATTCTCCCCAATATTCTTTTTCCCCTGACGCGCTTTTCGAATGGCCAAATGACCCGCAGGGCAGACAAACATGTCAGCATCTTTATTGTAATCGAATCTATCTTCATCCTTTCTGAAGCCTTGGGCTATTGAGGGGTTCAGCCTGGCTACGATCTTAATATCCTGCTGGTTAGTTAGCTCAAGATTATCTTTCCCTGAATAAGCTGCATCGCCGATAACTGTGTCCACTTCAATCCCATTGTTCTGGCTGATCTGTAAAAGTTTTGGAAGCTCGGGACCATCACCTTTTTCTCCTGAGGTTACTATAGCAGCTGTAATAATACGTTCCTCTGTCATTGCCAGATGGGTCTTGTAACCAAAGAACGAGCTGTCAGATGATTTATGACCGGTTTTAGCATCCCTGTCTTTTGAAAGGGTATAATTTTCCTGCGTATCCTCAATCGCTTCTTTAAGTAGGTTTAACTTTTCTTTGACTGCTGGAATCAAACTTAACGTTTGATCTGATTCAATAAACTTTTCAAGTGCTGTACTATAGGCTAACTCTTTTTCCAGCTCACCCGAGTATTCTTTTCCGGCATGCGCTCTTTTAGGTTCTCATCTACGGCGTAAACTGCTTTTCGAAGTAGCTTTGATCGCTCCCTCAATACCTCAAGTGCTGAATATGGATTTGATCTTGAAAGCGAATGGGTCGCATCAACAATAATGGATCTGGATCGAATAATCCCCTGCTCTATAGCAATAGAAACAGTTTTGCTGATCAACAGGTTCAAAAGATCGGTATCCTTCAGTCGCAACTTCCGGAATTTGGTCAATGAACTGGGGTTGATAACTTCCTGCTCAGGGGCCATTTCAAGGAAATACTTGAAAGACATATCATACCTGGAACGTTCCACCACGTCAACGTCTGAGACAGTATAAATTGTTTTCAATAACAGATACTTGAACATGCGTACAGGGCATTCTGCCCTACGTCCATTATCACAACAATATTTGTCTACTAACTCTTTATAAATAAAATTAAAATCAATAAGATCGTTGATCTTGCGAAGAAGATTGTCTTTTGGAACAATCAAATCATACAGCCCCGAAAATGTGCTGAATTGAAGCTTTTGCTGTTGAACTAACATCTAAATGCCTTTTAAACCTACTTTAAGATACAAAAAAAGGAGCAGAAAACCTTTGTCTTCTGCTCCTTTTTACCCTTTAATTCAAAAGGACTTTTTCAGTGGCCTCCTGCAAAGTACACCCCTTTTTTATTTATGAATAAAACCTAGTTCAGGTTAGCCAGTGCTTTTGCGATTCTGTTCATCGCATCTTTTAGCTGCTCTTCAGAAGCGGCATAGGAGATACGGATGCAGTTCTCATTTCCAAATGCCTCACCGGTAACGGTAGAAACATGTGCTTCATCCAACAGATACAAACACAGGGCTTCCGCATCGTTGATCACGGTACCATTGTGGCTCTTACCGAAATAGCTTTTCACCTCCGGGAAGAAATAGAATGCGCCATCCGGAAGGTTAACCTTGATGCCCGGGATTTCTTTCAGCAGGTCATAAACGATGGTTCTGCGTTTTCTGAATGCTTCTTTCATCTCGTTTACAGACGCTAATCCTTCCTCATAAGCTGCTAATGCAGCACGTTGTGAAATAGAGGAGGTGCCTGAGGTAATCTGTCCTTGTAACTTGTCACAAGCAGCGGCGATTTCCTTACTTGCAGCCATGTAGCCAACTCTCCAGCCGGTCATTGCGTAAGCTTTAGAGAAGCCATTGATCAGAATCACGCGGTCTTTTACCGATGGGAATGATGCAATAGAGTAGTGTTTATCTACGAAATTGATGTGCTCGTATATCTCATCGGAAAGGATCATGATGTTTGGATAACGCTCAAACACCGTAACCAATGCTGCAAGTTCTTCATGCGAGTAAACGGAACCCGTTGGGTTACATGGTGAAGAAAACATGAACATCTTCGTCTTAGGTGTTATTGCAGCTTCAAGTTGTTCCGCTGTAATCTTGAAATCGTTCTCCACCGTTGCGTGGATGAATACAGATTCACCTTCTGCAAGTTTGATCATTTCAGAGTACGACACCCAGTAAGGCGTTGGTACAATCACTTCATCACCTGGGTTAATCAGGCATAAAATTGCATTTGATAGTGATTGTTTAGCACCTGTAGATACAACAATCTGCTCAAAGGTATAATCAAGATCATTTTCACGCTTCAGCTTTTCAGCAACAGCTTTTCTCAAATCCGGATATCCAGAAACTGGCGTATAGTAAGAGTAGTTTTCGTCGATGGCTTTCTTAGCTGCTTCCTTAACAGCTTCAGGCGTAAAGAAATCAGGTTCTCCAAAACTTAGGTTGATCACATCAATGCCCTTAGCAGATAGCGCTCTCCCTAATTTTGCCATTTTAATCGTTTGAGATTCTGAAAGGTTGTTGATTCTTCTGGATAATATGCTCATAATTGTTTTAAGTAGTTTAACAAATATAAAAACCTGTGCTTAGTGGCGGTCAAAAAAATAAATAATAATGCGGTTTAAGCGTTATTAAGTACTTTTGCCCCCTAAATCAACACAATTGCAGCCTAAAAAAAAAGCGATCCTGATTTCTTTGTGCATCAGTGTTTTTCTGATGCTTGCGAAATTCGGCGCCTACTTTATCACTCAGTCCAATGCTATTTTAACCGATGCGGCAGAGAGCATTGTCAACGTACTGGCCAGTAGCTTTGCGTTTTACAGCATCTACTTAACAACACTGCCCAAGGATGAAAACCACCCTTATGGGCATGGTAAGGTGGAGTTCTTTTCGGCTTTTCTGGAAGGCACACTGATTGGCATCGCCGGGATCATCATCATCCTAAAATCCAGTTACAACCTCATCTTTCCTAATCCAATTCAGAACCTTTTCGAGGGTGCCATCATTATCGGTGCCACAGGTTTGATAAATATGGTTGTAGGTTATTACCTGATCAACACCGGGAAACGACATCGTTCCATCACCCTGGAGGCGGATGGTAAACACCTGCTTACCGACGCCATTACCAGCGCGGGCTTGGTTGTCGGCCTTCTGATCATCTACCTCTCTAAACTATACTGGCTGGATAGTGTCATTTCAATTCTACTTGGCATTTACATCATCTACAGTGGGTACAAGCTTACACGCAGATCCGTTGGTGGTTTAATGGATGAAAGTAATATTGAGTTGGTCAACAACATTGTGAAGCTTCTGCAGGAGAATCGGAGAAGTCCCTGGATAGATGTTCACAACCTGCGGGTGCAACAATACGGTGCTGATGTGCACATGGACTGTCATTTTACTTTTCCATATTATTATGACCTGAACAAGGTACATCATGAAATTTCCGAAATTGACGCCATGATCAACCGCACCATAGGGCATAGTACAGAACTTTTCATTCATGCAGATCCTTGTCTGCCCGCCTGTTGCAACTACTGCCACATGGAGAACTGTCCAGTTCGGCAGGAAGATTTCAAGCGGGAGATATCCTGGACGCTGGAGAATGCCACCAAGAATCAAAAACATTTTGATCAATGAGCTATTTTAATGTAAGGGTATATGGCCTGTTAATTAACGATCAGCAGGAAATTCTGATCAGCGATGAGCAACAGGAGGGTAGGACGTTCAGTAAGTTCCCGGGTGGGGGACTTGAACTTGGAGAAGGACTGATCGATGCGCTGAAGCGCGAGTTTATGGAAGAATGTGCCACGGACGTGGAAGTGCTTAACCACTTTTACACGACCGACTTCTTCGAAAAATCCTCCTTCAACGACAGCCAGATTTTAAGTATCTACTACTTTGTAAAACCAGTTGGCTCCCTGAACTTAGCTTTTAAATCTAAGCCGTTCGACTTCATTGATGGTTCATCCCAAGCCTTCCGCTGGGTAAAACTGGATACCCTTACCGAGGCAGATGTAACATTTAAAACCGATCAAACGGTTGTTCGCTTGTTGAAGCAGGCGATTCAGCTATAGTCCTTAAACGGCAACAACTTGCGTCGGGGTGATGGCGTAGAACACATCTCCTTTACCTGGCTTAATGTTGCTTAAGCCCGTAAATGCGCTAAAGGCTGGCAATACCGCACAAGTATCACTGAAATAAAAGCAAGGCAAACGTAACTGTTGACGGGCTTTACCATAGATGGTGATGCCGGGGTGAATATGACCAGTGATGTTGAAGTATTCATCTGTGGTTTCAGGCTTGTCGTGTATAAACCTGAAAGGGAACATGAGCATTTCTTTTTCATGAATTTCTATATCCAGTCCGGCGTAATCTGAGGCTTTAAGATCATCATGGTTTCCTTTGATCAAGGCTACTTTTAGTTCCGGATGTTCCTGCCGCCAGGCTTTAAAATCCTCCACATCACTATTCATCCTATTGTGAAACATGTCGCCGGTAATCAGCAGCAGGTCCGTTGGATAGCTGTCCAGCAGCTTTGTGATACGGCTCAGGTCCTTCTGGCCCAACGTTGATGGCACCGGGATCCCGTGTTTACGGAAGTGTGCTGATTTTCCGATGTGAATATCACTGATGATGAGTACCCGTTTTGATGGCCAGTAAATGGCCCTATCTTTATCTAATATTAATTCTTCGCCCCTACAATCTATGGTCATTCTTTCTCCTCGACTTTTTCTCCGTCTCTGCCGTCATGCGTTCAATGCGCTGGCTGAGTTCTTCTGTGCTCATGTTTTCCCGCAGGCTATCCACCTTAATTGGAAAACACAAAGGTGTATAACGATTCGTTCTTATCATAATTATTTTACTCTGTTGAATGCGCTGCAAAGCAGCCGCTAATCTGGGTTCTTCAATCTGCTGATAAAATGCCTCATCATAGGCTTGCCTTAAAAGCAAATTGTGTTTGTCGTAATCGCTAAATACATTAAAGAACAACGAAGAGGATGACTGCAGGTGTTTATTGGCGACATATTTTCCGGGGTAGCCTTGAAACACCAGTCCGGAAATACAGGCGATGTCCCTGAACTTGCGTCGGGCCATTTCTGTCGCGTTGATACTTGCGACGATATCCTCCGAGAGATTTTCCGGACTGAACAACGCCTTCATATTGGTCTCATCTATGGGGATAGGTTGTTCACTGAGCAACTCAAAGCCGTAATCATTCATGGCGATGGAGAAGCTGATGGGCTTCAACCTGCCGATACGGTATGCAATTAATGCGGCCAGCACTTCGTGCACCAAACGTCCTTCAAAAGGATAGGCAAAAAGATGGTGTCCATCTTTGGTATCTATGAGTTCGATCAGAAACTCATCATCCTTAGGAACGTGGGAGACCTTAGCCTGCCGTTCGAACAAGGGGAAGATGAAGGAAAGTTCTTCATCCGCTTTATTATTTTCAAGTGCTTCGTTGTATTTACGGCGGAGTATGACGCCAAGGTTGGCGGAGAGCGGTAAGCGTCCCCCCAACCAGCTTGGGGTAATCGCGGTTTTAAGCTTGCTCTTTCGAACCAGCACCGTCATGTCTTTCACCATGATGAATTCAAGTACGCGACCTGCGAGGGCGAAGCTGTTTCCAGGTTTGATTTTGGCGATGAAGGATTCTTCCAGCATACCGATATAACCGCCCGTGAGGTACTTTACCTTCAGCATGGCGTCGCTGACGATGGTACCGATATGCAACCTGTGGCGCATGGCAATCTGCCTGCTGATAACTTTCCATAAACCATCCACCAGTTCCACCTTATTGAATTCATTATAGGCGGCGAGGCTGTCTCCACCGGAAGTGATGAATTGCATGATCCAGGCCCATTCCGAGTCCAGCAACTCCCGGTAGGCAAAGGTTTCTTTGATTTCCTTGTAGATGAGTTTATCATCAAAACCGTCGCCCACGGCCAGCGTGACCAGATATTGAATAAGCGTATCAAACGCCATGACCACGGGTTGTCTGCTTTCGATGTCGTGCGTCTTCGCCGCTTCCTTAATGGCTGATGCCTCCACGAGCTCCAGTGCGTGGGTAGGGAGGAAGTATATGGTCGAGGTC
>JARKUW010000002.1 GCA_029851965.1 Bacteroidota bacterium | reverse complement strand
GACGCTCTTCCGATCTGAGGCATAATCGCCTGCGCTTTCCGGCGTCAGGTTGCCCAGGAAAACCGATCCTGCATTGATTATCAAGGGAATCAGTGGCTCATAATGCTCCGTGGCAACGATCAGGTGCTCCGGCGCATAGGTATTGCTAAAATCCATGCCCTGCTCCAGGGAATCCACTTTGATCACGTAGGAGTTCTCAATGGCTTTGGCGGCGATATCTGCACGGGGCAACTGCTTCAGCTGATCATCAACTTCCTTCAATACTTCATCTATTATTTTTGATGAGGTAGATACCAGAATAGCCTGACTATCAACACCATGTTCCGACTGCGCGAGCAGGTCTGAGGCGACGAATGACGGAATGGCAGTCTCATCTGCAAGCACTAATACCTCTGAAGGACCAGCCGGCATGTCAATTGCCGTCATCGTTGAACCCTGGATCAGCTGCTTCGCCTGGGTTACATAACGGTTCCCCGGACCGAAGATCTTGTCCACTTTAGGGATGCTTTCGGTACCATAAGCCATAGCCGCTACGGCCTGTGCACCGCCCGCAAGGTATAGCTTTTCGATCCCCAGCAGCACCGCACAATAGGCGAGATAGCAGTTTGTTTTACCATCTTTCTGAGGAGGTGAACAGACCACGATCTCGCGGCATCCCGCCAGCTGAGCGGGTATGCCCAGCATCAGAAAGGTGCTGGGTAAAACAGCGGTTCCGCCTGGTATATATAGGCCTACGCGTTCAATTGCGCGGTTTTCGCGCCAGCAGGTTACGCCTGGCATGGTCTCCAGTGCGGGTTCTTTGGCAATTTGTGCCGAATGGAACTTCTTGATGTTGGCGTATGCCGTGTCAATTGCGGTTTTGGCATCCTCCGGGATGGATGCAGCAATAAGTTCTAACTCTGTTTTATCCAGGTAAAGGCGGTCGAGGTTTACCTTGTCGAACTGCAGGGAATAAGCCATTAGCGCCTGGTCTCCTCCTGTTCTTACGGTCTCCACAATCTCCTGAACCCTGCTTTTGATGCTGGCGTCGTCTTCAAGTTGTCTTAAACACAGCTGGTCAACTTCGGGTTTAGATAAATCTGTATAGTTGTAGATTTTCAATGTGTTACAATTTGTAATTAACTAATGGTTAATGCTTAAATCAAGGTTTTTCACCGGATGCAGCAGGTTAGATGATGATCTTTTCAATCGGCATCACAACAATTCCTTCCGCTCCGGCTGCTTTCAGTGCATTTATCTTTTCCCAGAAATCCTGCTCGGCAATTACGGAATGTAACGCGACCCATCCTTCTTCGAACAGTGGAACGACCGTAGGGCTTTTCACGCCAGGCAACAAACTCACTACTTTTTCGAGGTTCGTTTTGGCCACATTCAGCACAACGTACTTTGTCTCTTTTGCCCGTAAAACGGACTTAATTCTTTGCAGCAATTCGATGACTTCCGGGTTGAATTCTGCACCCTTTCGGCCGATCAAAACGGCCTCGGATTTCATCACTTCGGCGAAAGGTTTTAGCCCGTTACTTTTTAAAGTTCCACCGGTAGAAACGATGTCAAAAATGGCATCACTTAACCCGAGTCCGGGACCAATTTCCACCGAGCCGGAGATCGTTCTGATCTCTGCATTGATGTTGTTTTCCTGAAGATAATTTTGGAGAATAACGGGGTAGGAAGTGGCGATCGCATGACCTTCCAAACCGGCGATATCGGTGATCGTACTTTCATTGGGAACTGCAATTTTCAGGGTGCATTTTCCGAAGCCGAGCTTCTGCAAATAGCCCACCTGCGCACCGGATTCGATGATCACATTTTCGCCTACAATTCCAAGATCGGCGATGCCATCCTGAACATATTCCGGGATGTCGTCATCACGCAGAAAAAGGATTTCTAAAGGGAAGTTGCTGACTGTTGAGATGAGTGAGCTCTTGTAGTTTTCAAAAGATAAACCACAATTTTTAAGAATTTCGACTGACTTTTCGTTTAATCTACCCGATTTCTGGATAGCTATTTTGAGTGTTTTCAATTTGCTGGTATTGAATTAATGGAACAAGAAATAAAAAATTCGGAAACAAGTTTTGAAGTACAAAACATTACATATCTATCGCCACAACTGGCGATGATGCAAATGTAAGTGATGGTTCAAGTGTTTGTTCATTTTTTATAGTCCACTATTCAACGATGCGAAGCAAAGTTCTGTTTAGCAAATATATGTTTCGAGTTTTAAAATAAAGAATATTGTTAAACTTTTGTTTAATAAACGGCTAAATATGAGCTGCAATTCGACCTGGAATGCGGAAGAATACTGCAGAACTCCCGGAATGCCGGTCAGTTGATGCCGGTAAACCTACTTTACAATGCCAAGCGGATCTGGTATAACCAGTGCTGCAGAGGAAAGTAAAAGCAGTACAAAACAGCACCAGTCAACGCTTGGTTTTACAAACACCCGGTGCACAGCCGGTGCACACGTAACGCACACCAAGCGCACATGAATTGTGTGTTTGCTGTGTCTGAGGTCTTTGTTTCGTATGTTTGCGAGGTAATGTACGAGCAATTAAGGAAACATATTGAAAAGATTGTACCGCTAAGCGATGAGGAGTTCGGGTTTGTAAGGCAGCATTTCAGTGAAAAGCGATACAAAAGGCACCAGTTCCTCGTTCAGCCAGGGGAACCGGTGCCGTATAACTTCTATGTGGTCTCCGGACTTACAAAGCTTGTTTATACCGATGACGCTGCAAAACAGCACATTCTCGCTTTTGCGATGGAAGACTGGTGGGACAACGACTTTCAGGCTTATTATACCCAAACCCCCGCAACCTTGTCGCTGGAGTGTTTAGAGGATACTGAAGTACTTTGTCTTTCCCTCGCCAATTACCACGCGTTGTGTGCCGGGCTGCCGAAGATAGAACACTTCTTACTGGAAAAGGTCACGCTCGGTTTCCTTGCGGCTCAGCGCCGCATCCTGTCTTTGCTTACTTCCAGTGCAAAGGAGCGCTATGAACAGCTGGCGAAACAGCATCCTTCCTTATTGCAGCGCGTACCGAAAACACAGCTGGCTGCTTATCTGGGCGTATCCCGTGAGACACTAAGCCGTCTGGGCAACTAGTGTGATCTGGCGCACAAGATAATTGTGCGGTAGGTCACCGTCGCTTTCCCCATGTCATTTGCACCTTTGTGGCGTTGATTTCGACATACATCGTGATCACATTACGCACCCTTAGCAAATTAGAAAATGGAAAAACGAATTATTAATCCCTGGACGTGGCAAGACGGCCGCCACTATGTGCAGGCCGTCGAAGTGAAGCAGGTTCAGGGCACGTTGTACTGTGCAGGTCAGGCTGCAGTACATCCGGATGGAACATCAAGTGCTGCGGACATGAAAACGCAGTTGCTGCTTGCCATTCAAAATCTGGAGCAGGTGATTGCTGAAGCCGGTTACGACTGCAGGAACATCGTCCGGCTGAATGTATATACCACTTCCCACGAAGAATTCTTTCCCTACTTCGACCTCTTTGGCGATTGGATCGCGAAAAATGAGATCAGGCAGGCCGCTACGTTCTTCGAAGTAAAAACGCTTTTTGAGACGTTGAAAATAGAACTGGAAGCAACGGTGGTAAGGTAGTTCAACTACCAGGGAATGTTGCCATGTTCCGGATCATGGTACTCGCTGATAAACCTTCCGGTTGGCCCATCTTCGCCAATCAGGGCGTATTTAGCAATCCGCAGACCTGCATTTTCAACGGTGTCGTTTCCGCTGTGGCTATTGAAATCGGTGGCGACAAACCCCGGATCGACAGCGTTGACTTTAAATTTTGTGTCGCGCAGATCATAGGCCAAATTAATGGTGTACATGTTTAACGCGGCTTTTGAGGGCTGATAAATGGCGGCCTTATGATCGTAAAACACCCAGCTTGGGTCTGTGCTTAAGGTTAGCGAGCAGCCACTTGACGAGACGTTTACGATCCGTGGCTGTTCCGCCTTTTTTAACAGGTCTATGAAGGCCTGCGTAACCCGCACGACGCCATACACGTTGACATTAAACACTTCGTTCATGGTGTCTATATTCAGGTTGAGCGCGGTCTGCGGCATTCCGCCGTTGATTCCTGCATTGTTGATCAAAACATCCAGGACATCGGTAGTCCGACCAATTTCAGCGCGTGCCGCATCTACTGATTCCTGGTTGCCGACATCCAGATGTAGCAGTTCTACGGCGTTCAGACCTTCTGCTTTCAGTTTTTCAACTGCGCTTTGTCCGTTCTTCAGATCCCGGCTGCCCAAATAGACATGGTAGCCTGCTTTTAACAGTTGACGTGTGGTTTCAAGACCAACACCTTTGTTTGCTCCTGTGATAAGTGCCTTTTTCATTTTCTTTATTCTTTAAGTTTACACTACAAAAATCAAGAAAGGCCACCGGGAAGAATTAACCGAATTGAGGTTTGTCGTAACCGGAATGATTGCAACAGGCCTGGCAAGCGCTGGCTAAGGGACGAACATGCTTAAACGAATTTCCGAAGGTTCATCATATAGCCAAGGTGCATCCCCTCATGGTAGTTGTTAAACTCGAATGCTTCCTTTAAAGAACCGAGGTAAAATCCGGTTCCGGTCATCCGTTCTTTGAACTTGACGAACTTTCCTTCCGCATAATCCTGTTCAGTGTGCGCTACAAGAGATGTCAGGAGTCCGCGCAACTCGTTAATTTCATTTTCAGCTATTTGCCCGGTTGGTTTTGTGCCTGGTTTATAGCGATCAAACATTTCGCCGGACACATATCCTTCGAGGAATGAGGTCTTATAGATCAAACTTTGCTGTGCAACGATCACATGCCCGATGTTCCAGATCAGATTGTTGTTAAATCCATCAGGAATTTTGTTCAATTGGTCTATGGTATATTTATCAAGATAATTCAGGTAAAGTTTTCTGCTCGTTTTCCAGATGTTGAAAGTTGATTGCATTTATATGTGTTTTTATGTTTGTGATGACTGTAGGATCTGTAATGCACGAAAATTTCACTGTAGTGCCGTAGCCACTATGAAGGCATCCATGCATTTCTCATGATATTTAACCTGTTGTTTCCGCAAAATAGGCCTAAATAATTTGCCTTTCTGTCTACAGGATGTTAAATTACCTATAGCAAATGAAAGCTGTAGCGTGGGTCTCAATCGGCTGATCATGCCGGACATTTTTAATACATCTGCCTTGCATGCGCGCAACAAATTTATTGCCCAACACAGTAACCCCTAACTTGTATGAAGAAACCTTTCTCGATCATCACCGTCATTTTGCTCTCCTGTTATAGCCTGATGGCTCAGATACGCTCCGAGAACCTGTTTTACATGACGGACAATCCTGAATCTTTCGAGAGTTTCAAAAATAACGTGTCTCAAATTTCAATCGTTTGCCCGCAGGTGTTTTTGGTGAGTAAAGAAGGTGTACTATCGGGTGCTGTAGATCGCCGCGTGATAGAACTGGCGAAAGCCAATAACGTGAAGATCATGCCGCTAATTGTAAATAGCGGCTTCAACAGCAAGTTACTTCACGACATCGTTTCCAACCCCGTAGCACGCGAACGTGCAATCAGCATGATGCTCCTGTATGCAAAGCAGTATGATCTGGATGGCTGGCAGTTTGATTTGGAAGGGCTGCATATTGCTGATAAGGACTTATTTACCACTTTTTTTAAGGAAACAGCAGCGGCGCTGCACCGCAACAAGCTGCAACTCTCGGCGGCATTGGTACATACGGTTGAAAATGTGGGCGGACCGACGGCCTTTCATAACTTCTTATTCGAAAACTGGCGTGCAGGTTATTCGTTTAAAGAACTGGCTGCGGCCGGGGATTTTATTTCCATCATGTCTTACGATCAGCATACCCGCCGCACGCCTCCAGGGCCGGTTGCTGGTGTGGAGTGGATGGAGCGTATCGTTAAGTATCTGCTGGCAGAAGGTGTTCCCGCAGAGAAGTTATCGCTCGGTATTCCGAATTATTCCGTTCATTGGTTTGCGGATTATACAGAAGAAAAGGGCGGGTTTTCAAATGGCCGGCAAGTTGGCTATAGCACCGTTCAATACTTGCTCGGAAAGTACGACGCCAAGCCCCTCTGGAATGAAAAGGCTGGTTGTAATTACGCGATGTGGGATAACGACGGCGTGTATGAATATTTGTATATCGAGGATGCCAGGTCTTTAAAACCCAAACTGGAGTTGCTGAAGAAATATAACCTGAGGGGTGTATCCGTGTGGGTGCTGGGGAAGGAGGATAAGCAATTTTGGGAAGTTTTGGGTAAGGAGACGAAAAGAAGGTGAGGGTTGCCAGGCAGCAATTATACTCTAAACACCAATGGATATGCCTTAGGCACCTTGAACAAATTGTCGTCTAGAAACGCTGAAGGAATTCAATTGCCTGCATTATCCTGCCTTGTTTATGAGTTCAAACCAATAATGAGGCGTTGTTTCGTACTCGAATATTTCCACACATTTAAAACCACACTTTTCCAGAACTTTCTTGGACTGTATGTTACTTGTATCTGTTATTGCATAAATTACAGGAAGGTTCAATTCATTAAATCCATATTCAATAGCAGCTCTAGACGATTCTGTTGCATATCCTTTTCCCCAATGTCTTTGTATGAATCGGTATCCCAGATCGTAGTAATTCTGATGACCATTAACCAGGTCGGTTACAAGTTTGAAGCCACCCCAGCCTAGAAAATTATCTGTTCCCTTTTCAATTATCGCCAACCGTCCAATGTTGTTATCTATGTATTGTTGCCGTATAAACTGTATCGCATCTCTGGCTTGGGTAATGTCTTTTATTGGATGGTTGCCTAAATATTGATGCACGGCAGGATCAGAATCTAATTCTAGAATATTATAGTCGTCACTTTCTAAAAGTTCTCTGAAATACAAGCGATCGGTTTCTATAATGTGCATTGAGTCAAGGTAGGTAAAATCCAATTCTTACACGCACGCTTATTTATGCAAATAGCCATGTGAAAAATTTGTCTTTGTGCCGTTATCGTCTTAAATTACTTGCATTATCCAGCGGTATTTGATGTATCTATCCTTTTTATGTGTTTTCTTTGATTACCCATTGAATTAATTGACAACTATGAACCCAAACATCGCTAAGCTCCATCAAATTGCAACTCAACCTTCACGTAACATCATCGGCTTAATGTCCGGAACCTCCTTTGATGGTCTGGATGTTGCCTTGTGCAGCTTTACGGGTAGCGGAACCAATACCACCGTTGCCGTCAAGCATTTCATCACCAAAGAATACACATCTCAGTTTAAGGAAGAGATCAAATCTGTATTTGCCAAGCGGACAGCTGACCTGGAGAAGATCACTTTACTCCATGCATTTATAGGAAGTTATTATGCGGAGCTCATTCAGGACTGCCTGGACGAGTGGGGGATCAGCAATGGAGAGGTTGACCTGATTGCCAGCCACGGACAAACGATCTTTCATGCACCAAAGCACCATCATCCCGATGATATGTACCCGAATGCTACGCTTCAAATCGGAGACGGCGATCACCTTGCGGTAAAAAGCGGGATCATTACGTTGAGTGATTTCCGCCAGAAGCATATTGCGGCCGGCGGTGAAGGTGCGCCGCTTGCCGTGTATGGCGACTACCTGATTTTTTCAGATCCCGTTGAAAATCGCATCATGCTGAATGTAGGTGGTATTGCCAACTTCAGTTATTTACCAGCAGGCCAGCCCGATCAGTTTTTCTCCACCGACGTTGGGCCGGGTAATACGCTGATGGACCAGTATGTGCAGTCAAACTATCCGGATTTATATTATGATAAAGATTCAGCCCTCGCCTTACATGGAAGTGTTAACACCTAATTGTTAAATCTTTTGCTCGATCACCCGTTCTTTGACGCGCCTTTTCCCAAAACGACTGGGCCCGAGTTGTTTAATCTGGCCTATCTGGACAACGCAATAAGGAACTCCGGTCAGAAGGCGCTTTCATCGAATGATATTCTTGCAACACTGGCTTGTTTTTCCGCCGAAGCGATGATCAACGCCATTGATGCTGCCACAGCCGCAACCGCTCAGTTCGAAATCTATATCAGTGGAGGAGGAATGCACAATCCGCTGCTGGTTTCTTATCTTGAAAAACACTTTTCTAAGAAGATCCGGTCAACAGCTGATCTGGGTATA
>JARKUW010000284.1 GCA_029851965.1 Bacteroidota bacterium | reverse complement strand
CCAAAAGTATAACCACCGCCAGTTGCTGCATTGTAGTTGTATCTAACTAGTGTAGAAGAATTGTTTGAGACGAAATATTGTCTGCCCCATGACTTCTTAAGCAAATTACCAACGTTAATGACGTCTACTGAAAGTTGTAGTGCATTTTTAGATCCTTTAAATACAGTACCCAAATCTTGCATAATTCTCAAATCGAACTGGTGTTCCCAAGGCATTCTTGCGCCGTTACGCTCTGCATACTGGCCTCTTCTTGACTTCAAATATGGGTCGTTTTCAATGAATGTATTCAAGGACTCCCATTGTTGTGCAGGAGAAACTGCAGTCGCACCAGTACCCAATGTTACGAGTTTGATGTCATTGATCGTACGTGGAACGAACAACAAGTCATTCTGATTCATCCCATCCTGATTCAAATCGCCGTCGTACAGATAAGTGAACGGACTTCCTGAATTACCTGCGTAAAATAGAGAGAAGGTCGTCGCAGATGCTTTGTTCTTACCATATCGTGCTACATAGTTCAGGCTTCCAACAACGCGGTGTCTCAAGTCGAAGTTCGAGTAAGACAATTCCGGACGGTTTGGATTCGTAACGATCTGATTAAACTGGAAGTTTGAAAGTGCAGTACTGCTACCGCCAGAGTTCACATCAGTAGATTTACCATAAGTATAGGCACCAGTCATGCTCAATCCGAAATCGAATGCTTTAGACAACTGTGCAGTTAATGAATACGTTTCACCCTGGTTGGAATTCTCCAGCATCAGTACATTGGTAAATCTAGAGCTCACCTTTCCAGCTGAAGTAGGATACGCATAAAGCGGACGGTTATCAGCGCCATTTGTAAGATCTGCATTAATGATACCCGTTGCAGGTTGTAAATTCAGATTGCTGTATAGAATGTTGTTTACAGTCTTAGAATATATACCTTCTAATGTGGCAAACACACCGCCCGGAAGTTTGAAGTCCAATGCAAGGTTTGTTTTGAACACCTGAGGAAGTCTTAACTTCTTATCGGTAAGGTTCACTTCATAAGTTGTACCTACTGTACCACCGGCAGCTTGTTGGTTGCTCGGATCAGGAATGAATGTACCTGAACCATTGGTTGCATTTACCTGAGCAGTCAGCATACCATTGTTGGTGAAGGCATTAGACAACCATACAAAAGGTGCACGGCTGGTTAACAAAGCGCCACCACCTCTCAATTGGATGGATCTGTCTCCAGTTAAATCCCAGTTGAAGCTAATTCGTGGGGATACCAGGATCTGTCCGCTCGGCGTCTGATCTGTGCGTTGGTTCGGGAAGGTTGAAGCAACCAATGGGTTTGCCGGTGGATTGTCAAAGAATAAAGGAACATCTGCTCTTAATCCTGCGATCAACCGGAAACCTGGGAAAGCTTCAATTTCATCCTGGAAGTAGAAACCAAGTTGTGCAGCATTAAAAGATGCATCTGGCTGTGTATTGCCAGGTACAATAGAATATGTTGAAGATGCTCTGTCCGGATTTGCTCCATTAATAAAATCCTCAAGGTTATTATAGGTATAGCTTCCTGCGAAGTTGTTCATAAACAAGTTCCTGAATTTGAAGAACTCATTGTGCGTACCAACCGTGAAGGTGTGATTACCAGCTAAAATTTTGAAGTTATCGGTGAATTCGAAAATATCCTGATCCAACTCATTTGCGGTTGAACTTGCTTCAGATCCGAAAACAACATTTCTGGAAGAGCTACCACCAAAGTTGTTGATTCTTACCTGCGGAAACAAGGCGCCATTGAATTCACGGCTGTCTCTGATCCTTGAATAACCCAGGATTAAGTTGTTGGAAAGATTTTGGTTGATTGCGCTTCTCAACTCCACTACAGTGTTGTTCTGCACATCTTTAAAACGGTATCCGTTGTTGGAGAATGCAAATCCAGAGTTACTTCTGGTAATTTTATCATCAAACGCATTGATGTAGTTGTGACGGATCGTCAATTGGTTTTTCGCATTGATGTTCCAGTCCAAACGTGCAAATAACTTATCACTGTTGGTTTGCTGATCAAATACGCCGTAGCTACCGACGTCATAACCGTAACGGTTCTGAACAGTGCTGGCAATTAATTGTGCTTGTTCTGTCGTTAGTACCGCGCCTTGTTCGCCTGCTGCGAAGGTGGTTGGAGTTTTGATACGGCCAAGTTCTGCACTCACAAAGATGAATAATTTGTCTTTGATCAATGGAGCACCTAGTCTCAAACCTTTTGTGGTGTTGTAGAAATCTCCTGCTTTTGTATTCAAACCGTCAACACTTTTACCAATGGTATTCTGGTTGCGGCCAAAGAAATAAGCAGATCCTTCTACCGTGTTTGTTCCGGAACGGGTTACGGCGTTTACCGTAGCACCTGTTGAGTTACCATTGGTAACATCAAACGGAGCAACAACAACCTGAATTTCCTGAATCGCATCCAAAGAGATTGGCTGCGTAGCGGCCTGCCCACCTGGAGCACCTGTTGAGGTTAATCCAAATACATCATTGTTTACCGCTCCATCAATAGAGATGTTGTTGAACTTGTTGCTTGCACCACCGAATGAGTTACCATTTGCCTGTGGCGTAAGTCTGGTGAAATCCTGTAAAGAACGGGATAGAGATGGCAGATTTTGAAGTTGCTCTCTGCTGATGTTGGTGCTGGCACCAGTGTGCTTGCTGTTGAAAGTAGCATCTCTTTTTGATACCACCTGAACTTCTTCTAACGTTTGATTGTTGTCGTTCAGCGCAGCATTAAGGACGAAAGACTCGCCCAGCTTTAAGAAAACATTTTCGAATTTTTCAGGTTGTAAGCCTACATAGCTAATTTCAATGGTGTAGGGTCCGCCTGATCTCATGTTCGGAATGGTATACCGTCCGTCGGCATTTGTCATAACACCATAAACAGTACCTGTAGGTGTATGTACAGCTCTAACACTAGCGCCTGGTAAGCCGCCGGTGGCATCTTTTACCAGACCAATTAGTGTGGATGTTGTAGTTTGTGCTGTCGCCAGGCCGGATATACCAGCGACGAGAACAACCAATACTACAAATTTTAACAGTAAAGATTTCATCATACTTTCTCTAAATAAGTTATGTTTTTAAATAACGCCGCAAAGGTAATTATTTATTGGCCACGCGCTTACCCCCGATGTTAAATAATTATTAATATTTAGTAACTTTTCAACATGAACATCAATGAGCAATGCTCATTTTCGGGTTTACACGAGCGTAAACAGTGTTTCACCGCACTATTTAATCTAAAATGGCCGTACGAATCCGGCGAGATTTTACAAATGGGGTTGCTGTGACTATTGAAGCTGAATTAATAAACATTTTTATTTATTTTTGGGCGTTTACTAAGTTAAATTCCTTTACAAAAAGATATGAACTACGATGTAATTATAATAGGCAGCGGTCCTGGTGGATATGTAGCTGCGATCAGAGCTTCGCAATTGGGTTTAAAGACTGCAATTGTGGAAAGGGAGTCTTTGGGTGGAATTTGCCTGAACTGGGGCTGTATTCCAACAAAAGCTTTGTTGAAAAGTGCACAGGTTTTCGAGTATATAAATCACGCAGCAGATTACGGTATCAAGACCGCTCCTGCTGAAGCAGACTTTGCTGCCGTTATTAAACGTAGTCGTGGTGTAGCAGATGGAATGAGTAAAGGTGTTCAGTTCCTGATGAAGAAAAATAAAATTGAGGTGATCATGGGTACCGGTAAAGTGAAGCCGGGCAATAAGGTAGAAGTTAAAGCTGCTGATGGATCCCAAAAAGAATTAACGGCAACCAGCATTATCTTAGCTACCGGAGGCAGATCGAAAGAACTTCCGAACATTAAACAGGACGGCAAAAAAATCATCGGCTATAGACAAGCGATGAATTTGCCTGAACAGCCAAAATCAATGGTGATCGTTGGTTCTGGAGCAATAGGTGTCGAGTTCGCATACTTCTATGCAACCATGGGTACTAAAGTAACTGTCGTAGAATTCCTGGATAATATTGTACCCGTAGAAGACGAAGACGTTTCTAAACAATTGCTTCGCAGCTTCAAAAAGGCGGGCATAGACGTGATGACCTCCTCTACAGTAGAGTCTGTAGATACATCTGGTGCAGGCTGCAAAGTTCAGGTGAAAACAGCGAATGGAACACAAACACTCGAGTGTGACATCGTATTGTCTGCAGTAGGCGTTGTTGCAAACATCGAAAATTTAGGCCTGGAAGAAACAGGCATCAAAACAGAAAAAGGAAAAGTTGTCGTAGACGAGTTCTACAATACCTCTGTTAAAGGCTACTATGCAATTGGTGACATCGTATCCGGACAAGCGCTTGCACACGTTGCCTCCGCAGAAGGAATTACCTGTGTCGAGAAGATCGCGGGTCACCATCCGGAACCTTTAGATTACAACAACATCCCCGGCTGTACCTACACCACTCCGGAAATTGCCTCTGTTGGGTATACAGAGAAAGCAGCAAAGGCAGCAGGTTATGAGTTGAAGATCGGTAAGTTTCCATTCTCCGCATCCGGAAAAGCAAGTGCTGCCGGTGCTAAGGATGGCTTTATAAAAATGATCTATGATGCTAAATATGGTGAACTTCTTGGTGCGCACTTCATCGGAGCGAACGTAACCGAGATGATCGCAGAGATCGTGGTTGCCCGTAAACTGGAGACCACAGGACACGAAATTCTAAAAGCGGTACATCCGCATCCAACAATGAGTGAAGCCATCATGGAAGCGACGGCCGACGCCTATGGCGAGGTGATTCACTTGTAGACTTCCAATACTTATTCCAAAAAACCTGCTGATTACTCAGCGGGTTTTTTAATTTTACAGCAACCTATACGCTTTGCCATGAAACTACATACCATAGAAACCGGATTATTTAAGCTTGACGGCGGTGCCATGTTTGGCGTCGTACCTAAATCCATCTGGCAAAGAACCAACCCGGCTGATGAGCATAACATGTGCACCTGGTCCATGCGCTGCCTGCTGATTGAAGATGGCGACCGCCTGACGTTGATCGATACGGGAATTGGCGACAAAATGGACGACAAACTTAGAAGTCACTTGTACCTTCACGGCGAAGACACATTAGACCGTTCGCTCGCAGAAAAGGGCTTTCACAATAGCGACATCACAGACGTATTCCTGACACACCTTCACTTCGATCATTGTGGTGGGGCCGTAATCAGAGAGGGTGAAAAGCTGGTTCCTGCCTTTGAAAATGCAACCTACTGGAGCAATGAGAAACACTGGAATTGGGCCGTTTATCCCAACGATAGGGAAAAGGCATCTTTCCTGAAGGAGAATATCCTGCCCATGCAGGAAAGCGGACAACTGAAGTTTGTGGAAGAAAAAGAAGGAATCTCCTTTCAGGAGGATGTAAGTGTCCGCTTTGCCTTTGGGCACACCGATGCGATGATGCTGCCACAGATCCGCTATAAGGACCGAACCATCGTCTACATGGCCGATCTCCTTCCCTCTACCGGACACATTCCCCTCCCCTATGTCATGTCTTACGACATGTTCCCGCTGACGACACTTCAGGAGAAGAAAGCATTCCTCCAGGAAGCTGTTGAGAACGACTATATCCTCTATTTAGAACATGATCCCCATACAGAATGTTGCACCCTGACACAGACCGAAAAAGGTGTCAGGCTGGCGGACAGCTTTCGCTTATCGGAAATTTAACTTCTCATGCAAATACCCGCATAGTTTGTCAGAAATCGCCAATTTAGCTATTCTTGGAATAATTTTTGCTATGACGATACCATACAATTAACACGTGTAAAGTGTAACGTTTTCAGGAATTTATGATCGTAAATTGCCGTAAAATTCTTAATTTTGCACGTTCTAACAATAAATAGGTACCAACGCACATAAATGAGACAACTCAAGATAACGCAATCCATCACCAATCGTGAAAGTCAATCCTTAGACAAATACCTTCACGAAATCGGTAAAGTAGATCTAATCACAGCAGAAGAAGAAGTAATTTTAGCCAGAAAGATCCGTGAAGGCGACCAGGCTGCTCTTGAACGCTTAACGAAAACCAATTTACGTTTCGTGGTGTCGGTTGCGAAGCAATATCAAAATCAGGGATTAACACTGGGCGATTTAATTAACGAGGGTAATCTTGGTCTGATCAAAGCTGCCAAACGTTTCGATGAGACCAAAGGCTTTAAATTCATTTCCTATGCGGTATGGTGGATCCGTCAATCCATTTTGCAGGCCATCGCTGAACAAAGCCGGATTGTACGTTTGCCATTGAACCAGGTTGGATCATTAAGTAAAATCAGCAAGGCGTTCTCTAAACTGGAGCAGGAATACGAACGTGAACCTTCTCCGGAAGAACTTGCGGATATCCTGGAAACTACTGTAGACAAGATCTCCGATACCCTGAGTAACTCCGGACGCCATGTATCCATGGATGCTCCATTTGTACAGGGTGAAGAAAATACCTTGTTGGACGTACTTGAAAATCATGAACCAAATACAGACAGCAGCCTGATCAACGAATCCCTTTCAGAGGAAATCAAGCGCTCCTTGTCTACGCTAACGGAACGTGAACGTGAAATCATTGTATTGTTTTTTGGTTTAAGCACGAATCACCCGCTTTCTTTGGAAGAGATTGGTGAGAAATTCAATTTAACACGTGAACGTGTTCGTCAGATTAAAGACAAGGCATTGCAACGTCTTCGTCACACTTCAAGAAGCAAAATCTTAAAATCATACCTGGGTTAATCCAATTACCCATAGATAAGGCGGCGGAAAAGCTGCCACACGATTTAATAAACAACTAAAAAAGGGGCAAAGTAATTTGCCCCTTTTTTAGTTTACATCACCTGCTTAGAACTGCCCCAAAACTGGTTTCGTCTGCATGATCTCTTCAATATCTGTCATTACCTGCGCGGTTAACAAAGGCAACACCTCAAGTGCTGTCAGATTCTCTTTCAGCTGCGCTGTTTTTGATGCACCCAATATAACCGTACTCACGTTCGGGTTTTTCAGGCACCAGGCCAGAGAGAGTTTGGCCAACGGCACATTCAATCCATTCGCATACTCCTGAAGCTTCTTCGCTTTCTCCAGTTTGTCCTCCGCAAGCATCGAGTTCTTCAGCCACTCCATTCCTTTCAGATCAAGCCGGGTATCCGAAACATTGCCGGAGGTGTATTTTCCCGACAGTAAACCGGAAGCCAGCGGCGACCAGATTGTGGTACCCAGCCCATATTCCTGAAACAACAGCAGATACTCCTTTTCCAGTTTCTGACGCTCCAGAAGGTTGTATTGGGGCTGCTCCATGGTTGGTCCGATCAGGTTATACTGTTTCGCCACGCGAATGGCCTCCATCAGTTCGGCGGCGCTCCATTCCGATGTTCCCCAATACAGAATTTTCCCCTGCTGCAACAAGGTGTTCATTGCCCATACGGTTTCTTCAATGGGCGTGTTCTTGTCCGGGCGGTGGCAAAAATATAAATCCAGGTAATCGACCTGCAGCCGCTTTAAGGCACCGTTGCAGGCTTCAATAACATGTTTCCTGGACAGTCCTACTCGGTTAGGCGCCTTACTCTCGGTACCAAAGAATACTTTACTGGAGACAACATACGATTCCCGCTCCCAATTGTGGGCTTTGAGGATCCGTCCCATGACCTCCTCTGATTTTCCCTCCGCATAACCTTCGGCATTGTCGAAGAAGTTTACCCCTGCATCGTAAGCAAGGCCCATTAATTCGTCAGCAACCTGATCACTTATCTGATTTCCAAATGTCAACCAGCTTCCCAAAGAAAGGGCACTGAGTTGCAAGCCTGATTTTCCTAATCTTCTGTATTCCATCTTTGATGTTATAGTGTTTGTCGTACAAATTATGTATATTAAAAAGAACATTAGTATGTCTGATATGTTTTTACAAAACCATGTAGTTGAATCACATATTTGTAATATATTAGATCATTGTAATGTCATAAACAGCCATAAAAAGCGTTCAAACAAATATTCATGCAGATGAAGTTATACCCACTTTTTCCCATAGCCTTATTGATCAGCTGCCAGACTGTGAAAAGTTCGAACAACACCAAAACTGCAGAAATGCTCATTAATGACGTAAAGACCTTATCGTCAGATGCCTTTCAGGGCCGCAAGACCGGTACGGAAGGCTCCGAACTCGCCAGAGAATATATTAAGGGCCGTCTGAAAAAATTGGGTTTGCAGAGCTTTCCGGCCATGCCCGACTATGAGCAGTCCTTTACTGCACTTGAGCAAAGCGGGAAAAAAGTGACCGGAAAAAATGTAATCGCCTACATTCCGGGAAAAACAGATCAGGTAATCGTATTGTCTGCGCATTATGATCACCTTGGCATCATCAACAATGAGGTCTATAACGGAGCGGATGATAATGCTTCGGGTGTGGCCGGCCTGCTTAAGATCGCAGCTTACTACAAAAAATCACAGCCTGCAAAAACGCTCATCTTTGCATTCTTCGACGCAGGTGAGCTCGACTGGCAGGGGTCAAAGGCTTTTGTTGATCAGCCACCGGTCCCCCTGGATAAGATCATCCTGAACTTCAATCTGGATATGATCAGCCGCAATGAAAAAGGTCATCTGTATGCTGCAGGAACTTTTAAATATCCACAACTTAAGTCGTACCTGACCCACTCCTACCCGGATATAAAAATTATTCTGGGACATGATAACCCGAGTCTCGGCATCGACGACTGGACAAATCAAAGTGATCAGGGTGCCTTCAATTCCAAAAACATCCCTTTTATCTATTTCGGTGTGGAAGATCACCGGGACTACCACAGAGCAACCGATGAGCTGCAAAACATCGATCAGGCATTCTTTACCAATGCCTCCAATGCAATTCTGGAGATTGTCGACAACTTTGACAAGGAACGGAACATCCACGCCATTTTCAGACAGAAAGTACAGATGAAAAAACAATAGGCGAAGCCGCCATGCAGCAACATACCGAAAGTAAAGAAGCCTGCGTAGTTACACTGACGCAGGCTTCTTTACTTTTAGACTATAAGTAGTTATTTTAAGGTATGCCGTGTTTCAATCATCCCCACGAAAGCTTTTGGCTGAGCGATCTTATCAATCATCTTTTTTGAAGCCGGCGAAGTACCCATTGACTTGTTCTTAAGCGACATCTGCGCCTTTGCAGCACTTACTTTTGCGGGCGCGAGCATACTCAGGGCCCTTGAGATGTAGTTTTCATCTTCGTCATCGAAGTCGTGCATGGCATCATCGAAGTCATCTACAACATCCGGCTTAAAGCCAGCATAGTAGCCCCCTTCATCTTTCGCATTTCTGGTTTCGAACATAGAAAAGAAAACATCATACCTGTTCTCTAAAGTCACCGGAAAAAATCCAACCGGCTTACCATAGGTCGTCTCTCCGATGAGTTTAACATTTACAAACGGCTTCAGGGAATTGATGGTCAGCTCACTTGCAGATGCGGTACTGCCGGATACAATGAACACCACATTCTTTACCCCGTTCAGGCTCCCCTTTTTCTGGAAGACGGACGTATTCTCTTCCTTCGAAAAGTCCACATCGGCATAGGTCAGCATTCTGC
>JARKUW010000181.1 GCA_029851965.1 Bacteroidota bacterium | reverse complement strand
CCGAAAGAAATTCCGACTCCGGTTAGACCCTTAAGGCCAAACATACCCGTGAGGTCATCATACCGGCCACCCCCACCAATACTGCCCATAGCCGTTTCATTAGTTTTGACTTCGAAAATACAGCCTGTATAATAGTTTAGTCCGCGGGCAAGCGTAATATCCAGCTCCAGCTGAAGGCTTTGCATCCTATCTGTGTGGCCAAGAAACTGCTGTACATAGTTAAAAACGGCCTCAATCTCTTCAATCCCTTTTAAACCGGCTTCAGAGGAAGCCAGTACTTCTTTCAGGCGGGACAGCTTTTCCGCATTTGATCCCTGGAGGAGGATGACCGGCTTCAGGGTATCAATATCGTGTTCCGAGAAGCCTTTCTCAAGCAACTCTTTGGTTACACCTTCGAAACCTATTTTGTCGAGTTTGTCTATGGCTACCGTCATGTCAATAATCAGTTCGGGCCTCCCGATGATCTCGGCAATGCCGGACAAAATTTTTCTGTTGTTGATCTTGATGGTAAAATCACTTAAGCCCAGATTGGTTAAAGCTTCCTGATAGATCAGAATAAATTCTGCCTCGTTTAACAAACTCGCTGATCCCACCACATCTACGTCACACTGGTAGAATTCACGGTAGCGTCCTTTCTGAGGGCGATCAGCACGCCATACGGGCTGTACCTGAAATCTTTTAAAAGGTAAGGTAATCTCATTCTGGTGCATGACAACGTAGCGTGCAAACGGAACGGTGAGATCATACCGCAGGGCCTTCTCACTGATGGAAAAGGTGAGCGCATTTGAGTTCTGCGCAGCAAGTTGTTCAGGTCGCACTTTAGACAGGTAGTCTCCGCTGTTCAGGATCTTGAAGATCAGTTTATCGCCTTCATCCCCATACTTACCAGTCAAGGTAGCTAGATTCTCCATCGAAGGGGTTTGGATTTCGGCGTAGCCAAACTTTCTGAACACCGACTTGATGGTATCGAAAATATAATTACGTTTTACCATTTCCTGTGGAGAGAAGTCGCGGGTTCCTTTTGCTAAAGACGGCTTGATGTTTGACATAGCCGCAAAAGTACAAAAAGTAACAGGCATAAAAAAAGCTGCCGAGGCAGCTTTTCTAAGAATTGAATTTATTTAAACCAATAATCTTACCGGTTCTTCCAGCAAGGCTTTAAATGTTTGCAGGAATGCAGATCCTGTTGCTCCATCCACAACCCTATGATCGCAGCTAAGCGTAACTTTCATAACGTTTCCGGGAACAACTGCACCGTTTTTCACGACAGGCACCTGTGATATTCCGCCAATGGCCAAAATACAGGCATCAGGCGGATTGATGATTGCTGTGAACTCATCTATTCCGAACATACCAAGGTTAGAGATGGTAAACGTAGAACCTTCCCAATCCGAGGGCTGCAATTTTTTAGCTTTTGCACGTTGTGCGAAGTCTTTGACCTCTGCAGAGATACGGGAAAGTGATTTCCCATCTGCAAAACGAACAACTGGTACCAGCAAACCGTCTTCAACAGCAACTGCTACTCCAATGTTTACATGCTCATTGTAGCGGATCTTATCGCCCAACCATGAGGAGTTCACATTTGGATGTTGTTTTAAAGCAACGGCTACGGCTTTCAACACCATGTCGTTGAATGAAATCTTCACCGGGGCAAACTCGTTCATTTTAGCACGTGCTGCAATGGCACTATCCATATCGATAGACATGGTCAGATAGAAATGCGGCGCAGTAAACAAACTTTCGGACAAACGCTTGGCGATTACCTTACGCATTTGTGTTACTGCCTTCTCTGTAAATTTCTCTTCACCAATGAACTGCGGTAATGCTGCTGGTTTTTCAGCGGCCGGTGCAGGTGCTTCAGCAGTTGTTGATGCTGCCGCTGCTGGTTTGAAATTCTCTATATCTTTTTTGATGATCCGTCCACCGTCGGCACTGCCGGCAACTTGTGAAAGATCAATTCCTTTTTCCTTTGCAATTCTTTTCGCCAATGGGGAGGCTTTAACGCGTCCGCCATCTGCAGTTGCCAGGGTAGTCGCTTCAGCAGCTTGTTCCGGTGCTTTTTCGGCAGCCGGCGTGTCAGACTTACCATCTGCAGCAGCTTGCGCCGGAGCTGCATCACCTTGCGCAAGAATGGCGCTGATGTCTGTTCCTTCCGGACCAACGATGGCAATGATGCCATTTACCTTAGCAGCCTGGCCTTTCTCCACACCAATGTGCAATAAAGTTCCTTCTGCATATCCCATAACTTCCATTGTCGCCTTATCGGTTTCAACATCCGCCAGGATATCATCTTCTTTAATTTTGTCACCTACTTTCTTGTGCCATTCTGCAATAACGCCTTCGGTCATTGTATCACTTAACAATGGCATACGAACAACGGTTACGCCCATTTTCTCCAGATCAGCTTCAGATACTCCAGCTGATGCAGGAGCAGTAGGTTCTGCAGCTGTTGTATTTTCGGCAGGCTTTTCAGCAGCGGGTGCAGGTGCTGCGGCAGAACCCTCAGCCTCAAGTTCAGCTTTATAGTCCTCACCTTCTTTACCTACTACCGCGATGACGGCATCCACCGGAACGGCTTTGCCTTCTTCAACACCGATGTATAAAATGGTTCCGTCCCAATATGATTCCAGATCCATGGTCGCCTTGTCGGTTTCCACTTCGGCCATAACATCGCCGCTTTTAACTTTATCGCCAACTTTTACATGCCACTTCGCCATAACACCTTCAGTCATGGTGTCGCTCATTTTGGGCATTTTAACTACTTCAGCCATTCTATAATATCAATTGAAATCAGTTTAAAATTAATCTTGTACGTAAGGATAATCAGATTGAACGTATACATCTGTATACAGTTCAGAAGCTTCAGGCCATGGCGACTCTTCAGCAAACTTCACTGCATCGTCAACAATCTGCTTTACTTTAGCTTCTACGCCTTCGATCCAGGCCTGATCTGCATATTTCTCTTTCAGAATAACTTCTCTTACGTTCTCGATAGGGTCCTTGGATTTATAATCTTCCAGTTCTTCCTTAGTACGGTATTTCGCTGGATCGGACATCGAGTGCCCACGGTAACGATACGTACGCATCTCTAAGAAGGTAGGTCCTTCTCCGTTGCGGGCACGTTGTGCCGCTTCATCCATAGCGTTGTGAACCGCTACAGGATCCATACCATCAACAGGTGCACAAGGCATATCGAAGCCAAGTCCCATTTTATAGATATCGATCATATTTGTTGTACGTTGAAGAGATGTTCCCATTGCGTAACCGTTGTTTTCACAAACAAAAATTACCGGAAGCTTCCACAACATCGCCATATTAAAGGCTTCATTTAGTGCACCCTGACGAACAGCGCCATCACCCATGTAACAAACGTTCACGTTTTTGGTGCCTTTATATTTTTCAGCAAATGCAATTCCAGCACCCAAAGGAATTTGTCCACCAACAATTCCGTGTCCTCCGTAAAAGTTATGCTCTTTGCTAAACATGTGCATTGAACCACCTTTCCCTTTTGAGCAGCCAGTCGCTTTTCCGTACATTTCTGCCATAATGCTGTTTGCACTAACGCCTTTCGCCAAAGCGTGGGCGTGATCACGGTAAGCAGTAATCATAGAATCTTCTGGAGTCAATGCGGATATGGCACCTGCTACTACAGCTTCCTGCCCGATATATAAATGACAAAAACCACGGATTTTTTGTTGTCCGTAAAGTTGACCTGTTTTCTCTTCGAACTTGCGCATCAGCAACATCGACTCAAACCACTTCAGATAGGTATCTTTATTTATTTCTACTGCACTCATTTTTGGGGCTATTACTTTTTTTTACGAGAGCAAATCTAGTTTTTTATTGTAATATATCGAAGAAATACATGTAAAATACACATGACGCTTAGATGAAGATGTGAATAACTTTTAAAATTTATCCGGTGACATTTGGATTACCATTCGAGATGATGTACTTTTGAGAGTCGAACAATACACCTTTTGGTGTACGTTTAAGTGTAAGTACTGTTTACCCAAACTTATTGTATAACATGATAAAAAAATTATTGCTTTCTGCTTTAATTGCAACTTGCAGCTTTACAGCTGTAAACGCACAATCTAAAGCTAAGGAAATCAACAAATTAGAAGACCCCGATAACCTGGCATCACAATATTTCTCTCAGGTCATGGGCGTTGCCGTAGATGCGACCTCAAACTTAAAATTATACAAATTCATATATGAATGGATCGGAACTCCTTACCGATTCGGCGGAAACACAGAGAAAGGAATTGATTGTTCTGCCTTCACCAAAGCCATCTACGACAAAGTTTTCAACACAACCATCCTACGAAATTCCAGAGATATCTTCAGCATGGTGAACCCATTGCCTAAAGATGAGCTTATAGAAGGAGATCTTGTATTCTTCAAAATTAAGAGCCGAAGCATTACACATATTGGAATTTACTTAGGGGACGATCGCTTTGCACATGCCTCTGTATCCAGGGGAGTGGTGATCAGCAACCTGAACGAACCCTATTACTCCAGATATTTCTATAAAGGGGGCAGAATATTGGATCCCGCGGATAAGGACCTGATCAAGGAATAAGCTCAAATCAAGATATTTAGAATCCCCCTGCTAACAGGGGGATTTTTTTATGCTTCGTCTTTCGTATTTTTAACCAGCCCGATTCCGGAAAAGAAAAAGATCACACCAATAATGCCGAAGACGATAAGCTGCCTTGTTTCGGCTTGATGCTGCGAAAAGCCATAACCTGCGTAGATCAAGCCTATAATTCCTAAAATGGTAAGGATAGTTCCAAAAGTTCGTTTCACGTTCATAATATAGATTTCGTCTATATATGCAATATCTGTGCCGATAAACTACAGGGGTCTCTTACCAGACACTAACGCGGTCAGCAGGGCTAATGAACATCTTTGCATCCGGTTTGATGTCAAATGCCTTGTAAAATGCTTCCATACTGTATACCGATCCATTTACCCGAAACATATCCGGAGAATGTGGATCTGTCTTCAACCTGACCCTTGCTGTCTCATCCCGCATTTTACTCCGCCAAACCTGTGCAAAGCTTAAGAAAAACCGCTGATCAGGTGTAAGGCCGTCTATTTCCGCATTGCCTTTCCCTTGCTCTGTCAATTTGAAAGCATCATATGCAATGGCCAAGCCACCGATGTCTGCTAGATTCTCACCCAGGGTAAGCTCGCCGTCTACATGCTGATTGTCGAGCAAAACGAAACCATTGTAAAGTTCTGTTATCTTCTTTGCTTTCTGTGTAAACCGATCTGCATCCACTTTAGTCCACCAGTCTTTCAGGTTGCCGTCCTTATCATACTGCCTGCCTTGATCGTCAAACCCATGCGTCATCTCATGGCCGATCGCGGCCCCTATTGCACCATAGTTTATTGCATCATCTGCATGGAAATCAAAGAAAGGGAACTGAAGTATACCTGCCGGAAACACAATTTCATTGAAAGCGGGATTGTAGTAGGCGTTTACCGTAGGCGGCGTCATAAACCATTCGGTCTTATCCATCTCCTTACCCAACTTGTCTACCATCTCCTTATATTCATGTTTTCTCGCCGACTGCAGATTGGCATAATAGGTAGACTTAGAGATTTCCACGTCATCGTATTTCTTCCACTTGTCGGGATACCCGATTTTCTTAATGAAAGCAGCCAGCTTAGCCTGGGCCTTGTGCTTGGTCTCTGGAGTCATCCAGTCCAACTTCTCGATCCTGGTGTTGTAAACACGCTGCAGGTTGTTTACCAGCGACAGCATACGTTCTTTCGCTTCTGGCTTAAAATAGCGTTCTACATACAGCTGTCCCAGCAGTTCACCCAAGTTCTGATCTACACTGTTTACCACGATTTTCCAGCGCTCAGAAGGTGCTTGTTGGCCCCTTAGCGTTCTGTTATAGAATTCAAAACGTGCATCTCTAAAGCCCTTACTTAGCGCACCTGCCGACCGGTTGATGGCGTCAAACCGCAATTTCTGTTTCCAGACCTGCAGCGGCTGCGAAGCGATGAGTGTACTTAAGGCCTGATAGTACTTCGGCTGGCCGACGATGATCGTGTCCGTTTGAACGTCCATCCGATCCAGAACATCCTTCCAATCTATGTTTGGTGTAGACTTCTGGATATCCGCTACATAAAATTTATTGTAGTTCTTCTGTGGGTCCCGAAGTTCTACCGGGCTGGAATGTGATTTCGCTATTTCGGTCTCCAGTTTCAGCACATGGTCAGCAAACTGAGCCGCATCCTTAGCGTCGCTCCCGGTAAGGGTGAAAAGCCGTGTTGCATACCGGAGAAACTCCGTTCGGATCTTCTTTGCTTCTGCATCATCGTTGACATAGTAGCTTTTCTCTGGCAAGGATATTCCCGCCTGTGAGAAGTTTACTGCATTTTTGTTGCTGATCTTATCGTCGGGACCAACGCTAAACGCAAACAGATCGCCCTCGGCCTCCTTAAACCCATCAGCAAGGAACTTTATCATTTCCTTGTAGTCTTTAATTTCATCGATCTTTCGGAGCAGTGGCTGCAATGGTTTTGCTCCCAAACTTTCAATGGTGACCGTATCCATTCCGCTGGCAAACATATCGGCGACCTTCTGTGCAGCACTTCCCTTCTTCTGCTCCACCTTTGAAGTTTCTTCCAATATGGACCGCAAGTTCTTCAGATTGTCATTGTACAACACATTAAAAGAGCCCCAGCCAGTCTCGGTACCCGGT
>JARKUW010000277.1 GCA_029851965.1 Bacteroidota bacterium | reverse complement strand
GTAGGCAAAATCAACACAGCAGCTATAAAGGATTTTATGGTGCGTCCCTTAGAAATACGGGCAATAAATAATCCAACAAATGGTGCCCAGGATATCCACCAAGCCCAATAGAGAATGCTCCAGTTGTAAAACCATGGTAGGGTTTCCGCGTCATAAACATGGGTGTTGAACGTAATATTGAAAAAGTTATTAATATAATTGCCTATCCCATCTGTAAAGCTACCAATCAAAAAAACCGTCGGCCCCACAGCTAGTACAAACAGTAAAAGAAGAATTGCTGCTGTAATGTTTATGTTGCTCAATATCTTTATGCCCTTGTTTACACCAGATGTGGCAGAAAAGATAGCAAAGGACACTAATACCGCTACAATGCCTACCTGATAGGCGAAACTGGTTTCAGGTAAAACATTCAGTGTTTTTAGGCCTGAATTAATCTGAACTACTCCGAATCCCAGTGTTGTGGTGATGCCAAAGAAAGTACTGCATAAGGCAAACACATCAATCGCATTTCCCCATTTACCATTAATTTTGTCTTTTAGTAAAGGGTAAAGGCAACTTCTAAGCGAAAGTGGTAAACGATATCTGTAAGAAAAGTATGCCAGCGACAGTCCTACCAGGCCATATACTGCCCAGGCATGAATTCCCCAATGAAAGAAAGTATATAGTTGGGCATTTTTGGCGCGGTTGATATAATGATTTCCGGCAAAAGCTTCGGTGGAGAAATGCGAAATTGGCTCAGAAACGGCGAAATACATCAGCCCGATACCCATACCAGCTGCAAACAACATGGAAATCCATGAAAAAAAAGAATATTCTGGCTTACTATCGTTTGATCCTAATTTGATGTCTCCGTATTTGCTGAACATCAGGTAAATTAAAAAAATCACAAATATTGTAACTGACCAAACGTAAACCCAGTTTAAGTTCACAAATATAAATTGCTTGATCGCGTCAAGAACTTGCTCAGTGGGCTGAGGCAAGAAAACTGCAAAAAGACAAACGCCTATGATAAATGTCAGGCCTGGAACAGTGACACCTCTGTCAAGAGTTGATTTAAGTTTGCGTTGAATCATATCATTTTTCATTGAACATAAATAATATAGCCGTGATCAAAGCAAGTTTTTTTTATGATGATCAAGGGGTGAATAATCATGTGGCCGACAATTGCCAGACCCTGGCTTTGTTTAGCTTAAATGGCTAACTTGCTCTAGACTACTACATAGTGTTTAATTCATTTAAGAAATAGGTTTCTACTCCCTCAGCGTTTACAAAATTTGATATCTCAAGAGAAATAAACATACGCGCACCAAGCGCTAGTTTTTAACAAACGGGGTTTCTATATGTTTATCAATAAAACCTAAATTCAAGAACTAAATTTCAGCAAATTACGGAATATTTTTTGTCGCCACAGAGATCAAGGCCTGCATATGTACAAACAGGCAGAACTGAAGAGACTGGAAGTCTTTGCCAGTCATATAAAATCAGTATAAGAGATGGGTGGAGATCGTAGTTATTCGTGGTTTAAAATAACTGATTGATGCTCTTGAAGTGTAACTTTACAAAAATTCAAAGTAGGTTTATGTTTGGAATATACGACATCCCCAAGTTTATCCTGGCTTTCTTTGTTTTACTACCGGTGATCTCCATTATTCACGAAGCAGGGCACGTGTTTTTTGCCTGGCTGATGGGTGGAAGAAATATCAAGATTACTGTAGGAACAGGAAAGCCTGCATTCCGTTGGGGAATGGTTGAGGTGCGACAGTATTATTTCTGGTACGGAGTCTGTACCTTTGATAATATTAAACGTCAAAGAAAACTCGCCAATATCCTTATTTTTTCCGGAGGTGCCTTGTTTAACTTACTGTCCGCAATAGCTGTTATTCTACTTGTAGAAAATGGTATTTTCGAGGAAGGTCTTGTTATTTACCAATTCACATATTTTTCAATCTACTACATATTCTTCGCCCTAATACCGATTCCTTTTCCAGATGGGAATTATAGTGATGGCAAGATCATTCTTGACTTAATCAGAGGCAAAGAAAACATCATCGAAGCTCGAATCTATCGCGTGCAGTGGAATCAAGAGGGCCATCAGTGGCAAATATTTGATGAAAATAACGATTTGACCGATGGTTATGAAGATGAAAAAGAGGCTTTAGACCAGGCAAATGAGGTGGCAAGAAGTAACCGCCCGAGTAAGGTCCTGATCAGCAAAGGCGGTGAGGAGAAAGAAATCAGCAACTACCCAAGAATTCCGCTGTAGTCAGCAGCTTCACCAAAGCCGTAGTAAATCACGGCTTTCTTTCTTCGCCCGTTGCCGGTAGCACATTGTCGGGATTTAAAATAGTAATGCTGCAGACTTAGCTCTACCTCTCCAAACAGTTTGTACTTATCCTTACCAAGAACCATTGCTGAAAATCTGTTTGAAATAACTTTAACACGAAAATTTACGTTTAACTTTTACACCAACAAACGCAGCGTTTAACTTTTGCTAACTTCGGTACTGATGATATGGGTTACTAAAAAGCTTCCAACTGCCTCTTATGTATTGGATACTTACTGGAAGTTTGCGGCAGACCGGCAAGAGATCTTTTTTAACCGGATCAGCAGGATAACTCAACTAACTGTCGATCCTATCCTGCTTAAGCATAAGTTCACTAATTCTTACCGCGCTGCTGACCGTGTCAGTCAATATCTGATACGCGAGATCATTTACAAGGGTGATCAAACCCCAAACGAGCTTCTTTTCCGCATATTGTTGTTTAAGCTGTTTAATAAGATAGAAACCTGGGAACTCTTGCAACAGGAACTTGGCACAGTGACCTGGGCAGACTTCTCTTTCGAGTTATACAGTAAGGTTTTAGACCAGGCACTGCATGCAGGAGAGCCGATCTATTCCGGCGCTTACATTATGCCTTCCGGAAAGAGTTCATTCGGTTATGCAAAGAAACACCAAAACCATCTAAAATTGATCGAGCAAATGATGCGTTTGCAATTAGCGGACCGCATTGGAGAAGCAAAGTCACTGGAGGCTGTTTTTGGGCTCCTGTTAAGTTTCCCAACCATTGGCAAGTTTTTAGCCTATCAATATGCAATTGATATCAACTACAGCATTCTTACAGATTTTAGTGAGATGGAATTCGTGATGCCCGGTCCTGGGGCGAAGGACGGGATTCGGAAATGCTTTAGCAATTTGGGAGATTATAATGAAGCTGACGTAATCAGTTATGTCGCGGACCGACAGGAACAAGAATTTGAACGCCTGGGTATTCACTTCAGGAGTTTATGGGGAAGGCGCCTCCAACTCATCGACTGCCAGAACCTTTTTTGCGAAACGGATAAGTATGCACGCATAGCACACCCCGAAGTGGGTGGTATTTCTAACAGAACGAGAATTAAACAGCTCTACTCAAGTGGTCATGGTCCTATTGATTATTTCTTCCCGCACAAATGGGGCTTGAACGATAAACTCTGCAGCAGCACCCGATAGTCAGCTTAACTTTAAGTTATCAGTTAATTAGGTTGATGTTAAAGTTTTCGCGTAATAGTTTGGCCACTTTGCCTTCAGGATTGATGGGGTGTACTTTTCCCGGCTTCACCTTGCGGTAAGTGATGGATACCCTTCTTTCCCGGTGCTGCACCGTGCCGTCTATGTTATCTTTCTTTCTAGGTGGTATGCCATGTTTCCACTTCTTTCGGGCATCATCCTGCATCACATACAAGGAACGCCGGGGAATCTCTATGTCTATGACTTGCTCATTTTTTCCCTTAATAAACCGAATGATGCAGCCACTGCCGAGATTAACGCCACAGATTTGGTTTTCATAATAAGCTCTGTCCTTATGCGGTTTGATGCCTTCCCCAGGAAGATACTCGTTGATGATCACCTGGTCCGGCTGCTGGAGTAAGATTTTTTGTTCCACAATTTCATGTGATAACTGGTAAATCAGTGGTGGCATAGGAATTGGAAAAGGGATCAGATCATACGGTTTGTCCAGTTCATTGCGGTAGCCATAATATTGCAGCCTTCTTACGTAATCAACAATCCACGTTTGACGATCGATTTCATTTAACAACAGCTTTTCTCTTGCTTCATCAATAAAATCGGGGTATAAAAATAAACCAGGTAGCGCTGTTTCCATTTTGGATAGTTAAGAATGCTTGCGGCAACATGTGAGATGCAAATTATAACACCCCCAATTTCCAGACCAAAAGTCTTGTAAGTCAATATTTTCAAAGTTAACGTTAATGTATTATGCGGCCTTTCGGGTTGTTGATTCTTTATACAGATTGTTGGGAGATTGTCGGGTAGTATGGTGCGTTTTAGTGTGATAGTATTTGATGTACTCGGCACTCTACTTGGTTGATTTCGCTCCCAAATTCAGCTCTTGAAAAGAACGAACTAGCACATATCCGCAATCCTAAACATGGTCTGAGAGAATATAATGAAGATTGTGGAATTTGTAATTTGAATTCGATATTTTTATATGTGATGTCCAAATCCATCTTTCAAGAGGTTAAATTAGAACTAGATACAGCTAAGCCTGTAGAACGTTCCGATTTGCGGCTTGGGGTTCTGGCATTAACGGGCGAAAACTACAAGGCGACCCGGGTAACGTTTACGCGATGTGAATTCCATGGACGACTTAGACTCGAAGACATTAACATCAACCTTGGCATTCGCTTTCAAGACTGCACGTTTAAAGATTCCGTAAAGCTCCTCGAGCTCTCGGCTAACCAGAACGTTACGACACCGCATGAGGAACTTGCGGAACTGGTATTCGAGAATTGCATTTTTGAACTGGGACTTGAGATTTCAGGAACTCAAGTGCCTGCAACTATCACCCTCCTAGGGTGTGAATTCAGGCAAGACGTGCTGATCACGGACTTGAATACTGGATCCGGCACATTGACGCTGGAAAGCTGTACATTCAACGGAAAACTCACCTTCAATGACGTCCAGACAACTGGTGACCTCAATCTTTGCACAACGACGCTAAAACAGGAATTTTTGATTCAGGGATTTAGCTGTCGTAAACTATCCCTGGAGAAGTTAAGTGTATTAAACGGTGACTTCAGAGTACATAAAGGAACCACGAACGAAATTGCGTTCCACAAAGGCGATTACTTTGGTACGGTCGAATTTAGCTCGATCAGTACAGATAGTGCGGGCTTCTCGTTTACCGAATCGACTTTCAAAAAAGCTTTTCTGATTCAGAACAGTTCCGGTACGGATGAAAAGCAGCCTAAGCTCAATCGGATTGATGTTAGATCAGGCAACTTTGCAGGAGGCCTTTACATCTCGGGTGACCTGCAGGCAGGCAACTGGTTCGGGAAAATCGATGAGATAAGTATTCAGGCATCCGCCATGCTGACCGGCCATATCGCAATAAGCGCCCTTCTGGTACACCGGCTTATCCTTCGCGGCTACAATGCGGATGCTACCTTTTCGTTCCGAACACTGGCAATTCACCATCTAAGCTTTTCTGAATTCATCAATACTAAAGAAATGGTTTTTTCAGATCTTAAGGCGTCTGACCGCACCAAAAATGGGGGACCTTCTTTATTAGAGATTATCGATAGTAATTTGGGCAAAGCACAATTCTATCAGACGGACTTCACTACATTCGAAACTGTCCGTCTGAGAAACGTAATCCTGACTGAGATATCTTCATTTGACGTTAGATGGTTCACCGAACAGCAACTTCAAGTCAGCGAAGCGGATGAACTTTTAACAAGGATCAAGCAACGCCATAAAAATGGAATAAAAGATCTGCGTGTTGAATCAAGGAAGAGATTACTGTCGGCATTAAACAGCCGCCGCGAACTCTACCGGCAACTTAAGTTCGTCTGTCAGAAACAAGGAGATATGCCACAAGCGCTGAAATTTCAATCTTCTGAAATGAGGCATTACAACGAAATCTTGACTTATGAGAAGCCCAGGAACAACAGTGAGTATTTAATTATGTTGCTCAGCAGAACCAATGATTTCGGACAAAATTGGATTAAAGCTTTTCGGCACCTGCTCCTCTGGTCTTTCATATTCTACATTCCCATAGGTTTCCTTGGCTCAAGCGCACTCAATTACGGAAAATTTGCGGATTCCTATGATG
>JARKUW010000276.1 GCA_029851965.1 Bacteroidota bacterium | reverse complement strand
GGAGATCGTAAATGTCTTCTCTACCTTCGACGCCGCGGTAAGCAACAAGGCCTATCAGGTGCTTGTTGAAATCGATCCCGCAAACATCAGCAGGTACGAGGCCCTGAAGCGACGCTAAGTACTTTTCACCCAAACACCACTGATCTACAGCACAGTAGGGCCTTTAATAGCAACATTCATCCGGTATTTGTACGTGTTTTCGAATAATTTATTTCAAATTATTTGTTTTGTACGAATACATTCGTAGTTTTATGTACGAAACAATTCGTAAATGATATGCAGCCGATTATGACAGTGAAGCCGACAGAAAGTGAATTGGAGATTTTGCAGATCCTCTGGGAGAAACAACAATGTACCGTTCGCGATGTACATGAAATACTAACCGAAAATAAAGAAGCGGGATACACCACTACGCTTAAACTGATGCAAATTATGCATGAGAAAGGACTCGTTGACCGGGATACCAGTTCGAAGACACACCTGTATCGCCCACTGGTGAATCAACAAAAAACCCAACAGCATCTGGTGCGTAAAATGATTGACGATGTCTTTAATGGATCTGCCAGCCGAATGGTGATGCAGGCTTTGGGAAATCAGAACGCCACAACGGATGAAATAGATGCGATAAAGAAATACCTGGATGAACTAAGTAAAAAATAAAACTATGGAACCAATGGTTAATGCACTGATTAAGGCAACGGGATGGAGCATCTTTCATTCCCTATGGCAAGGCGCCCTGATCTACGGGATCTTATTTCTGGTCCTGATGACGTTTCCGAAACTTGCGGCCAGAACGAAACACAATCTGGCGTATGCGTCGATATGTGTCTTGTTCATTGCTTTTGTGCTGAATTTCTTCTACAATCTGCAAGTGCCCGGTACTACTGGCGATCCTCAGGTTGCCGCAGTCCAGCAAGCGCCAACTGTAAACATGGCCTCCATAGTGCCTTTTTCGACCTCATTGTTGAGCCGGGCAGAGCAGGTGTTTCCATATCTGGTGGCGGCATACGGAATTGGACTTCTCCTGCAGATTTTTGTGCTTGCAACCGGTTTCCGTAAAATCCTGCGACTTAAAAAAGCTTCGCGGCAGCAGGTACCAGCCGCATGGCTTGCCGTGTTCGACTCGATTATGGCACGGTTCCGCATAAAAAGAAATGTGGGCTTTTATTTATCGGATAAGGTCAATGTACCATTGGTGATCGGTTACTTCAAACCAATTGTGCTGTTTCCCGTTGCGCTGGCGGCACAGCTGGACATTAATCAGGTAGAAGCAATTCTGATTCACGAGCTGTCGCACATCAGAAGAAACGACTATCTGCTGAACCTGGTGAAGATGGTGATCGAAACCGTTCTGTTCTTTAATCCATTTGTATGGCTAAGCAGCAGGTTTATCCAGATAGAACGCGAGCATGCCTGCGACGATCTGGTGCTCAGCCTGACCGGAACACCCCTCACCTATGCACATGCGCTCTTGAAACTTGAGCTTATAAAGATAAAAGACACACCTGCATTGTCGCTGGCAGCTTCCGGAGAAAGCCAGCACCTCTACCAGCGTATTAAACGAATTACAGATATGAAGACGAACTACGTAAATCCAAAACAACAGATCCTGTCCATAACGCTAGCATTGGCGACCATCATATCCCTTGCCTGGGTAAGCCCGAGGGACGAAAAGAAGGCAGATCCGGCAGGAGCAAAAGTGGCAGTGCTGACAGCGGACTGCAGCGAAGCAAACAGTCCGGTGCTTGCCAGTAGTAAACCCGCTAAATTCCGGAAGATCACGATCAGTATTGATACACCTAAAAAGAAGAAATCCCTGCGGATCATTACAGTAGATGCCAATGGCAAAAAGACCGAATACACGTCCGTTAAGGAGCTGCCAGACAGCATTAAGGCGGAACTCGGCGAGACCGATTTCTTTGTAAAAGACCTCCATAGGGGTATGCCGGATTCGGCTACTTTGCTGGCACTAAAGAGAAATGCTGAGGCGATTAAAGAGCACTTTAACAGCCCGGAACAACGTGCCAAATGGGAAAAGCTGGGTCTAGCCATGCGCAAGCAAGGTGAACTTTTTGAAAAACGATTTAACTCTCCTGAGCAAAGAGCTAAAATGGAACAACTGGGTATACAGATGCGCAAGCAGGCAGAAGTTATGGAACAGAAGGGCTTCGCTGCTGAGGAGCAGGCTGAATTGAAAAAGCTCAACCGGGAAATGCAAATACATACCGAGCACATGAGGAAAAACGTACCTTCTCCAGAACTTCAGAAGGAGATGCGAAGATTGAATAAAGAAATGAGGAAACATTCAAAAGAGATGAACCGCATGATGATTACACCTGAGATTCAAAAACAGATCAGGGATATTGTCGCACCTCCAGCTCCGCCAGCCGCGCCAGAACTTACTGAACCTGTACCCCCTGCTCCAGAACCGGCAGATGTTCCGCCTATTGCATAAGGAAAACAAGAACGAATAGTAAGGCAGCCATTGAGCTGCCTTTTTTGTTTATAAAGAATAAACATCCATTGCGCAAGATTTCATAATTTAGCATTGGAATATGCTACAAAAACTTTCTATACGCAACTATGCTTTAATCGATAGTGTTGAACTTGACCTTGAAAAGGGCTTGAACATTATCACCGGTGAAACCGGAGCAGGTAAGTCGATTATGCTGGGTGCCTTGTCCTTGATTTTAGGTCAGCGGGCAGAAACCAGGTACTTCTTCAATCAGGAGAAAAAATGCGTAATTGAAGGGACGTTCCGGTTACCCGGGGATGGCCTGAAATTATATTTTCAGGAGCATGATCTTGACTTCCATCAGGAAAGCATTTTAAGAAGAGAAATTTCCATCGATGGAAAATCAAGGGCTTTTATTAATGATACGCCGGTTACCCTCTCTGTGATGAAGCAGGTAGGTGAAAAGCTGATCGATATTCACTCTCAGCACGCCACACAAGAAGTAAATGACGCTGCCTTTCAGCTGGCGGTTGTAGATACCCTTGCGAACCATGAACAGCTGCTTTCGGATTACCGGAGCAAATTCAGCACCTATAAAAAAAACATCAGGGAACTCGCTGCACTGCAGTCGGCCGCCGAGTTGGCCCGAAGCAAGCAGGACTACGAACAGTTTCTTTTTAATGAATTGGAGCAAGCCGCGCTCCGCATCGACGAGCAGGCCACCCTGGAAACAGAACTTCAGACCTTGAACAATGCCGAAAGCATCAAGCGCAGCTTACTCAATGCCTACGGATTGCTAAGTGAACAGGAGATCTCTGTGCTGCCGGTTTTGAAGGAAGTGATTACGCAAATTCAGGGGATTGAAAAGTACAATCCGGAATATGAAGCGGTTAATGAGCGACTGCGGTCGGCGTTGATCGAATTAAAAGATGTGGCGGAAGAAACAGCGAGTCTTGAGGAGAATATTGTCTTCAGCCCGGCCCGGATTGACGAGATCAATACCCGGCTGGACGTCATCTATGCACTTCAGCAAAAGCATCGTGTAAACACCGTTGAGGCGTTGCTCGCCATACAAGAAGAACTATCTGCAAATTTGAGCAAGCTGCTGAGTGGCGATGAAGAAATTGAGAAGCTGACAGCAGAGATCGAGAAGCAGCGTGAAGCGCTCGAGAAAATGGCGGGAAAGCTGTCAGCGAACCGCAGCAAGTCTATAAAAAGTGCGGAGAAGCAGATTGATGACATTCTGCTTAGCGTTGGCATGCCTAACGCCAAAGTACATCTGGAGCAATCGGCTTTGCCGGCACTGGGCAAGGATGGGAAAGACGGGATCAACCTGTTGTTTTCGGCGAATGCGGGCCAGGCCCCGGCGCCGGTGGCAAAAGTTGCTTCCGGAGGGGAACTCTCCCGGTTGATGCTGGCGATCAAATCGGTCATGGCCAGGCATACGTCTCTGCCGACACTGATCTTAGACGAAATCGATACCGGGATATCCGGAGAGACCGCTTTACGTGTTGGTTCGGTCATTGGTGACCTGGAGAAGAACATGCAGGTGGTGTGCATTACGCACCTTCCTCAGATCGCGTCCAAAGGGGATGCACATTATTTCGTTTACAAGAATGAGGAGACGGCACGAACCACCACAGGCATCCGGAAGTTAACCGATGCAGAGCGTGTTGATGCAATTGCGGAAATGCTGAGCGGCAAGAATCCGGGGAATTCTGCAAAACAGAATGCGAAAGACCTGCTGGGTTATTAAAACTGAGCAACCTAAACCGTTTGAATTCATCAGCCTGTTCCGTTCAGGCTTAAATAACGTATAAAAAACATCACTATGTATAACTTACTAAAAGGTAAACGCGGCATCATTACCGGAGCATTGGATGAACATTCCATCGCCTGGAAAGTTGCAGAGAAAGCACATGAGGAAGGTGCAACGTTTGTATTGACAAATGCACCGATCGCGATGCGCATGGGCGAAATTAAGATACTGGCAGAAAAAACAGGATCGGAGATTATCCCCGCCGATGCGACCAATGTGGAGGAGCTCACCAATCTATTTACCCAATCACAGGAAATATTGGGTGGTAAAATCGACTTCGTTCTGCACTCCATAGGTATGAGCGTAAACATCCGCAAGAAAATACCCTATACGGAATCCAATTACGACTACTTCATGAAAGGAATAGATGTGTCGGCGATGTCTTTCCATAAGATGCTTGCAGTAGCCAAAAAGCTGGATGCCATTGCGGAAGGTGGCAGCGTTGTGGCATTAACCTATATGGCTGCGCAGCGTACGTATCCATTTTATACCGACATGGCAGACATCAAAGCCATGCTGGAGTCGATTGCGAGGAGTTTCGGGTACCACTATGGTCTGGAAAAGAAGGTAAGAATCAATACGGTATCGCAATCGCCAACAAAAACAACTGCCGGAACCGGGATTAAAGGATTCGGAGATTTCTACGATTTCGCGGATGCCGTTGCACCACTCGGAAACGCCGATGCAGCCGCGTGTGCAGACTACTGCGTGACCTTATTCTCTGACTTGACACGTATGGTGACCATGCAGAATTTATACCATGACGGCGGTTATTCGTCTACCGGTGTAAGCGACGCAGTGATGCAGCGCCTGGGGATTGAGAACAAACCGGAGGCCTAGTCTTTATAATTGAAGATACAATCCTGAATAATATTAAAAAGCCCTGCAGGGCTTTTTTTTTTGGAGAAAAGATTAGGTCAATTGGCTATTTTTAGGCCGATGATCAGACGTCTTTGTACCTTACTATTTTTTGTCGCCATCTGTACTTGCGTGCGCGCCCAAAATCTATTCATTTCCGGGGTTGTCAAAGACAAAAAGGGAGAAACAGTACCAGGCGCAGGGATTTACCTGAGCAATTATAAAAATGCAACGGTGACCGATGCGGATGGGAAATTCGTACTGACGAACCTAAAGCCGGGGAATTATGATGTACTGGTTCAGATGATGGGCTTCTCGCCTTACAGCAAAAATGTAGTGCTTTCCGATAAGCCGGCGACTATAGAGATCATCTTGCAGGAAAATACGATCCTTTTGAATGAGGTCGTGATTCGTACGGACCCCAACAGGGAAAAATACATCAACATGTTCAAGGAGTTCTTCATCGGCCGGACGCCAAATGCAGAGAAATGCAAGATCTTGAACCCTGCGGTGCTGGACGTCGATTATGACAGGGATGCTCAAACTTTAACGGTTAAATCAAGCGACTTTCTGATTATCGAAAATAAGGCTTTGGGATATAAGCTCCGCTACATGCTTCAGTTCTTTGAGTATAATTATAAAACGAGGATCGTGTACTATTCCGGATTGCCGACGTTTGAGGACCTTAAAGGATCAAATGCAAAGAAGAAGAACTGGAAGACCAAGCGGGAGATTGCTTACCACGGCTCGACAGCTCATTTTTTTAAGTCGCTATATGCAGGTACCAGTAAAGAAAATGGCTTTATCATTCACAAACTGGTAAAGATCCCAAATGAACAACGTCCGGCTGACAGTGTTATCGACAAAACAA
>JARKUW010000179.1 GCA_029851965.1 Bacteroidota bacterium | reverse complement strand
ATAGACCTGGGGCTGGGGCGTGCGCCAGGTACGGACCAGCTAACCGCAATGGCTATCCGGGGTGACCGCTTCAATGCGGCGAACAATTTCCCACAGGATGTACAGAAGCTGCAGACCTACTTCTCGGCAGAGAACAGCCATTCGAAAGTACGTGCAATCCCCGGTGAAGGGTTGGACATTCCGATCTGGATTTTGGGTTCCAGTACCGACAGTGCACATCTTGCAGCTGCAATGGGTTTACCCTATGCCTTTGCAAGTCACTTTGCACCGGCTCAGTTCCTGGCGGCGATCAATTTGTATCGGAACAACTTCAAGCCATCTAAATATCTGCAGGAGCCTTATGTTTTATCTTGCGTGAATGTAGTCGCTGCGGACACAGAGGGGGAGGCAAACCGCCTGGCCACCTCTTTGTACCAGATGTTCAGGGGTATTATCACCGGGCAGCGCACACTGCTTCCGCCGCCGATCGACAATATGGACGAGATTTTAAGTGATTATGAAGCAGAGCAGATCAATCAGATGCTTGCGTGTACGTTCGTCGGCACAAAACAAAGCATCCGGGAAGATATGCAATCCTTCCTCGACCAGACCGGAATAGACGAAATCATGGTCACCGCACATATTTTTGATCATCAGGCAAAACTGCATTCTTATCAGTTGTTTGCAGAACTGATGAAGGAGCAGTAAGTATTATTATTGCGTGCGCAACAGGGGTGTTGCAGGGTTAGTCGACTTTGACGAGCCCTGCAACCAAACCTTTCCACTGCGGAAAAGAGAAACCTATTTTAGCACTGGTGCCCACAAGGGTATTGCGGACGTTGTCTGTGAGGTGTTCCATATCGGTGTTTGGCTGCTCATTGCGGCCGTGGACTTCCGCAAATACCTCGCTTCCGATTCTTTTTACCTGGAAGGTTGATGTTGCGGTATCTTTAAAGAAATGTGCCGTGTCCGGATCGGGTGTATTCGGATTGGCAGCGGGGCGCACCCGGATACTGATGATCTCGGTGCCATTGATTTCCTCTTCCTGCAGATGCTCTACTTTTACCCAGTCGAAACCATCGCCGGACGTCGTTCCCGGACCAGGAATATCTATTTTGAAGTAGTCCCCTTCCTTTACGAGCCTGTCGGCCTCCGCGCCGCTGCCGTCACAAAGCCGGAAAGTCGATGAAGGCAGTGCCGATATTTCAGCCCAGCGGTTTACGCTGAGTAATCTTTCTTTTGCAACCTCGTAAAATTGCCGGGCTTCCGCTGTGTTGTCGAAAGTTGCTTTCTCCACAGCATTCATTTCGCTGCCGGTTTCTTGAGAAGGGATCGGATTTTCCATAAAATACGTTTTAGTCGTTCAACAAATCACCAGCCTTAAATGTTGTGTGTTTTTGTAAATATAACCATCACATATGCCTCCGGGTGAGGCCCACATGTGGCAACGCATGCGCGGATCTGTATGTAGACAAGGATGGTATCATTATTGCAAAAAGGAACGTACACCTAAATTCAGACTAGAAATATAGAACTATGGAAGATTTTGAGATAGAAGTAGCAACCGGCGGATCAAGCATTACCTATACGATTACACCGCTGGAAGACGGTAAGTTTCAGGTGAAACAGGGCGACGATCCAGTGGGCATCGTATACCCGAATACACAGGAAAAGGGGATCACCTGGTACACCGATGATGAAATTGATGAGGAGCTGCTGGAGAATATCGGAAAAGCCATAGAAGCGGAAAAATTGTAATAGTTCCCTATCTTTGCAGCATGACTGTTGAAGAGATTAAAGCATATTTTCAAGGATTGGAATTACCCGGTTCAATCCAGATTGACACTGGCGTCGTGATTGAGGACCTGCCCTTGTTTTTGCAGTCTCACATTGAATACCTGGAGGTAAATGCCGGAAAAAAGTCCTCAGAGGTTTATCTGGACCGTATCTTGAAACTCATAAAGGCACTTGAAGCAAGGGAAGCTTAGGACTGTGTGCCGGCTTTTGGCCTCCAGCTTCTGACCGGACCGAGGGCTCTGTTTTTATATCCGTGTACCATGACGTTTATGAGGATCAGCACGGCTGCGGCAATGGCGACGTATGCAACGATCGGCTCCATTTTCCAGTTCCTTACTGCGATGGCAATGATACCCCAGGCACCTGCAGTAGCTGCTTCCCGCATGTTTCGGGTCCAGATGATACCGATGAAGATGACGGCGGCAATCAGCAGGACGATGACGGCCCAGGTGGTTGGCTGCAGCGGGTCACCGTTCCATCCCAATGAAACCAGACTGCTCGATATGTTCGTGATTGTGGCTACCGTGATCCAGCCAAAATAGTAGCTGAAAGGCCACCAGATCAATAATATAATGTGAAAGGGCGCGTCCCACTTTTCCATATCGAGATTGAGGATGATCTTCAGGAGCGATAAAAAGAGCAGAATAATGATCAGTACAGAGGGCCCAATATGATCATAGGTGAAGGCAATGATCCAGAGTGCATTCAGGATGTTCGAAATGATAAACCAGGGACCAATCTTAAGCACAAACTCATCGTCTTTAATCCGGCTCGAAAACAAGCTCCTCGCCTGAAAGATGGCAAAACAGACCAGTCCGAAATAAATGAGACCCCAGATCGAGAATGCATAGCCTGCCGGGGTAAGCAGGTTTTCGTATCGCGCAGATATCGTCGACATACTTTGCGCATCGTCCTGCCCGTTGCTGAAAATATAGTTGATGGCAATAATTGCAAAAAGGCTGAGGGCGTTTAGAACTTGCAGTGCTCTTTTCATCTTCGTTGGGTTTGAAGGAGACGAAATCTCCTTTATCTATAAGGCATTAGCCCGCGTTTTGTTTTCAGTAAAGTAAATATCGCCCCTGTTTTTAAACTTAAGAAAAACAATACCGCCGGTAAATCTCTTTATGTATAGTATATAAGAAGGCCAGGATAGATGCAGGCAACTGTGCCCGAATCTGGTGATGGCGTTACCGCCATGAAAATAAAGACGATGAAAAATGGATAGACTAATAATTGAAACGATTCTGGCCGATGTGGATGAGATCTTGTTGTCTGGTGATAACTCGAATACAGACGTTAATCCATGCATTCTGCTGGGTTACAAAGCGAGCAATATCGACCAGATTATTCATGCTTTTTCGGCATTAAAGAAGGTGGTTGCCAACCACAAGGTTTCCTTCATCATTTGTAAAACGCTGGTTCATGGCATGTACGACCTGGAGATCGTTTCGGATGCGCTGGATGAACCTGTACGGATCGTAAACAAGGTGATTGAGCAGGATACGCTGCAGGAAATTGAAAGTTTACTGGAGAAGAGCCCTGAAATAAAGCTTGCCATAAATGTATCGCAGGAGGAAAACTGGATCCATGTGGACAAGGCTGAGGTAAAGGTCTGTTAAGTGCTTTAGTTCATTGTGCTGTACTTTTCCATTCCGGCAGCCGGCTTCCAGTCTGATTTCGGCTCATAATAATTCCACAATGCTTTGCTTAATTTCCGGATCAATACCAGACCTTCATTGGTGTTTTTCCAGGAAGTATCCTGTTGGTTTTTCGTCGTGATGCAAAATACATAGTCGCCGTGCGGTGCGTTGACCAGTACGACTTCTGACCGCGCTTCATCCACGGCCCCGGATTTCGATGCAACCTGTACGTAGGGTGGTATTTGTGACAATGCTTCGCTGTCGTAATAGATCCGGATCAAGTTCCGGTATATCCGTTCTGATGCTGCCGGATTGATCATTTTTCCATCCCGGATCAGGGTAAGCAAGGTAGCCATTTCTCTTGGCGTCGTCTGACCCCATCCATATTTGTTTTGATTAGCTGCCCGTCCAGGTGTACGGGAATTGACCCTTGTAAAGTTCATGCCATTGGCCTGCATAAGGTTGTTGATGGCGGTACCACCTCCGGCCATCGACTGGCACCAGAGGCTTGCCGTATTGTCGCTGGTCGTAATCATCAGCATCAGCACTTTACTCAGGGCGATCTGCTCTCCATTTTTGAAGCTGCCGAGGATGTCTTCTCCGGCATACAGCAGGCTGTCTTTATAGGTCAGAATGCTATGGTAGTCGAGTTCCTGATGTTCGATCTTATTAAAGATTCCCGAGGTGATCGGGATTTTAATCATGCTGGCCGTGGGGAAAATGGTGTCCGCATTAAAGCCTGCGGATTTACCGGTTTTTAGGTTTTTGACGTAAACGCCAACATCGCCGTGGAAATCTTTGACCAAACCGGTTATGATCCCCATTAGCTTCTTATCTTCTTTTTCCTGTGCATACAGGGTAGTGGTGATTATAGCAAGTACAATCAACAGTGCAAACTTCTTCATCAGCTTAAATTTTAGGCAAAAAAAAGGCCCCTGAAAGGGGCCTCGTATATTTTATATGTTAGAAAGAGAAATCATCTGGTGTTTTGCTGCCGACTTCCTGACCTTCTGAATACTCATATCGTTTTTCAGTGACATCCTGGTGGCTCTTGATGTAATCAACAGTTTCGTTTAAACCTTCGGCAAATTTTTCAAAGTCTTCCTTGTACAAAAAGATCTTATGTTTAACAAATACGCCATCTTCGAGTCTTTTCTTGCTTTCTGTTAAAGTCAGATAGTAGTCGCCGGAACGGGTTGCCTTCACATCGAAAAAATACGTCCTTTTTCCTGCTCTTACTTTCTTAGAAAAAACCTCTTCTCTCTCTTTGTTGTCAAATTCTGCCATATATTTTGTACTAGTCTTTGTTTGGTACGTGTAAATATAATGGAATATTTATCAAACTTCAAAATAGAAAATTATAGAGAATGTTTTTCTTCCTCAAGCAGTTGGTTCTGATACATATCGGTATAAATGCCTTGCAAACTAAGAAGTTGCTCATGTGTACCCTGCTCCGCAATCCTTCCTTCGTCAAGTACGATGATCTTATCCGCATTCTTGATTGTTGAAATGCGGTGGGCGATTAAGATGCTTGTCCTGCCCTTCATAATCCGCCCGAGGTTGTTCAGGATTTCTTCTTCGGTGCGGGTATCTACGGCGGAGAGGCAGTCGTCGAAAATCAGGATCCGCGGCGAGCGGATCAAAGCCCTTGCGATGGAAACCCGTTGCTTTTGCCCACCCGATAAGGTAATTCCCCGTTCGCCGAGCATGGTTTCGAACTTGAGTTCAAAATCCATAATGTTGTTGAGTACAGCTGCGTTCTGTGCGGCTTCTTCCACTTCATTGCCTTTAATTTCGTCCAGGCCGAAAGCGATGTTGTTTTTAATGGAATCTGAGAAAAGGAATACTTCCTGGGGGACGAATCCGATCTGGTTGCGGTAGGTGTTCAGATCCAGCCCGTCGAGCGGTTGCCCATCGATGGTGATCTGTCCGGAATTTACATCATACATCCGCATGATCAGGTTGGCCAAAGTAGATTTCCCGGAGCCGGTGCGGCCGATCACGGCAACAAACTGGCCTTCCTCCACATCGAAGCTTACGTCTTTCAGGGCCTGAATGCCGGTATCGGGATAGTTGAAGCTTACCTTTTTGAAGCTGATCTTTCCTTTCAGATCCGGCAGGCTGATGTCTCCGGACTGGATGTCGGGCTGAAGTTCCAGGAATTCGTTGATTCGTTTTTGTGATGCTGAAGCCCGTTGAATGAGGGTGGTTACCCATCCAAGCATTGTGACGGGAAAGGTAAGCTGGTTGACGTAAACGATAAACTCGGCAATGTTCCCTGCAGATATAGAACCTTCGATCACCTGTTTACCGCCAATAAATACCGTCAGGATGGTGCTTAGACCGACCATCAGCAGCATGGTGGGGTAGAAGAACGCCTGTACCCGCACGAGGCTCATGGAATTTCGCTTATAGGCCTCACTTTCATTCGCAAAGATCTCCCGGGTGTAGTCTTCCCGTACATAGGATTTGATGACCCGTATGCCAGAAAAGCGCTCCTGCACAAAGCTGGACAACCTGGAGAGCTGCTCCTGGATCTGCTCGCTTTTTTTGTTGATCAGTGTGTTGACAAAGTAAATGGTGACGACGAGCACGGGCAGCGGCAGCAAACAAAAGGTAGCCAGCGTCGGGTTGACCGAGTACATGGACCAGATGATCAGGATAAACACCACACCGGTATTGATGGCATACATGATGGCCGGTCCGACAGACATCCGTACGCGGTTGACGTCCTCTGTGGCCCGGTTCATCAGGTCGCCGGTATTATTTTTACGGTAGAATCCCAGGCTAAGCTGCTGATAATGGGCATAGATCTCGTTCTTCATGTCAAACTCAATGTGCCTGGACATCAGGATAATGGTTTGACGCATAAAGAACAGGAACAGGCCCCGGATCAGATATAAAAAGAGGACGAGTGCACCAAAATAGAACAGTCCTGTGCTAAAAATGTCATAGATCAGCGCCTGCTTGTTAAACCCATTGAAAAGACCATATAGCTGAATGTTTTCTGTGATCAGGTTGAAAGCATGTCCGATAACCTGTGCAGGAATTACGGCAAAGATGTTAGAAATGACAACAAAGAAGACGCCGGGAGTTATCCACCATTTATATTTATAGAAGTACTTATTTAAATAACGGAGGTGTTTCATGAAGGTGTAAAGTTATGTAAACGGGCGTTATTTTTTGAAAGTATTGGTTATTACAGGGTAAAATATTCTTTTTTTTGGTAGTTTTGCAGCATATTCGATAATTCAAATTATATGTCTGATACTGGTTCTCCTATAACTTCTGTTTTAGATCAATTAACTGCATTAGGGCATAAAAAAGTCGTTTTCTGTAACGATCCCGACACGGGCTTAAAAGCAATCATTGCGATTCATGATACAACTCTCGGGCCAGCTATTGGCGGAACCCGGATGTGGAGTTATCAAACAGAAGCGGAAGCATTGGAAGATGTATTGAGATTGTCGAGGGGCATGACCTATAAGGCGTCCATTACCGGTTTAAATTTAGGTGGTGGAAAAGCGGTAATTATCGGAGATTCGCGCAAGGGGAAATCCGAAGCGATGATGCGTAGCTATGGCCGGTTTATTAAAAACCTAAACGGAGAATTTATTACGGCAGAAGATGTAGGTACGACGACCAGGGATATGGAGTTCATCCGCATGGAGACGAGTCATGTCACCGGAGTGCCTGAATCCATAGGTGGTGCGGGAGATCCGTCGCCATATACCGCGAAAGGTGTTTATCTGGGTATCAAGGCCTGTGTTAAAGAAGTATTTGGCACAGATATGCTGGCCGGCCGTTCTGTGGTTGTGCAGGGAATTGGTAATGTGGGCGAACATCTTGTGGAGTTGCTGAGAAATGATAACGTTGAAGTATTTATCAGTGATATCAACCAGGAGCGCCTCCAGGAAGTTGCAAAGAAATATAAGGCCAAGCCTATTGAAGCAGATAAGATTTTCGGGCTGGATGCAGATATCTATGCGCCTTGTGCGCTGGGTGCGACGGTGAATGCGCGTACGATCGAGAAAATGAAGTTTGCCATCATTGCCGGGTCGGCGAACAACCAGCTTGCAGACGAGCTGGTGCAGGGCAGGCAACTGCTGGAAAAGAAGATCCTTTTTGCGCCCGATTACCTGATTAATGCCGGCGGACTGATCAATTGCTATTCTGAACTTACCGGTTACGGGAAGAAAAGGACAATGCAGCTGACGGAAAACATTTATGATGCGACACGTGACGTCATTCAGATGTCTAAAAAAGAGAATATCCCGACAATTCTGGCTGCAAACCGGATTGCTGAACAACGAATAATTGATATCAAGAAAATAAAATCATCCTTTTAGTACACCGGTAATTTTACCAATCGTTCTTACAAAAATCATGTTAAACAGAAGGCACTTAAGAATTAAAGCAATGCAAAGCATTTTTGCATGGCAAATGACAGACAAGCGGGATATTGTAACCTCTAAAAAGAATCTGATGGCCAGCATAGACAACGTCTATGAGATGTACATCAGAATGCTGGCGCTGTTGTCTGAGATCACTGAATACACCGCCATTGACAGCATTGAGCGTGCAAACAAGCACTTCCCGACGCCGGAAGATCTCAATCCGAATGAGAAGCTGCTGCACAACCCATTTATCGTGCTGCTTCAGAAAAACCCCGAATTTCAGGGTGCCGTAAATAAATACCAGGTAAACTGGAACGCCGAACCGGACTTCTTAAAAACCATATACAACAAGTTAAAAGCCACACCAGAATATGCTGCGTACCTGGCAGATCCGGATGAAAGCCTGGAGGGTTCTAAAGAGATCATCAAATTTATCTTCCGCAAAATTATCCTGAAAAGTCAGAACATCATTCAGGCCTTTGAAGACAAGTTCATCAACTGGTCGGTAGACAAGGAAGTGATGCAGGGTATGGTTGCCAAGACCATCAAGAACTTTACCAGTGAAGATCCGTTTAAAAACAAACTGACGCCAATTAGCGCGGACTGGGAAGAAGACAGCAAATTTGTGCAGGAACTGTTCATGTACACGCTGCGGAACAACGACGAATACCAGAAAATGATTGCGGAGCGCACCAAGAACTGGGAGTCGGAAAGGATTGCCTTAATGGATACCATTCTCATGAAAATGGCCATCTGCGAACTCATGAATTTCCCGTCGATTCCCGTTAAAGTGACGATAAACGAATACCTGGATCTTTCAAAAGATTACAGTACTCCAAAAAGTAATTCGTTTATAAATGGTATATTGGACAAAATTTTAGGCGACCTGAAAAGAACGGACAGCATCCATAAAACGGGTCGCGGACTGATAGAAGAATAAGGTTGATTGAGGCTTCATAGCCGTTAACAAATTAAATATCGTGATGAAAAAGATAATAATACTCGCCATTGCCGCAATGTCGTTTGCATCGTGCCAACAAAGTACATCTAACGCCGGAACCGGGTTAGATTCTGCCGGATCAAGCACCGCATCCCTTGCGCCTGCAGCAGCAGATGCAGCCATATTGACTTTTGAGAAACCCGGGTATGACTTTGGTAAAATCAAATCCGGAGAGAAAGTACAGTATGAGTTTAAATTTAAAAACACAGGGAAGTCGCCATTAATCATTACCAATGCGACGGCAACTTGTGGATGTACGGTTCCGGAAACACCTAAAGACCCAATTAAGCCAGGTGCGGAAGGGGTGATTAAGGTGGTTTTCGACAGCACTGGTAAATCAGGCATGCAGGATAAAGTGATTACGGTAACTTCGAACGGTAATCCGTCTGTAAGCGAAGTTCATTTGGTTGGGGTAGTTAACCCTGCATAAGCAATACACACAATAAATTAGAAACAACAATATGACGTTAGCAGTAATATTACAGGCCGCAGGTGGCAACAGCATGCTAAGCACGCTGGTACCAATGGTATTGATCATGGTGGTATTTTATTTTTTCATGATCAGACCTCAGGTTAAAAAAGCAAAAGACCACAAAAAGCTGGTTGCAGAACTTGGAAAAGGTGATAAGATTGTTACTACCGCTGGAATTCACGGTAGAATTGTAGACATGAATGAGACTACATTTTTGATTGAAGTAGAAGGTGGTACGAAGATCCGGTTTGACAAGTCAGCGATTTCTTTAGATGCAACGAAAGCATCAACTACAAAAGCATAATTTACAAGGTTTAGCATAGCCGCTTCAGTATTGGAGCGGCTTTTTTGTTTTCGAAAATTTGAGTACTTTACAGCCATGCCATTGATAAGATTAACAAAAATAGAACGGAAGCGATTTATGGCATTGATTTCCTGTCTACTCCTTGCTATTGCAGGCTGGCTGGTGATGGCGCTGAACAACAAGTATGTGTATACTGCAAAAACAGTGCTGGTGTACAAGAACTTCCCTCAGAACAAGGCTTTTCACCCTTTGCAATCTGACACGGTAGACCTGCAGGTGGAGGGGACAGGATGGCAGCTCCTTTTTGCACGCATGCGGGTGAATCCGCCGTCGATTTCCATCGGACTGGAAAAGTTGAGCAACAAAGATTACATCCTGTTTTCTGAACAGCTTTACCGCGTAAACAAGCAGCTGGAGACGTCTCAAAAGATCATTTCTGTACGTCCCGACACCTTATACTTTGATTTTTCCAAGCGTACCGTGAAACGGGTGCCGGTACAGCTGCTGTCGAACTTAAATTTCAGCAGCCAGTACGGGGTCTCAAATGATATTGAAATTACGCCCGACTACGTTACGGTTTCGGGGCCGCAGGAAGAAATCGGGAAAATTAAGGAATGGAAGACCGACACGCTGAAGCTGACGGATATCCGGAATACCACGGTGACACGGGTAGCCATGATGCAGAATAAGGTCAAAAATGTGAGTATATTTCCTGCAACGGTAGAGGTGAAGATTCCGGTTGATGAGTTTACGGAGAAAACGGTGGAACTTCCGCTGAAGGTGTTAAACAATCCAGAGTATCACAGTTTGAGCCTTTACCCGAAGAAGGTGAAGGTGACCTATCTGGTCGCACTTTCCAGCTACCAGCAGATCAATGAAGACTTTATGGAAGCCTCCGTGGACCTGAATGAATGGAAGAAGCTGAAGCACAACCAACTGAGCGTAAAGATTACACGCTTTCCCGAATACTGCAAGTTTGTGCGCGTGACACCCGCAAAAATTGATTTTATAATAGAAGAATAATGTTTAAAGTAGGCATCACAGGTGGTATCGGCAGTGGTAAAACAACCGTATCCAGGGTTTTTGAAGTACTGGGAATACCCGTTTTTTATGCGGACACCGTAGCCAAGCAAATCATGATTACCGACCTCCTTCTTATAGAAGGCGTAAAGGCTGCATTTGGTGCCGAAAGCTATTCTGTGGAAGGCATCCTCAACAATAAATACCTGGCGAGCATCGTGTTCAACAATCAGGCGCAGCTGGAGACCTTGAATGCATTGGTGCATCCGGCCGTATTCCGTGCTTTTGACGAATGGATCGAAGATGTTCCTGCCGGAACCCCCTACATTCTTAAGGAAGCCGCGTTGCTCTTCGAAAGTGGGTCCTACAAGATGTGTGATGCCAGCATCCTGGTTACTGCGCCCGAGCAGATGAAGATCAGCCGGGTGATGCAGCGGGATGGGGTTACAGCGGAGCAGGTGCGGGCACGGATGGACAAACAGTTTAATGACGAACAAAAACGGGCTATGGCCGATTATCAGATACACAACGATGAGCAACAGTCCATCATTTCACAGGTTCTGGCGCTCCACAGTACGTTTTTGAATACTAAATAAGACAAATGATATTAGATGATTTTATAGTTCAGACCAAAACTGGACTATATTGTGCGTATGGGGATTTCTACCTTGACCCACAGGAAGCGGTAAAAACTGCCGTGATATCCCACGCACACGGTGACCATGCCTGCAGCGGCAATAATCAGGTTTACTGTACCCGGCCAACATCCCTATTTATGCTGCACCGTTACAAGAAGTTTGCGGCGGTGGATTTTCATATTAAAGGCTACGATGAAAGTTTTAACCTGAATGGGGTAACCGTCAGCTTTATCTCTGCGGGCCATATTGCAGGATCGGCACAGGTCGCTATGGAGTACAAAGGGGTTACCTATTTGTACACCGGCGACTACAAGCTTCAGCCGGACCCGACCTGTGAACCCATCGCGTTCCACAGGGCAGATGTACTGATCACAGAGACGACCTTCGCCAACCCACTTACACAGCATCCTCCGGCTGAGGAAGAAATTAAGAATCTGGAGGCCTGGGAGGGAAACATCATGCTCGGTGCTTACGCGCTGGGGAAAAGTCAGCGGATCATTCGTCTGATCAACGACCATTGTGCGGGAAAGCGCATTCTGGTTCACCACAGCATTATGCCCTTCGTAAAGCTTTATGAGCAGCTGGGTGTGAACCTGGGCAGGTACGAGGTGTACGACCGCAAGGTGATGAAGATGAACCCAAAGGGGCTGATCTACCTGGTGCCGCCAATGGTTTTCCACAGCTACATCAAAGCCATCAATGTCATCCGGGTGTTTGCCTCCGGCTGGAAAAATCTTCAGAATAAAGAATTGCAGCTCTGCATATCCGATCATGTAGACTGGAACGACATCCTGGAAACGATCAGGCAGGTGGAGCCGCGGGAGGTGTGGACCACCCATGGAGATGGGCAGCAGCTCAAGGCGCACTATAAAGATCAGGTGGTGGTAAAAATGCTAAACAGATGAAAGAGGGGTTAGACTTTTATTTTAATGAACAGGGATTAATGGTGTTTACAGAAGCGTACCACGTAAAACGGGGTACTTGCTGTAAAAACAAGTGCAGGCATTGCCCATGGGGTTATGGCAAGCCAAAGGGCAGTATGAAGGACAAGAAATAACTAGTGCCCCCCGGTGTAAAAACCAATCAGCGCCACGGCAATTCCAATCAATACGGCGATCATTTTCCGCCTGGTGAACTTGTGGTCCACACTGGTTTCAAAAAGAATGGTGGTGGATATATGAAGGAAAATCCCGATGACGATCCCCATCATCTTGTTGAAATAAAGCTCAATGCCGCCAATGGTGCCGGTACTGACGCCGTAACTCAGGAGAAATCCCAGCGGAGCCATTAGTGCGAAAATTCCGACATACAACAGCAGACTTTTGGGTTTATAGTGGTTCTGCATCAGGATGCTGGAGAGTGCGAAGGCGGCGGGGATGTGATGCAGCGCGATACCGAAAATAAGTTCATTGTGGTGATCTTTGGCCAGCGGCATGCCTTCCAGAAATGCATGCAGGCATAGGCTGATCATGATCCCGTAAGGGAAAACATGTCCTTCCTGGTGGTGATGGTGGTGCATATGCCCATGTTCCACACCTTCAGAAAACTGTTCCAAAAACACCTGTATCAGGAAGCCGATCAGGATATAAATACCAATATCATGCGCATCAACGCCGCTGTAGGCGTCAGGAATCAGGTGAAGTACGGTAATGGCAAACAGGTAGGCTCCGCTAAAAGAAAGGATCAGCTTAAGCAGTTTAGACCGGTCACTTTTAACGAAGAAAATTGAGGCACCGCCCAGAAAGGCGCAGAAGAATAAAACTAATATTTTCCAGGTTTCCATTAAATATGTGGTTGTAGTCTGTTGAATAGGGTGCCGGTGAACAGGCCTATGGCTGTGCCAAGTAAAGCGCCGATCATGGTGTCGACAGGGTAGTGCACACCGACGTAGATTTGCGCGAAGGAGATGAGGAAAGCCCAGGTAAGGCCGATTGGCAATATCGGCTTCCAGCTCTTATAAAAGACGAGGATCAGAAAAATTGCAATGGCAAAATGGTTCGTCGCATGCGCAGAGGGAAAGCTGTAGCCGCTTCCGCAGTTTACCCGGTGTATAATCAGGTCCGAGAGCCGGAAATCGTTACACGGCCTGATCCGGCCTACGAAAGGCTTGATCAGCCTGGATGCAATCAGATCGCCCATTGCAAAGGTTAAAAGCAGGAGTCCAATGATGTACCAGCCTCTTTTTTTATATTCTCTGATGCAGAACAGGATGATGAACAGATAGAGGGGTGACCAGAAGAATTTGTTTCGGATAAGGGGCATAAACCAATCCAAAAACCCAGAGGAGAGTCCTCTGTGTATTTTCAGAAATAAATCCAGGTCAAACTCCTGTATCGTCAGTATCATGCTTTTTGGCAAACTAGTATTAAACGATCTGATTTGGCTTCGTCATAATCCTGAAGGCTGTAATTGCCGAACGTATTGACTATTTTTAGTCCGCTTTTCTCAAACATCCGTTCAAAGTCTTTCAGTTCGAAGGCCTGTACGCGCTCCTCGAAGGCAAACGCTTTATTCTTGTGTTCGAAATTGATATGCTTGATGATCTTTCCCTCTGAGACGAACTTATTGAGGTGAAATTCGATGCCGTCGACCGTCTTCGTTTCCCTTAAGGTAAGATTTCGTATGATTTTGATGGTGTTGAAATAATCGATCACCAGGGTTCCACCAGGTTTAAGTCCCTTGCAAAAGGATTTTAAGGCATTTACATGATCCTTTTCGGTTTCGAAGTAGCCAAAGCTTGTGAACAAGTTCAACGCGATGTCGAAGTAGTTTATAAAGGCCAGCTTACGCATATCGTGCACGAAGAAGTGCAAATGTTTCTGCTCGAACTGCCGGGCAAATTTGATGTTCTGTTCCGAAAGGTCTATTCCGGTTACATCATATCCTTTTTTGTTCAGGTAAATGGCATGTCTTCCACGGCCACAGGCAATGTCGAGGATGCGGGAATCCGGTGCCGGCTTCAGAAAAGAAGATAAATTATCAATTAAGAACTCGGCCTCTTCATCGTTACGCTGACTGTAAAGTATGTGATAGTAAGGAGAATTGAACCAATATTGAAACCATTTACGCTGCATAGAGCTTTTATTATCGTCTTTTTGAAAAAAAAACAAATATACTATTTTGAAAACGCAAAGCGGATAAATGGGACCCTTTGTGTTTAAATCAGAAGGCTTCCTAAATTTTTCTTAATTTTGCGGTATAAATCTGAAATAAGTTGACTTTAATCAAATCGATCTCCGGAATCCGTGGAACAATAGGTGGTATAGCTGGCAATGGACTGACGCCCATAGACATTGTAAAATTCACTGCTGCCTATGGCAGTTGGGTAATCAACACCACAAACATCAAGAAAGTAGTGCTGGGCAGAGATGCAAGAATTTCTGGCGAAATGGTGAATAACCTGGTTATAGGCACCCTGCAGGGGCTGGGCATTGAGGTTATAGACCTTGGGCTGTCTACAACACCAACAGTGGAAATTGCGGTGCCCATGGAGAATGCAGGTGGAGGGATCATCTTAACCGCCAGTCACAACCCCAAACAATGGAACGCACTGAAGCTGTTAAACCACAATGGTGAATTTATCAATGATGCAGATGGCAAGGAAGTTCTGGAGCTTGCTGAAAGCGCGCAGTTTGAATTTGCAGGTGTGAATGACCTCGGGAAAGTGATTAAGGACGACTCTTATCTTCAGAAACACATTGACATGGTCCTGGCCTTGCCGCTTGTGGATGTGGAAGCGATCAAAGCAGCGAAGTTTAAGATCGCGATTGATTGTGTAAATTCTACCGGCGGTATTTTCGTTCCCGCGTTGCTAAAAGCGCTGGGCGTTGAAACCGTGTACGAGCTTTTTTGTACCCCAGACGGACAGTTTCCGCACAACCCGGAACCCCTGCCGGAGAACCTCGGGCAGATCGCGAAAGAAGTTCAGGCTAAAAATGCCCATCTCGGTATCGTGGTCGATCCGGATGTAGACCGCCTCGCATTTGTTTGTGAAGATGGAACCATGTTCGGTGAAGAATATACACTTGTTGCGGTCGCCGACTATGTTTTAAAGAATACACCTGGAAATACGGTATCCAACTTATCTTCAACGCGTGCCCTTAGGGATGTGACGGAGCAATCAGGGGCAGCATACAATGCCGCTGCCGTTGGTGAGGTGAATGTGGTGAATAAGATGAAAGAGACCAACGCCGTTATTGGCGGGGAAGGCAATGGAGGGATTATTTATCCGGAGTCACATTACGGCAGAGATGCCCTGGTGGGTATCGGACTGTTCCTGACACACCTGGCGAAATTTGGCAAGTCGATCTCCTTGTTGCGCAGTAGCTATCCGGATTACCACATCTCCAAGAATAAAATTACCCTTACTGCAGACATGGATATTGATGCCCTGCTGCTGAAAGTACAGGAGAAATATAAATCCCATCCAAACTCTACCATCGATGGCCTTAAAATAGAGTTTGAGAAGGAGTGGGTTCATTTGCGCAGATCGAATACTGAACCGATCATCAGAATATATAGTGAGGCACAGAATGAGGCCGTTGCAGAGAACCTTGCAGCGAAAATCATTGCCGACATTAAAGAAATATTAAAATTAAATTAATTGGTCATGACCAGAATCTATTTAGATAATGCTGCAACGACCCCTTTGGATAAAGAGGTGATTGAGGAGATGGTGCATGTGATGGAAACCTTTTACGGAAATCCATCTTCGATACACGCACAAGGGCGGGAAGTACGCACATTATTGGAAAAGGCACGTAAAACTGTTGCTGGCTTGCTTAATGCAACACCGGCTGAGATCTTCTTTACCTCGGGCGGTACGGAGGCAGACAATACGGCCATCAGATGTGGAATTCAGGCATTTGGAATAAAACATGTCATTACGTCTAAAATCGAGCACCATGCCGTAGAACATACGCTGGATATGCTGTTGAAACAAGGGATCATCGATCAGGTGAGCTTTGTGAATATCGATGAAAAAGGCAATGTCGATTACCTCCATCTGGAGGAGTTGTTGAAAAATAGCCAGCGCTCATTTGTATCGCTGATGCACGCCAATAATGAACTGGGTACCCTGACGGATATTGAACGGGTAGGGGACCTCTGCGAGCAGTATGATGCCATCTTTCATTGCGATACCGTTCAGACAATGGGACACTATCGCCATGACGTACGTAAGCTAAAAGCCCACTTCATCGTGTGCGCTGCCCACAAGTTACACGGACCAAAAGGTGTGGGATTCCTGTACGTAAATCACAATGTGAAGATCAGTCCGATGATCCTGGGCGGTGCACAGGAAAGAAACATGCGCGGTGGTACGGAAAATGTTTACGGTATTGTTGGCCTCGCAAAGGCGCTGGAGAACGCGTACGCGCATATGGATGAGCATCAAGCCTATATTCAGGAATTGAAGGACTATCTGATCGATCGCCTGCAGGCGGAGATTCCCGGCATTCAGTTTAACGGCGAAACGTTGAAGGAGAAAAGCTTGTACACGGTGCTGAATGTATCGTTCCCGGAAATGGATATGGCGGATATGTTGTTGTTTAATCTGGATATTAATGGCATTTCCGCCTCGGGCGGCAGTGCATGTTCTTCGGGATCCAATATTGGCTCTCACGTTTTAACCGGCATCAATGCCGATGCAAACCGGCCCTCGATCCGTTTCTCTTTCAGTAAATACAACACCAAAGAAGAACTTGACTTTGTGGTTTCCAAGTTGAAACCCATTGTAGAGCAGAATGTAAATGTTTAACAATTCTGTTTTCAGCACTTAGCGATTTTTGTCTGTAAGATAGTTTGAAGCCCCGGAAATACCGGGGCCTTTTTCGTTGGCTGTCCAGCATTTTGGTGGATTTGATATGCTGCATTTCCAGTGCTGGAAAAGCACGTGGTTTCAATATGAAGAAACAATTGCACAGGTGGGTTGTTAATAAGCTATTGTTAACCTAATACTTACCACTATGATTCTTCCAGAAAACAACGATCAAAATTTAGATAATACGAACGAAGAGCAAGAAAATAATGAACAAAAGAAGTTCGTATACAAAGAAACAGAGGATACCATCAATGAGACGCAGGCAGACAACGGGGATAGTTCATCGATAGCAGATATCGGCAGAACAGATCTGATCAATACGCCGAGACGGGCAAATAAGCCATTGGGTTCTGCGCATGAGCCGGGCACCATGCCGGGGAGCAATAACCTGTAAGCGGCATGTCGCAACGGTATCCCGTTGTAAAGCGAAAGGCCTGTGGTTGGTACCACAGGCCTTTCGCTTTATGTTGTAAATGGATTAGTTTTTTAACATCTTCAGGAATGTAGCCAGTTTCGCTTTCATCGCTCTGCGGTCTACAATGAAGTCGAGAAAGCCATGTTCCAGTACAAACTCAGAAGTTTGAAATCCTTTTGGCAGGTCTTTTTTGATCGTCTCTTTAATAACACGCGGTCCGGCAAAGCCGATCAAAGCACCTGGTTCAGCGATATTGATGTCGCCAAGCATGGCATAAGAGGCCGTTACTCCACCAGTGGTTGGATCTGTAAGTAAAGAAATATAAGGGATCTTCGCCTGGCTTAATAAAGCAAGTTTCGCAGAGGTTTTGGCCATTTGCATCAGGGAGAATGCAGCTTCCATCATCCGCGCTCCACCCGACTTGGAGATCATCAGGAACGGGATTTTGTGTTCAATGCTATAGTCTATAGAACGGGCGATCTTTTCTCCGACTACGGAGCCCATCGATCCGCCGATGAAGTTGAAATCCATACAAGCCACAACGAGGTCTTCACCTTCGATCTTGCCGTGTGCAGCACGAATGGCATCCTTCAGTCCGGTCTTTTCCATACTGGAAACCAGGCGTTCCCTGTAAGGCTTTGTGTCTGTAAATTCGAGTGGATCAGCAGATCTTAGGTTGGCAAACAGCTCTGTAAACTCATTGTTGTCGAACAGTACCTGAAAATATTCCTTAGATCCGACTCTGAGGTGAAAATCACAGTATTGACAAACGTATTTGTTCTCTGTAAGGTCAGCACTGTGTAAGACTTTCTTGCAATTCGGGCACTTCTCCCAAAGTCCGTCCGGCGCCTCCTTTTTCTCTTCAGTCAGTGTACTGATACCTTTTTTTTCTCTTTTAAACCAAGCCATGTTATTTGTTCAGAATACGAGTACAAAGAAACAAAAAAAAATTAGAACAGATAAGCCTTGTTTTTAGTTCATTCGCTGAAATAAAAGGCCTATACTTTGGCTAAAGTTATATTTTTCCTAACTTCGGCAGATACAAAATTTAATAAACATGAGTTTAAAAGGCTATAAGGGTGTGATTTACGGAGATGCCGTTCAGGAGTTATTTGAACAGGCTAAAAAACACCAATTTGCACTACCAGCAGTAAACGTTACTGGTACCAACACGATCAATGCGGTTATGGAAACTGCGAAGGCAGTAAATTCACCTGTGATGATACAACTCTCTAACGGAGGTGCCCAGTTCTATGCAGGTAAGACTTTAAATAACGATAACTTAAAAGCCTGTGTTCTTGGCGCAGTATCTGCAGCGAAGCATGTGCATTTGCTTGCGGAGCATTATGGTGTTGCGGTAATCCTGCACACAGACCATGCTGCTAAAAAGTTGCTCCCATGGATAGACGGATTGCTGGATCACGGTGAAGAATTCTTCAAAGCGAATGGTAAGCCACTTTTTTCTTCACACATGCTGGATCTTTCTGAAGAGCCAATTGAAGAAAATATGGAGATCTCTTCTAAATACTTCGAGCGTATGGCTAAAATGGGAATGACCATTGAAATTGAGCTAGGCGTTACCGGCGGTGAGGAAGATGGCGTGGACAACAGTGATGTGGACAGTTCAAAACTATATACCCAGCCTTCTGAGGTTGCTTATGCTTATGAGCAACTGAGCAAAATCAGCGATAAGTTCACCATTGCAGCTGCATTTGGTAATGTTCATGGTGTTTACAAACCAGGTAACGTTAAACTTCAGCCGGTAATTCTGCACAACTCTCAGGAATTCCTGAAAGAGAAATATAGCTTGACTGCTGAGAAACCAATCAACTTTGTTTTCCATGGCGGTTCGGGATCTTCTCAGGAAGACATCAGAGAAGCAATCTCTTATGGTGCCATCAAAATGAATATCGATACCGATATGCAATGGGCATTGTGGGAAGGTGTATTGGATTATTATAAAGCGAATGAAGCTTACCTTCAGGGTCAGATCGGGAACCCGGATGGTGAAGATAAGCCAAACAAGAAATATTATGATCCACGCGTCTGGTTGCGTAAAGGTGAAGAAGCATTTGTGAAACGTTTGACACAGGCTTTTGAAGACTTGAACTGCAGAGACGCAAACGATAAATTATAATTTAAAATCTATTTAGTGAAGGTCATAAGCTTGCTTATGGCCTTTTTTTGTCTACGATATCTATAGCATGATGACAAACCTTGAAGTTCATAAAATCACAAACACGCAGGACCTGGAGAAGGCCTATGCGATACGTAAAGTCGTTTTTGTAGAAGAGCAGAACTGCCCGCCGGAACTGGAATGGGAGAATGAAGAAGTCTCTGTACATTTCCTTGCGACCATAGATAACGCGCCTGCAGGCGCCTGCAGGTGGCGTAAAACCGATGCAGGCTACAAGCTGGAGCGTTTTGCTGTGCTCAAAGAGTTCCGGAAGAAAGGCGTGGGACAGGCGCTGGTGGCTGCCGCACTCGCTGATCTGCCGGAGGATGCCACTTATATATACCTGAACGCGCAACTGGAGGCTATGCCTTTATACGCGAAGTTCGGCTTTGTGGCTGAGGGCGAGCAGTTCGAAGAAGCCGGTATTCAGCATTTTAAGATGGTGAAGCGGTAGATTCTGTTGCGAATACTTTCTGGGACAGGACAAGTGCTTCTGCCCAGCGATCAAGGTCTAGACGTAAGTCCAGACCTTTTTCTGTTAAATAGGCGAGGAGGTTTTCGGTGGCAATATTTCCGGTAAGGCTGTCGCTAGCCATCGGGCAGCCGCCAAAACCTTTAAGTGCACTGTCAAAGCGGCGGCAGCCCGCCTCGAAGGCAGCAGCGATCTTCTCCGTTCGGCTTTCCGGAGTACTGTGTAGATGCACGCCGATCTCCACCTTTGGAAACTCCTGTACCAGCCCGGGTAAGATAGCCCTGATCTTCTCCGGCGTGGACACGCCGGTCGTATCTGCCACAGAGAGGATCTCCACACCCCGGGAAACCAATTCTCCAGCCCAGTGCTGAACTATATCCAGGTTCCAGGGGTCCCCGTAAGGATTTCCGAAACCCATAGACATGTAAACCACCGCAGTTTTTCCATGGCGGTTGCACCGTTCGAGCATCTGTTCAATGGTGACGAGGGATTGCGCTATGCTGGAGTTCGTATTGCGCTGCTGGAAGGTCTCAGAGATCGAGAAGGGGAAACCCAGGTAACTGATCTCCGGATGGGATACGGCTGCTTCTACACCTCTTAGATTGGCTACAATGGCCAGTAATTTCGTCGGGGTGTTGCCGAGGTTCAGCTTGGCCAGTACCTTCTCCGTATCCGCCAACTGTGGAATGGCTTTCGGAGAGACGAAGCTGCCGAAATCCAGCGTATCGAAGCCGACCTGCAACAGCAGATTCAGGTAAGCGGCCTTAAGATTGGTATCGATGAAGTGGTGTATGCCTTGCATGGCATCCCTCGGGCACTCGACAAGCTTAACTGTTTTCTCCATGGTTCTTTGTAAATATACACAACAAACAAAAAAGGTATCCTTTTGGGGATACCTTTTTAAAGCAATATAAATTGATGTTTCTTATTTTGATTTGCCTAAATCTACAACGATCGGGGTAGAGATACACAATGAAGAATATGTACCGATTACACGGCCGATCAGCAAGGCGAAGATAAATCCGCGGATGCTTTCTCCACCGAAGATGAAGATCACCAGCAATACAAAGAATACCGTTAATGAAGTCAGGATGGTACGACTCAAGGTACTGTTCAACGCGAAGTTGATTACTGTATTACGTTCTTCCCCATGAATATCGTCTTTTCCGGTCTCTGCAAGTTTCTCGCGGATCCTGTCGAATACAACCACTGTTTCTGTCATGGTATAAGACATTACCGTTAGAATCGCTGCAATGAAATCCTGCCCGATTTCTAAAGAGAATGGTAAAACACCATCTAAAATCGTGTAGAATGACAAGACGAGCAGCACATCATGGAATAGCGCGATTACCGCACCCAAACCATAGTTTAGCTTCTTGAATCTTACAATGATGTAAATAAACATCACCAGACAAGAGAACAAGATCGCACCGTAGGCGCTGTAAACAAGGTCACTTGCGATGATCGGACCAACTTTCTGGTTACTCTCAATGGTGTATTTAGATCCCGTTTTATCTAATCCGGCTCTTAAAGCGTCTTCAACTACCTTATCCGCGTTTAATGCAGGATCTGAAATGTGGTAAGTCGTTGTAATCTTCAACTCATTGGTTCCACCTGCAGTTTTTACTTCCGGTGCTTCATCGCCAAATACAGGCGTTAGTTGTGCTTTAACTGCCTCTGTGTCCATTCCCTTATCGAAATGAACGATGTAGTAACGGCCACCTTTGAAGTCGATGCCCAGTTTCAAACCACCATTCTTGAAGTAGAAAATAAATCCTAAAACAATGATCACAGTGGAGATGGCATAATAGATCTTTCTGCGTCCAACGAAGTTGAAGGCGATGTCTCTGAAGGCATGAAGGGTTGCTTTGTTACCAAACGTGATGTTTGATCCTTTTTCAAGCAAGCTTTCAAACACCAGGCGGGAGATCAGTACCGCACAGAATAATGAAGACAGGATACCGATACAAAGTGTTGTTGCAAATCCCTGAACCGGTCCGCTACCGAAGATGTAAAGAATGATACCTAAGATCAGGATGGTTACGTTGGAGTCAATGATCGAAGGCATTGCATGTTTGAAACCTTCTCTGATCGAAAGTGAAATGCTCTTACCGTGTAGCAACTCTTCCCGTACACGCTCGAAGATCAGGATGTTCGCATCTACCGAAAGACCAATGACGAGAATGATACCTGCGATACCTGGCAACGTTAGTACAGCACCCAGGGATACCAGGATGCCCATGATGAAGAATAAGTTGATCACAAGGGCTAAGTTGGCAACCCAACCTGCTTTATTGTAATATAAAGCCATGAATACCAGAATGACAACGAACGCCAGGCAGAACGACAATAAACCATTGTCAATCGCTGCCTGACCCAAAGATGGTCCGACAACAAACTCACCCACAATTCTTGCCGGAGCAGGCAATTTACCTGCTTTTAGAATGTTTGCTAAATCTTGTGTATCGTTTACCGTAAAGCTTCCGGAGATGGAAGAGATACCATTTGGAATTTCATTCTGAACCGTAGGCGCAGAATAAACGTTATTGTCCAATACAATTGCAATTGATTTTTTATTGTTTGGATCTGCTGAAGCTTCAGCGGTGATTTTCTTCCATTTTGCAGCACCGTCACCGGTCATGTACATGGTCACCTCAGGTCTGCCTTGCTGATCGTAATCAGAACGCGCATCACTTATGGCTTCTCCACCCAAATCTGGCTTGCCATCCGGGTTTGTAGATTTAATGGCATACAGCTCGAAAACTTTTGTGCCCTGCATTGGCTTAACACCCCACATAAACTTGAAGCTCGATGGAACGATACCGGCAACTTCCGGTCTTCTCAAATAGCTGTTTACTTTAGCGGTATCTTTCTGAGCCACCCAACCAACAACTGGTCCCGGACGTAAAGATGGTTGTCCGTTTTGTGCCTGGTAAGTTGGAATGTTTAAAACGGAGAACAATGGATTGCTCTTCGTAAGTTCTTGTTGTTTTGCCAGAGAATCGGCAGCACCGGCTTTTTTGCCTAATCCTGCAAGTTTACTGCCTGCGGCAGCTGCAGTATCTGTTTTAGTGCTTGTTGTATCTTTTAAAGTAGTTGCAAGGGTTTTGTTGATGTTTTCCAATACAGAATAAACTTCTTCATTCTGATATACCTGCCAGAACTGTAGTTCTGCAGATCCCTGCAATAGCTTGTGAATTCTTTCTTTGTCCTGAACACCTGGCATCTCAATTAAGATGCGGTTGGTGCCTTCCTGCTTCTGCATGTTAGGGCTCACCACGCCGAATCCGTCAATACGGCTGCGGATAATGATGAAAGAACGGTCGATTGCGCTGTTTGCTTCTTTAGACAAGTAGGTTTTAACCTCTGCATTGCTTGCATTGGCATTAAGCTGCTGGGCGTTATCCTGATTTGCAAAGTAGTCTGCAAGTTTAACATTCGGACTTAACTTCTCGAAGTTGTTAACAAAAAGGTTGATAAAGTCTTTACCACCTGCATTCAGTTCATTCTGTGCATTTGTAACGGCCTGATTGAAGTTTGCGTCGTCAGGATTGCCAGCTAAAGATTTCACCAGTTCTGCCAGCGAGATCTCCATGGTCACGTTCATACCACCTTTTAAGTCAAGACCTAAGTTGATTTCCTTGGATTTGCAGAATTCATAGTTAAATCCAAACAAGGGATAAACAGGAACTGAAGCCATAGAATCCAGATAAGCTCTTTCTCTTTCCGGATTTCCTTTTGCATACGCTTTAGCATCTTTTTCTACGTTCGCGGTAACTAAGTTGAACGAGAGGGAATACACACAGACAATACCGAGGAGTATTGCCATAAATTTAATAAAACCTTTACCTTGCATTTGTTGTTTGTAATTATTGTCTATATAGTATAATTTTTTTTTAACAAGTCGGCAAATCTAACTAATTTTTTAATTAATAGGCCGCCCTGCCAAAGTTTTTATTGGTGATGGTCAACTATTTGCTTCCAGTGTTGAAAACGTGAAAGCGATATTGTTCTTTTCATCCGGCTGATGTTCCTCCCGCGCAGTTTCCACCCACTTATTCCGGTCAAGTTCCGGAAAATAAGCATCTCCTTCGAAACGCTGATGCACCGTTGTTAAGTATATACGGTCGGTTTTATCAAGTGCTTCCTTGTAAATCTCGGCACCGCCGATAATAAATACCTCTTCCTCCGTTTTACATAAGGCCAGGGCATCATCTACGCTTGTTGTTACCTCAGCACCTTCTATTTTCAGGTCTGCATTGCGGGTAATTACGATGTTCCGGCGGTTGGGGAGGGGCTTGCCCATGGAATCAAAGGTCTTTCGCCCCATGATGATGGTATGGCCATTTGTAATCTGCTTGAAGTGCTTTAAGTCGGTAGGCAGGTGCCAAAGTAGTCCGTTGTCCTTCCCGATGGCATTGTTTTCTGCGATTGCAACTACGAAGGAAATGATCATACCGCGACTATACCTTTGATATGTGGATGGTGTTCATAGTTTTCCAAGGTAAAATCCTCAAATTTAAAATCAAAGAGATCTTTAACGTTTGGATTGAGTTTCATGGTCGGCAGTGGCTTTGGATCCCTGCTTAGCTGCAGCTTCGCCTGCTCCAGGTGATTGTTGTACAGGTGGGCGTCGCCAAGTGTATGAATGAAGTCGCCATACTTTAAGCCACACACCTGAGCCACCATCATGGTCAGCAAAGCATAAGAGGCGATGTTGAAGGGTACGCCCAGGAAAATGTCGGCACTGCGCTGATACAGCTGACAGCTTAATTTTCCATCTGCAACGTAAAACTGGAAGAAGGCATGACATGGCGGGAGGGCCATGTTTTCGATTTCACCGACGTTCCACGCAGATACAATGATCCGGCGCGAGTCCGGGTTCTGCTTAATGGTGTTCACGATCTGCGTGATCTGATCGATGTGCCGGCCATCGGCGGTTGGCCATGATCTCCATTGAGATCCGTAAACCGGTCCGAGGTCGCCATTTTCATCTGCCCATTCATCCCATATGCGTACCTGATTTTCTTTCAGGTAGCTGATGTTCGTATCTCCGCTTAAAAACCAGATCAACTCGTGTATAATTGATTTCAGATGTAACTTTTTGGTCGTAACCATTGGAAAACCATCTTCCAGGTTAAACCGCATCTGATATCCAAAAACACTAAGGGTGCCGGTGCCGGTGCGGTCGTGTTTTTGTGTGCCATGATGCAGTACATGCTGCATTAGATCTAAATATTGTCTCATCGTTTAAAGCTGTAGCTGCCTTTCGGTTCAAATTAAGTCCAAGCCGACCGGCTGCTTCAATTACAAAACTATCATTTAATTTCAATAGAGTCCTATGGCTGATGCTAAATTAAGCAGTTCGTTACAATAGGGGCCTTAAGGACGGCCCGAAATCAAAATCCAGAATTTTACATCCGTACGATGCCAGTCTGACGGAGGTTTTTGTAAGTTTGCCTTACAACCTGCTAAAAACGAAACATGCTTGCATTCGCCAATGCCAAAATCAACATCGGACTAAACATTACCGCCAGGCGCCCGGACCGCTATCATCAGATTGAAACCGTCTTCTACCCGTTAAAGATAAATGATGTAGTGGAACTGACGGATGCCACGACGCTAAGCTGCGTTGTCGCTGGTTCTGATTTTGAGGGTGCGATGGAGGACAACATCTGCTTCAAAGCATTTAAGCTGCTGAGTCAGGATTTCAATATCCCCGCGCAGCAGATCACATTATTGAAGAATATTCCTGTAGGCGCGGGATTGGGCGGTGGTTCCTCGGACGGTGCACACGTGATCCGGTTGCTGAACACCAAGTTCCACCTTGGGCTGTCAGACGAAGAAATGGAAAGGTATGCGAGCAGGCTTGGTGCCGATTGTGCCTTTTTCATTCGCAACAAACCGGTGTATGCAACAGAAGTAGGTGACAAATTTGAACCGATTGAGCTGGATCTCTCTGCATATTTTATGGTACTGGTTACACCACCCATTCATGTTTCTACGGCGGAAGCTTACGCCGGCGTTGTGCCAAACTCAAAAACAGAGCCTTTGCCGGAACTGATGAAACTTCAGGTACGGGAATGGAAAGACCGGGTTAAAAATGATTTTGAAGATTCTGTGTTCCGGAAATATCCGGCGATTCAACAAATAAAGCAGGATCTATATGCGGCAGGGGCCCTATATGCATCCCTGAGTGGAAGCGGATCGTCGGTATATGGTATATTTGAAAAGGAAACCAGGCTTCCGGAACTGGAAGCTACAAATAAGGTATATTATAAGGTATAATGATGGAAATCAATTTAATACGTAAAAACGATAAGTTCAACTTCGAGGCAAAGAATCCTGCAGGAGAAAAAGTACAGCTGGATGCCAAGCCGGAAATCGGTGGAGAGGGAAAAGGCTTCCGACCAATGGAAATGCTTCTGGTTGGTCTCGGCGGATGCAGTGGCATTGATGTGGTTAACGTGCTGACAAAGCAAAAGGAGCCTTTGAAGGACATCAAGATAAACATCAAAGCCACCCGCAGGGATGAAGAGATGCCACCTATTTTCAAGGAGATTACCATTCATTTTGATCTGTACGGTGCTTTGAGCGTCCCTAAAGTGGAACGCGCACTGGATCTTACGTTTGATAAATACTGCTCAGTGTCCAATATCCTCGGTCGCTCTGCAACGCTGAACTTCAGTTACACCATTCATCCGTAAACCGGGGCAAGTAGCGAGTGGCGTCAGGTGTTATCCCGTCGCCTTCGCTTAACTGATGTAATTGCGGTCCTCTTCGCTTAACGAATCGTCGGCGTTCGGAGTGGTATGGTCATCGTAAGTGCTGACAACCGTTCGTGGCTTGCCGGCCCAGTAGCCCAGAACAAAGCCGATGAAGGTACATACCCCAATCACCACGAGTTTGGATATATACTTTGTGGTGAATATGAAATTAAATTCCACTTCATCGGTATTGCTTACCAAAAAGACAGTAACGACGGCTGTCAGAAGAATGATAAAGATGGTTTTTCCACGCATAAGTTAAAATGTGTAATTTATCATTAATTCAAATATAGGGTTTTGCCGGTATATTTTATTTACGAAAACAACTCTGGTCCCGATGTCAAACAAAGGTTCATACCGCAAGAGGTGCATGCTGCTGTGCAGCTCAAATCCAAATGTCTTTGGTGCCGAGAGGTTGGTTGTTCTACCGATATTTTCATAATGTAAAAACACACCGCCTCTTATGTTCTTGATATAGGCCAGTGGCCCTGCTTCTGCATCCGGAAAGGCAATTGGAAACCGGTAGTTAAACAGCAGGGTGTTATGAAGTTCACTTTTCGCAAGAATGTTGTTGTATCCGTATACGGTGTTGATCTCCGTATTGTACCGGCGTACACCCGATGCTTCCTGGTAGTTAAAATTCGCCAGGAAGCTGTGGTTTCTAAACAGCCCCGGGAAATAAAGAAAGCCTTCTGCGGAGAACAAGCTCCCATCCAGCCGCCGGTCGAAAGGCTGATGAAAATATTTTAATCTTAGAATTTGTCCCCATGCCGGCGCGATGTCCCGCTCCGCCTGCCGGATACTGTGGGAAAACGAAAAACTATAATTCATGGGCAGGTTCAGCCGGGTGGTAAAGTTTTGCGGAAGGTTCTGCAGGGCATAACGCTGTGTATAGTTCGTGCCGGCACTTGCCGAAAGGCTATAGTTGTCGTCTAAGGCATTCAAATTAATCGGGACCCTTGCGGTAAGCGAAGTCACGTTTTCCCGCCAGTCGCCCTGTTTCATGCCGTCGCTACCCGAACGATAGAAGTTCCTCCTCGGCCGGTTCTCGTAGCTGACCGACAGGACCGGGTATAAGCTTTTAAAGCTGACGCTTGCCTTATACGCAAAGCGGTTCAGGTCACGGTGGTAATTTACACCAGCATAGAGGTCTGTGGTGTTCAGAAGATCGTTCGACTGCAGCTCGATCCCGCCGATGTATTCGTTCTCAATCACCGGGATGATGCTGTGAAAACTGAACAGGTGTGCAGCTTGTCTGTACGGCTTTGATGTGTGACTGCTGTCTGGAATGTCTTTGAATACGTTCCAGATCATCTCCTGTTCTTCAATGGCAGCGCCAAAGAAAACAAAGTCATTGGACGGAACCGGGATCTTCTTCATTTTCATGCGGGCGATCTCATAGCCTTTCACGGTGTAGTGGTTGTAAATAATTTCATCTTTATTCGCACCGGATGCGGGGTTAAAAGCCCCGAATTTTGCTGCGCTCAGAGCGCTTATCTCTCTCGAGGTGGAGTCTAAGTAGTAAATGTTATCTAAACCGCTGTAATGGGCGTTAAATGCGATTCCTTGATCTATGAATACCGGTTTACTCAATTGTTGTTTGGTTTCGCGGATGTATTGCATTGTTTTTCCGTCTTTCCGGATGGTCCATAAAGATTTGCCTTTTTCCGAGACACCGATGAAAACAACCACATTTCCGGTCGAATCGTAGGCAGGTGTTTGCAGAATTAAGTTGGCCGGATTCGGGTATTTAAAATTTATTTTCCCGCTGCTTGCATCAAGCTCCACCAGGTTGAACTGGTTACTTAGGTCGACTTGTACCGCGATGATTTTGCTCCCGTCGGCCGACAGGGTAGGGGAGAACAAACGTGATCTTGAACTCAGTTTTTTGTACGTGTTTGTGTTCAGGTTGTAGCTGCAGACCACACTGTAACTTCGTTGCCGGTAACGGGGATCATACCGGATTTCATCCCACACTAAAATCCCGTTCGCATAGCTAAACCAAGCTTGCTCCTGGTACCCGATTGCGAATAGTTTTTTCTCCTTCTGTTTGCTGTCTATTCTGACGAACTCCCGGGTCTTTGCTTTACTTTCTTTGAGTGCTAAAATGTCTCCGTTTGGAAGTGTCACCGGCAGGAAATAATTCGTCGCAAACCTGCTCGGTTTATTAATTGTTTCGGGAGGTGTAGTTGGATTTTTCTGGTCCTGTTCTTCCCATGCTTTTTTCAACATAACTGTTGTGGAGTCGTACCAGGATTTGCTTCCAATTCCCGTGAATTTTTTAATGCTTTTGGAAAAGGGATAAACACGAACAGGATGCTTTTTTATGTCCGTCAAAACGTCCTCAAAAATGTGTTTACCAAATTTCGATCTGATGTTTGAACTAAGTAAGTATCCAAGTTGATAATATCCGGGAGTGACGTCTTTATTTGAGCCGAAGCTTGCTTTGCTGTAGCTGAAACTTTTTCCACTGAGTAAACTGGTCCGGTAAGGCATGATCCAGGAAGGTTGTCTTCCCCGCCCGGCCCGGGTGAGTGCAGTCTCCGTGACTACCGCGTCACCTTCAAAAAACCACAATGGGATACTTAGACCCATCCATGCAAAGTAAACGTTCTCCGGGAAGGGAGATCGCCTGCCTCCCGTAAGCAAGTCGAACTGTGCGGCGTGCCGGAGTTCATGGACGGCCAGGTTGTTCAGCCAGTCCTGGCTGTCGAACTGCTGCGGAGGGGTCGTGTTGAATTCTGACTTCTTCGGCCCAAGCTGTACAAAGCCGTTTGCGATGACTCCGCGATTCTGCAACACGATAGGGAGCCTGGATTTTCGTACCCCCAGACTGCTGCCTTCGAAAGGGAAGATGTAGGGGATGGTGTTGGCCATTCGCTGGGCTTCCCTTTCCAGCTCGTTTGGATAAATGATTTTGAATCCGGAAACACCGATTGTCCTCCAACGTACACTAAGGGGGTTCTGCTCTCCTCCAAAGATCTGCCCAAAAACCACATATGATCTAGAACTTAATATTAGAAATAATAAAGTGCTGAACATTAGTATAATATATGATTGTTTTTGGTTCATTATTTTTGTGTGCTAATATTTTTAGTAAAATGACGCTGATTTTTCAAAATATATGTAATTAATAATTTGATGTATTTTATATAAACAGCTCTTATTCAATATCTTATTACTAAGACTAACATAGAAAAATCCGAGCCTTTAACGGCTATTTTGATGCTATTCTGGCGTTTTTATTTTTTAGTTCTAATTCGTTCTAGATTTAGGCCGTTGTCTTATGGTAATACACTATACCGCGATTATTTCCGCGGATATTTCATTCAGACCGCGATAAATGTAGGGTAATTATGCGACTTATTTTAGTGAATTTTGACCGCTCTGTTCACCTGTACCGTGGTCGGATGGTGCCGGATACAGCCCACATTGTTGACCCGGGCATCGAGATCCATAGGGCAAAATTGCCAGCAATCCTGGAGGAAGGACCGTCCGCTTTGATGCTTTTGTATACGCCAATCCGGCTGTAATCTGAACTCAGCTACCGGCACATTTTGCGTCATTTCTAGAAATTGTGTCTCGTCTTTCTTCCTTAACCGATGTGTTTTTTGGATAGTTCACCTGCCTGATAATGTGTCTAATTTTTGCATGTTAAGACGTTAGTGTGTCCCGGAAAAAGTTGGAAATCCAAGTTTGGACCAGCAGAAAGTATCAGATTTTGGCCTCGAATTGGATTTAAAATCGCAGTTAAAAATCACCGTAAATACAAGATTTCTGCGCTGAAACCCGGCGAGATATTCTGTTAAATCCGCGTCGGATATGGTCATTTATAGTCTAAAATTTACCTGACAAGAAGTGGTGAATTGCCGGTTTTTTGTTTCATTAAAAACTCATTTGGGTCGTTAAATTACATCCATTCAGGCCTGATTTTTAAGTCAGAAGTACACTTAACTGGACCTCATTTGTTCATTAAAGTTCCTGTTTCAGGTCACTATATAATCCCTAAATCTGAATTATCACCCGCTGCCGGCTTTGATTTATTCCGATATACTACGTTTGAAATCGAGAGTTTTTTACATTAATACTTGTGTAATAGTCGTCTGAAATGTTCCGGTTTTTTCTCATCCAGCTACCTCCATTAAACGTCGAATTTCCGTTGTAATAACCATATTTAATCAGGTGATCTCCTAGGTAAAGAGTATGGAAACTGGAATGTATTGGCCTTGTATATGACCTTAGTTCACTCGTGTAAACGCGGCAATGTTACTGGATATTGATGACAGTTTTCTCTAAAATGATCGGTATTTATGATGTTAATTTTTTGGCAAAAAACTAGCCCGAAAAGCCCGTCATCTGTAACGGATTTATCATCTCCTCAACGCAGAAATCTTATATAATTTACCGGAGTTTTTTACGACTCTTATATACCGGATAAAGGAAAACGGCGCCTAAAATAAGTACTGCTCCAACATAGAATCCCATGGTCATTTTCTCTCTGCTGCCAAAGAAAAGGAAGGCCAGAATGATCCCGTAAACAGGCTCCAGATTGGTGATCAGTGCTACCCGGAAAGCCGACAAGGTACGCATAACAGATACCCCTGCGACGTACGCCAGTGCGGTACAAATTGTGCCCAGCAGAATCAAATACATCCAATCAGAACCACTCAGATCGAAGTGTTCTACCTGCAGGGAAAGATCCGCCAGACGGTACAAGGTAATCCAGAAAAAGGCGCCAAGCATCTCATAGAACCCGATGATCTTTGCCTCTGTCTTTTGTACAAAGGTGGAATTTATGATGGAGAAGATACTACCTGCCAGAGCGGCTGAAAGGCCGAAAATAATACCTGATGTATACTGAGACTCAAATTTAAAGATCATATAGATGCCCAGAATGATCACCAGGCCAATCACAATGTCGGCAACTAATATACGCTGTCGTTTAATTAAAGGCTCCAGTATGGCCGTAAAAAGGGTAAAGGAGGAGAGGCATACCAGGGTCACAGAGACCGTGGAAACCTTAATGGCATGGAAGAATAAAATCCAGTGCAGCGCAACGATGCTGCCGGTAAAAAAGAACTGAAGGAACTGCTTTCGCGATACCCTGATGCTGGTGCGCGTGAGCATAAAATAGACGAACAAGGTGATGCATGCTATAAGCACGCGGTACCATACCATCTGTACCGCAGAGATCGAAATCAACGCGCCAAGGATCCCGGTAAAGCCCCAGATGAATACGGTTGAATGAAGTATAAGGAGGTTTCTGTTCAGGGTGTCGGTCTTGATTTCAGACATTTATTTAGGTGCTTTTCTCAGTAAGTAGAAGCCGAGCAGGCCAAACAGGATCGTTGGTACCAGCACCGCAAGCAGTGGCGGAATGCCGCCTTTTATCGAAAACATCTTTGCAAACTGGTTCAAAACAATGTATGCAAAGCTCAGGATAATGCCCATCCCGAGTGGTAATCCCACACCACCGCGGACCTTACGTGAAGACAGGGCAACACCAATTAACGTAAGTACAAATGCCGATAGCGGCTGTAAATACCGTTTATACTGCTCAAAGAGCAGGTCGTTCATGATGCCCGAACCCCTTATTGTCTCCTTCTTTATTTTGTCAGACAATTCGGAGTTGCTGAGGTTTTCAAAGATGTTGTCGTAGGCAGAAAAATCATCCGGACGCATGTCTAAGATGGTGTCCTTTTGTTTGGTACCACCGGATATAAAGGTTTCTTTAAGTCCGTTAATCTCCCGGACAGTGTAGTTTGTGATCTTCCAGGACCGCTTTACCGAATCCCAGGCAATCTGGTCTGCAACCATCTTTTTAAGCATCACGTCGCCCTTAAACTTGTCCAGAATAAAACGCGTACCCACCTTTGTCCGGTTGTCGAAGCCGCCAATATAGATGTATGTGTTTTCATCCAGTTTCATGTGGATGTCGTTCTTGGTATAGGGGTCGTTTTGCTTGACGTAGGTGTTCTCAAACGTGTTTTTAAGTGTATTTGTATAGGGCAGGATGTATAAATTGGATCCCAGGTTTGCTGCGAAAATGATAAATGCAGAGATGAAATAGGGCTTTAAAAAGCGGTTGAAGCTCACACCACCGCTTAAAATAGGTACAATCTCCGTCTGATCGGCCATTTTTGCGGTAAAGAAAATTACCGCAATAAAATTGATCAGCGGCGAGAGAATGTTGACATAAAAGGGAATCGACCCGGCATAGTACAAGGAGATCACCTGCCAGAACGATAGCTTATTGCGGAGGAAGTCGTCCAGTTTCTCAGAAAGGTCAAATATGACGATGATCACCACAAATATCGTCAGGGTGTACACGAAGGTACCCAGATACTTGCCGATGATGTACCGGTCAATGATTTTAAACCTGTCCTTGATAAAACTCATCTATAATTTCTGACCTAATATTTTCACCATACGATTTTTCCAGTCGTAGAATTCTCCGGTAACAATCTTCTCGCGTGCCTCTTTGACCAGCCAGATGTAAAAGTGGAGGTTGTGCAAAGTAGCGATTTGAGCACCCAAAATTTCTTTAGAGTGCATCAAATGCCTCAAATAAGCCTTAGAATACACCTGATCGGCAAACAGATCACTATCCGCTTCAAGTGGAGACATATCGTCCGCCCACTTTTTATTGCCGATGTTGATGATACCATTTTTGGTAAACAACATTCCGTTACGCGCATTCCTGGTCGGCATTACGCAGTCGAACATATCCACGCCTAAAGCAATATTCTCGAGGATGTTTACCGGAGTACCCACACCCATTAAATAACGTGGTTTATCGGCAGGTAATATGTCGCACACCACTTCCGTCATCCCATACATCTCTTCGGCGGGCTCCCCAACAGACAAGCCGCCGATGGCATTCCCCTCACGGTCCATGGACGCAATGAATTCTGCCGATTTCACCCTTAAATCCTTGTATACAGAGCCCTGTACGATTGGGAACAATGTCTGTTCGTAGCCGTACTTCGGTTCTGTGGTATCTACCCTTGCGCAGCAGCGCTTCAACCACCGGTGGGTCATGTGAATAGAGGAAGCGGCATATTTATAATCGCATGGATAGGGCGTGCATTCGTCGAACGCCATGATGATATCGGCACCGATCACGCGCTGGATGTCCATTGCATATTCTGGCGTAAACAAGTGTTTGGAGCCGTCAATGTGGGAATTAAAGGTTACACCTTCTTCTTTTATCTTACGTACTTTGCTTAAAGAATACACCTGATACCCACCGCTGTCGGTCAGTATTGGCTTGTCCCAGCCGATGAATTTATGCAGTCCGCCTGCTTTTTCAAGGATATCGAGTCCCGGTCTCAGGTATAAATGGTAGGTATTTCCAAGTATAATTTGTGCCTTGATGTCGTCTTTCAACTCCCTTTGATGAACCGCTTTAACTGTTCCCGCGGTCCCTACCGGCATAAAGATGGGCGTTTGTATCTCGCCGTGTGCTGTCGTAACTGTCCCTGCTCTTGCTTTCGAAAAGGCATCCTGTGCCTCTAAACTAAACTTCATATAAAATGTCTTTCCAAAAAATCTGTCAAAAGTAGCGAAAAACGCGCTATAAACCGGCCTTAAATTTTTATCAACATAAAGGAACATTGCAGATTAATTATCAGAAATTTGACGTTCAATTTTACCGCGTGGATTTTACCATATTCGAGATCAGCCTCCTCGGCACCCTAATCTTCTGTTTTCTAGTCCAGCTGTATTTCAGCTTGTTTGTTCATCTCCGCTTAGCAGGGCTGCCTGTTGAATCTGATCCAGGTACCCGCCTTCAGCCCTTAAGTGTAATTATTTGTGCCCGCAACGAAGCGGCCAACCTGCAGGAATTCCTGTTGCTTGTTCTGGAACAGGACTACCCGGATTTTGAAGTTATCGTGGTCAACGACCGCTCCTGGGATAGCACCCAGGAAGTACTGGAGGCGCTTGCCACGCAGCACCCACACCTAAAAATTGTGAATGTACGCGAGGGTGGGAAGTTCATTGCGGGCAAGAAGTTCGCCGTCACCATGGGCATCAAGGCGGCGGCACATGAATGGCTGGTGTTTACCGATGCCGATTGTAAACCTGAATCTTCGAAATGGCTGTTGCGCATGCAGCAGCCGGCAGCAGACAGCACAGAGATCCTGCTGGGATACTCTCCATATTTAAAACGCAGGGGTTTGCTCAACAGCCTGATCCGTTTTGAGACTTTTTTTACCGCTGTGAATTACCTTTCGTTCGCCGTCAAAGGCATGCCTTATATGGGTGTAGGACGCAATATGGCATATAAAAAAGCTTTGTTTTTTAAAAACAAGGGTTTCGCCGCACACATGCATATTCCCTCTGGTGATGACGATCTTTTTGTAAATGCGCACGCCAGCAAGTACAACACCACGATACAGATCAACCCGGATGCCTTTGTCTGGAGTGAGCCAAAAAGAAGCTTGATGGATTACCTGCGGCAGAAAAAGCGCCATTTCGGTGCCGGTAAGATGTACAAGGCCAGGCACAAGTTCATCTTGTCCGCCCAGATCATCATACAGTTTCTGTATTACGGACTTACCGTCGCGGCGCTCTGTTTTAGACCTACCCAATATATCGCAGCAGGCATTCTTGTTCTGAGTATTTTGATCCGTTGCCTGGTGTATCCACGCCTGTTAAAGCGACTCGCCTACGGTGATTTACGCTGGTGGTTTCCTATGCTGGATATTCTGTTGTTCATTTTTCTAGTGTTTAATGGCATTCTCTCTATATTTGTCAAAAAAGTACAGTGGAAATAAAATCAACGATCATTCAGCACTATTTCAAAGACCTTACCGAACAACAGATAAAGCAGTTCGATCAACTGTACGATTTGTATAGCTTTTGGAATGCACAGATCAATGTAATTTCCAGGAAAGATATCGACGAACTGTATGAGCGTCATATCCTGCACTCGCTCGGCATCGCCAAGTTCTGTACCTTCAAGCCCGGAGAAAAAGTGCTCGATGTAGGTACTGGAGGCGGTTTTCCAGGTATTCCCCTGGCAATTCTGTTTCCGGAGACTTCTTTTCACCTCGTAGATTCCATTGGCAAGAAGATTAAAGTGGTAACCGAAGTTGCCGCGGCACTCGGCTTGCAGAATGTTAAAGCGAGCCACCTCAGAGCGGAGCAGGTCGACGATACGTTCGATTTCATTGTCTCCAGAGCGGTTACGCGCTTAATCGATTTCTATCCCTGGGTGAAAGGAAAGTTCAATAAGAACTCAAAAAATGCCATCCCAAATGGGATACTGTACCTTAAGGGTGGTGATCTGGAGGAGGAAATTGCGGAATCCAGGCTTAAAGCACAGCTCTATCCTTTATCAGAATATTTCGAAGAGCCTTTTTTTGAGACCAAATACGTCGTCTATATCCCACAATAACGGCTCGTCCCGCATGTAAATGCTTGCGATTCTCCTGCTTAGGTTCAAAGAAAATTTACATGACTATAAATTAGATTAATAGATCTAGTTTAGCCTATGGGTTTAATTCATAAAATCGCACTTACCTTTGTCAAGGGGGTTGGTCACGTGACCGCTAAAAACCTGCTCGGTTATTTTGGTACTGCCGAAGCCATATTCAAGGCATCTGCAAGTCAGCTGATGCTGGTACCTGGAATCGGAGCGGCCACTGCAGCTCAGCTAAGCAGCAAGGAACCGTTTCGGCAGGCCGCTGAACAATTGAAATTTCTGGAAAAACATAAGATTGAGGTGCTCTTCTTTTTGGATGATAATTTCCCAAGAAGGCTGCGCGATTGTTTTGATGCGCCTATACTCTTGTATTACAAGGGGAGTGCCGACCTTAATCACCCACGTATTGTGAGTATTGTCGGCACCCGGAAGGCTACGCCATACGGAAAGATGTTGTGCAGGCAGCTGGCCGAGACGCTGAAGCCATATGGCGTCCTCATCGTCAGTGGCCTGGCCTATGGGATTGACGTCGCCGCCCATCACGAAAGCCTGAACCTGCAGATTCCAACAGTAGGGGTTCTGGGACATGGACTGGACCGCCTGTATCCGCACCTGCACAAGCAGATCGCCCAGCATATGGTTAAATGCGGCGGCTTGCTTACGGAGTTCCCGCTGAATACCATTCCGGACAAGGAGAATTTTCCCAAACGCAACCGGATTATCGCCGGTCTGGCAGACGTGACCATCGTTGTGGAAGCCACGGCAAAAGGAGGCGCCCTGATTACGGCTGAGCTCGCCAATTCTTACAACCGGGACGTGTTTGCTTTTCCCGGCAGAACCCTGGATGAATACTCACAAGGCTGCAACTTTCTGATTAAAACCAACCGTGCCGGATTACTAAACCATGCGAAAGACCTGGTCTATTACATGGGCTGGGACGAGCCCGTAGACAGCCTCATGGTGCAGCAGCTCACGCTCCCTGTAGGCCTCACGGAAGAAGAACTCGGTATCATCAGCCTGCTGCGGATCGCACCGGCACTGGTCGACGAAATTGCGCTTAAGCTGGGTATGCTTCAAAGTAAACTTGCCATTCACCTGCTCAACCTGGAAATGCAGGGCCTGTTAACAGCATTACCCGGAAAAGTCTACCGGCTGAATTAAAGTAAACCGCCAACCCATCCAAGCTTTTTGAAGTATAAAACGTGGTTTGGTACTCTATAGATCTACTAGAATAAAATGATATTTTACCAAACGGAAGGCGGCCAAATAAAATTCTAATTGTCTAAGGACGAGTAGAATTTGATCAACAAAACCGTATTTTTGTATCATGTGGTATAACAACATTTTAGAGACAATTGGCAACACGCCAATGGTTAAATTGAATAATATAACAAAGGATGTTCAGGCTACGGTGTTGGCGAAGATCGAGACAACTAACCCTGGAAACTCCATCAAAGACCGTATGGCATTGAAAATGATTGAAGATGCAGAAAAGAATGGCTTACTCAAGCCAGGCGGCACCATCATCGAAGGTACATCGGGCAATACAGGAATGGGGCTTGCCATGGCGGCCATCATCAAGGGATACAAATGCATATTTACATCTACCGATAAACAGTCGAAGGAAAAGTTTGATGCTCTTCGTGCTTTTGGCGCTGAAGTCATCGTGTGCCCTACAGATGTTGATCCGGAAGATCCAAGATCTTACTATTCCGTTTCCTCCCGCCTGGAGCGTGAGGTTCCGAATTCATGGAAGCCAAACCAATATGATAACCTGTCCAATACTCAAGCCCACTATGAGCAAACTGGTCCGGAAATATGGAAGCAAACCGAAGGGAAAATTACACACCTTATTGTTGGTGTAGGAACCGGGGGTACAATTTCTGGCGCCGGCAAGTACTTAAAGGAACAGAACCCAAACATTAAAGTCTGGGGAATAGATACCTACGGCTCTGTATTCAAAAAATATAAGGAGACCGGAATCCTGGACAAGGATGAGATCTATCCATACATTACAGAAGGCATTGGAGAGGATTTCCTGCCGGAGAATGTAAACTTCGATGTGATCGACCTGTTCGAGAAAGTTACAGATAAAGATGCTGCCCTGATGACCAGAGATCTGGCACTTAAAGAGGGTATTTTCGTCGGCAATTCAGCAGGTGCCGCAATAGCGGGACTACTTCAGCTCAAAGACCAACTAAAGCCAGACGACGTGGCCGTAGTGATTTTTGTAGACCACGGAAGCCGCTATATGGGTAAAATGTTCAACCCGGAATGGCTTAAACAACAAGGTTTCTTAGAGG
>JARKUW010000225.1 GCA_029851965.1 Bacteroidota bacterium | reverse complement strand
TGCCACAGCCGCAACCGCTCAGTTCGAAATCTATATCAGTGGAGGAGGAATGCACAATCCGCTGCTGGTTTCTTATCTTGAAAAACACTTTTCTAAGAAGATCCGGTCAACAGCTGATCTGGGTATAAACCCGGACGCAAAGGAAGCCGTGCTGTTTGCCCTGCTGGCGAATGAGGCCATCGCAGGGAATGTGGAAAGCCTGGCGCAGACGGCTGGTATTCCTAAAATAACCATGGGAAAAGTAAGCTTCCCGGAATAACAATTTTGTTTTGCCAATTAACCAACCCTAATATGAAACAAATTTTACCATGCTTAAAGCCAGTGCGGGCCTTGTTCGCGCTGGTTGCTATGCTGTGCCTGGGGCAGACCACCCTTGCGCAAAGCAGGCAAACCATCAAAGGCGTCATCAAGGACGCCCGGAACAAAGAACCTATTCCTGGTGCAATGATCCGCCTAAGTGGTACGACCATCGGCGTTGCAAGTGATGTCAACGGTGCGTATACCCTCAACGCCAGTGTGGCCGATGGCAGTTATTCCATCACGGTCACCTATACCGGCTACCGCCCGGTTACGAGGCAAGTGACCTTAAGCCAGAGCCCTGTGACCCTGAATGTGGAGCTCTCCGAAGATGCACTTAGCCTGAATGAAGTTGTGGTGACCGGTACAGGCGCGGCGACCAGCAAAAAGCAATTGGGTAATGCGATATCTACCGTCTCTGCTAAAGACCTGGAAAACAGCGTCGCCACGTCGATAGATCAGGCGCTGGCCGGAAAAGTTGCCGGTGCACAGATCTCTCAGAACTCGGGTAACCCTGCCGGTGGTATCAGCGTCCGCTTACGGGGAAACAGCAGCATCAGCGGTTCGAGTGATCCCCTGTACATTGTCGACGGTGTAATTGTGAACAACAGTTCGAGCGAACTCGTGGATCTGGGTGGATACTCCCAGAACCGTTTGGTCGACATCAACCCGGCAGATATTGATCGCATCGAGATCATTAAAGGTGCTGCGGGAGCAGCAATCTACGGCTCAAGGGCAAGTAATGGTGTGGTGCAGATTTTCACCAAACGTGGTAAGTCGGGCGCACCGGTAGTCAACCTATCTACCCAGTTTAAGTCCAACACAATACGGAAAAAGCTGGAATACAATGACTACCCTTTCCGGTATGCGAATACAGTAGCAACTGATTTAACGCAGGTTCCTGTGGAACGTTATGACCTTCAGGACCTGATCTTCCGCGATGCTTACGGTAACGAGACCAACGTTTCGGTTTCAGGCGGAACCGAAAACACGCAATATTACATGAGCGGAAGCTACCTGGGCAATCAGGGTATCATTAACAACTCAAATTTTCAAAGAGGTACTGCGCGTTTAAGGGTGGACCAACGGTTTAACGACTGGATCAAGGTGTCGCTGGGGTTGAATTATACCTTAAGCGGCAGCAAGGAAATACCCAATGGTGGTATTAACGAAGCATATGGGGCGCTTACGGGATTCATTTTTGGCAACAACTTCGTAAACCCTAGCGCAGATCCGACAACAGGGATCTACCCAACCCTGGCACCTGCCGGTTTACTGCGGACCAACCCGCTGGAGGCACTTAACAGGTTCGACTTCAATCAAAAAACCAGCAGGCTTATTGGTGATTTGCAGGTCAACATCACTCCGGTAAAAAACCTGTCCATCAACTATACCTTGGGCTATGACAACTCTACGCAGCTGGCCACTGGCTTTATCCCGGTAGGTAACACCTCACCATCATACAGCACCGGTTATTCCCGTAGGGCTGACCGGATTGCACTGTTGATGAACAACGACCTGAATGTGAGTTATAAAGGTAAGCTTGGCGACTTTGAGTTTACCACGGCAGTAGGCGCAACGGCTCAGACAGAGCGCATCAGCACGGCCGGTATCACCGGGACACAGCTGAGCCCGGTCAGCCAGGTTGCTTCAGGCGGAGCCGGTCTGGCTGTTTCAGATGCCCGGTCTACGTTGAATATTCTGGGTTTTTACGCCCAGGAAACCATTGGTTTTAAGAATAAAATGTACTTGACAGGGGCCATACGAAATGATGTGGCTTCCTCTTTTGGGCAGGATAACCGCTGGCAGTACTATCCAAAGGTGAGTGGTACCTATATTCTCTCTGAAGAAGAATTCTGGAAGAACTCATCATTGGGATCTATAGTTCCAACCTTTAAGCTGAGAGCGTCCTATGGGCAGTCGGGTAACCTGACGGCTATAGGTGCTTACGACCGCTTTACGAATTACAATCCGGTATCCTTATCGGGATTGCCGGGTGTGGCCCCTTCAACGCTGCTGGGAAATGCTTCTGTTAAACCAGAGCGGCAGACAGAAAAAGAAGTTGGTCTGGATGCAAGCTTCCTTAATGATCGTTTGGGTTTCGAGTTCTCGTACTACAGTAAATCGGTGAAGGATCTACTGCTTGGGGTGAACCTGAGGCCTTCTACAGGGTATAGCACGCAGTTTCAGAATGTTGGTAACATGACCAATAGAGGTTTTGAGCTCATGGTGCGTGGTATTCCTGTGCAACAGGAAAGATTCCAGTGGAATGCGTCGATTATCTTCTCGAAAAATAAGAACAAGGTATTTGATATTCCCGGAGGTCTGCTGACCTTCCCGGGTGGCTTTGGCCAGGTCGCGGCTGTTGAAGGTTACCCGCTGGGTGCTTTTTACGCGACAGCCTTCGCCAGAAATGCCGATGGATCGTTATTGCTGACACCGGCAGGTTTGCCACAGCGTGAAACGGTTGGCCGTACCGCAGAGGGACAGCCAACGGGAACCATCGTTAACCGGGTTATCGGTGATCCCAACCCAAAATGGACCGGATCTTTCATCAATGAATTTAATGTGGGCAAGGATTTCTCCTTCCGGATGCAGTGGGATGCCTCGTATGGGGGAGATGTGTTCAACTTTACCAAACGTGTGGGTGACCGTGATCTGTATGGCGGCCTTGCCGGCTACGAGCCGGAGCTAAGGGGTGAGGTACCGAAAGGCACATCGGCAGCGCTCTTCAGTATCATGGAAAACTGGATTGAAGACGGCTCGTACTTAAAACTCCGGGAAATTTCGGCTTCCTACAACCTGCGCTTCAAGTTTTTAAAGAGCAAGCCATTGCGGGTAACACTCTCGGGACGCAACCTGCTGTCTATTGATAATTACAGCGGCTGGGATCCGGAGACAAATGCTGCGGGCCAAAGCGGCGCCGTACGTGGCTTCGACTTCGTGGAAGTACCAATCCCGAGAACCATCGCGCTGGGATTCAACTACAGTTTTTAACCTATTAATTGAAGATTATGAAATTCAAATATAAAATACTAAGCCTCGTGATGCTTGCTCTGGCATCGTCATGTAAGCTCGATGAGCTGAATCCCAATGCCGCCGCCGGTGAGCAGGTGCTGACATCCAGGGAAGGGGTTGTTGCATTGAGCATCGGATTAAGGCAATACTATTCGACGTCCGGATTAAGCAGCATTATTCTGGCACCAAGTGCAACGACGCGGGAAATGAAGGGTTTCGCGACATTCACGACAGTATTGGAGCTTGAAGCGGGCGGTACCGCCTTGCCAACGGCCAATGCAGGCGTGCTCAATTACTGGTCGGCAATGCAACGGGTGATGACCATGTGTGAAAACGTGATCGACAATGCGCCGCAGATTTCATCTATAGAGCCCACATTGCTAAGCGGTGTAATGGGGCAGGCCTATCTTTTTAAAGCGATGGCTCTGGCAGAACTGGCGATGGCTTTTCCGCAGGCGAATATCAGTACGAGTACGGCAGAGCCGGTGCAATTTGTTCCCCGTGAAGCTGTATTTGCAGAAGCCATCAGGCTTTTAGACCTGGGTGTTGCGGCAGTAACGGCCAACGCGCCCAATGCAACTTTCGGAACCGCAATAGCCGGGCCTGATTTTGACCTGGTCAATACCCTGTATGCCATGGAGGCACGCATTAACCTTATGGCCGGTAATTATCAGAAAGCACTGGACAATGCCAACCGGGTAGATCTGACAAAGACATCAAGGTTTGCTTTCACGACACAGAGCCCTAATCCGCTGTATACGCTGTTTAATGTAACGAAATCTTATGTTCCCCGCGACAATTTCGGCCTGCCCGCTGATTTGTATTATGCCGGTGACCAGCGTTACAACTTCTACTTCAATGGGGTAAAAACGACTGTCGGAGGGGAGGTGACTGTTGGTTTAACTGGTTTTGCCGCATCGCAAACGACGCCGATACCGGTTTACCTGAACGATGAAATCAAGCTCATAAAAGCGGAGACGATCCTGCGGTTAAATGGATCAGTGAACGAGGCGCTGGTACTCATCAACGAAGTACGCACGCAAACTTCGGGCGACCTTCTTGGTGTTAATGCCGGTTTGCCGGCATATAGTGGGGCTTTAACAACGGATGCCTTGTTGCTTGAAGTTTACAAGCAGCGCTGCGCGGAATTGTATTTAAGCGGTTTGAAGTGGGAAGATACCCGCAGGTTTAACCGCCCGCTGCCTCCCGCAGACCTGAGTGAGCGCAACCGGATCTTTTATCCTTTTCCGGATCAGGAACGTTTGAATAATCCAAATACGCCTGCAGATCCGGCGATATAATACCGGTTGCTTGTAGACGTTTATTTAATGATGAATTAAGGAGAAGAGGGCTGTCCTTTTCTCCTTTTATTTTAGGAATACTTTTGTTGGTGCCTCTCGTTTGCTGATCAAGTTAAATGGAGTAGAAATGTGTGGAAAATCAGTATTCGATGTGATCTGTATCAGTCTTTCCTCCATTGAGAAACCTTAATTTAGTGGCTACACGCGTTGAAGCGTGGATCAGTGCTGTCCGTTGAACCTCAAAGACATACGTCATGAAATCTATATTAGTACCAATTGATTTTTCCAAGACTTCAAAAGATGCCGCACGTTATGCCTTGCAACTAGCGAGGTATATCAGCGCCAACATAACTTTATGTCATGCCATCTATGTTCCTGTAGAAGTTCCCACCAGCTCTTTTGGCGCCTGGGGAGGGTATGATGTGAAGACGTTGAAAGATGAAGGAATGGCGGACCTGGAGGAGGTCGCCCTGGAACTCCGGAACGAACTGAGTGCTTTTGCTATGTCGGGTGCATTCCAGCCGCAAATTACGTGTTTGGTTGAAGCGGGTGGGGTAACGGATGTAATCACCAAGCTCGCAGCACAAAGCAAGGCTAACCTGCTGGTGATGGGGTCAACTGGTGCAGGAGCCCTCTCCAGGATTTTACTGGGTAGTATTAGCCGGGCCATGATCAACTTAACACGCCTTCCGCTGGTACTTGTACCGGAAGGATCTGTGTTCGGGAAAATAGAGAAAATTGCATTTGCAACCAGCCTGGTTGCCGATGACGTTGAAGTCATTCATTGTGTGGGCGGCTTTGCCCGTTATTTCCATGCCGATCTTCTTGTGGCGCATGTATCCGATAGGAATACGGATCAGGAAGCACGGCAAGACAATTCAGATGGGTTTTTGAGAGACCTGACGTGTAAGATTAATTATGATAAACTTTATTTCCGGCAAGTGAATCAGGCGGACGTAGGCAGGGGATTGGAGTGGCTAAGCACACATGGAAGAATAGATCTGCTGGTCATGGTACACCGGAAGAAAGGGTTACTGGAAAACATCTTTTCCAGTCACACACATGCAATGGCCGACCAGTTGGATATGCCGCTCCTGATTATGCCAGCTGGCAGCCATCCGGTTTTTTAGGATTTGAGCGGTGTTCTAAATCGACTTGTATGTTCCTGATTTTAAAACATGATAAGGATCATAGATTCTAAAGACCGGCGTCAAGTATCTTGGTAAGCATGTTGTCTATCTTTATTCAGAACTTAAATCAGACGATATGCTGGGATCACTTACAGAAAAGGAAATTGACAATCTATTAACCCATCAGGTTACCGGAAGACTGGCCTGCGTTACTGACGATAAAGCTTATATTGTACCGATCAACTACTTTTATAAGGATTCTACCGTCTATGCGCATTCTGCCGAAGGGAAGAAAATTGATATGATGCGTCAGAATCCAAATGTCTGCTTCCAGGTGGACGAAATCAGCAGTATATTCCGCTGGCAGAGCGCTATCGTGTGGGGTACTTTCGAAGAAATTACCGATCCGATTGAAAAGCAACAAGCCATGCAGGGAATTACACACCGGCTGATGCCATTTGTTACAACGCCTGCCGGTCACCCTTCTCACGGGATTGCCTCGCGTGAATCGGATCTCGAGAATCTGGATCTGATCGTTTACAAAATCATGGTCACCGAGAAGACCGGAAGGTTTGAATACACCGCGAGCATTTAATGCTTTAGTATCGCGGTTCTGGGCGGGGTGGTTGAACTTGCTTCTTGATTCCCTTTAACCTCGTATTGATCAGGGTTGAAAAACTTCTGACCGCAATTCGTATGCAGGTCTCATCAACATCGAAACGGGGCGCATGGTTCATGGCGACTATCCCTTTTTCCGTATTGGAGCCACCTAGAAAGAAGTAAACGCCGGGTAGTTTTTGTTGATAATAGGCAAAATCGTCGTTGAAAAATGGAACCTGCCCGTAATCGGGTGAGATCAGGTCCTTTCCATAGCTGCGGGTAAGCAGGGTTATAGCGCTTTTGGTCAATGCGGAATCGTTAACGACGGTTGGGTTCTCCTGTATGAATGAAACCGACAGCAGCTTTTCCTTAAACTTACCTGCTCCAATCAACTGTTCGACCCTGGGAATAATATCTTCAAGATTCGACCGGTTTGTCTCATATAAATAAGCTTCTAGAAAAAATTCATTGTTTTTACTGTACGTGAGGAAATCCTGATCCATAATCAGGTAATCCCGGAAGATCGTGGCTGGACTTGACAAACCATCCGCGGGATCAGCGATCCGCTGGATTTCCCATGGTTTGGCATCTTTTGTTGTGCGTGATAAGGTGCTTCGGATTTGCAAAGCAAGTCCTTCAGCTTCTTCCTTTGTTAACGTGTTTGTAAGTTTAATGCGGATGCGTTTCTGGTACGCAAACATTTCGTTAGGCTTAACAATGATCTTCCCTGCGGGAAGAGCGGTTACATGCAGGCCATATATTTCATCCGGCCGTATCCTGGCAAACAAACCCTGGTCAATCATGCCTTTGGCGCCACGGAAGGTTTCTTCTTCTGACTGAAAGATAAAATATGCGGTTCCGTGCAGGGTTTCTTTATTCCTGGAAAGAACTTCCGCAATTCCCAGGCCTATTGCCAGATGTACATCGTGGCCACAGCCGTGCTGCACGCCTTTCACCTTAGACTTGTAAGCGACGTCATCTGGAAAGTCGTTCGGCAAGGCATCCATATCCGCCCGCCAGGCGATTTTCTTTCCTGATTTACTTCCCTTTAAAATCCCGAGGACACTGTGGCCGTAAATATCCGTCTGAACTTCCATGCCCAGATCCAGCAGATACCGCTTGATGATCTCCTGAGTCCGTTTTTCATTTCCGGCCAATTCTGGGTGTTCATGAAAATCCCGCCTTAGTGCGATAAGCTTATTAAAGATTCTATCCGTTTCCAGGTCAATGAAGGCTTGCGTATTTCCTTTTTGAGCGAAAATATTGAGGCCACATGTGATTAACAACAACAGCAGGATGTGCTTCATGGAATCGGTTTGTGCATAAGACGCGATGGACCTGTATAAGGTTACAGTCAATTACGCCTTATCGCTTCACAGAAGCGTAAACTGGAGTTCCATAATGACAGTATATTCTGATCTGCAAACCAACACTTTGTGGCAAGTGCCGTATTTTCATGAGCATGGGGGCTGTAATAACAGGAAGCCAGCCTGTTGTAATTTGCAGCTTCCTGTTGATTGTCAGCGGTTAACTTTAATGCGGATTGAGCATTTTAAATGCATTTTGAGGGTCCGTAAGGAAGAGTTTCCGGAATTCTGCTGTCTTTCCGACATATATTTCTTCCTGATTTTGTTCCAGGCCTTCTACAAGCTCCCGTGCAACTTCAGTTGCTGGCATACCATTGGTTTCGCCCCCGATTTCTTTTGCGAAATCTGTATTCACCATTGGCGGCATCACTTCGACTACACTGATGTTCGTGCCTTGTGCAAGCGCATGACGCAGCGCCTGTGTGTACGAATGAACTGCAGCCTTACTGTCCGAATATGTTGGAATGGCAGTAGAAGGGGCAAAGACAACGATAGAACTGACATTAACGATTGCCGCTTCACCCTGATTTTTCAACACTGGTACTAATTTTTCTGTTAACCGGATTATGGAGAAGTAATTTGTTTCCATTTCCTCTTTCGCTTTCTCATATGCACCGGCTGTTTCCGAGTGCAGGTATGCAAATGCTTTGCCTGCATTATTGATCAGAACGCTTAATTCGGGATATTTGCTCCCGATTTCGGCGACCAGGTTGCTTACATCATCTTCACTTGTGACATCACAGGCAATGGCAATGGTATTGTTTAAGGTCGCCGCGGCTTTATTTAGCTTGTCTGCGTTCCTTCCAACAATGATGACCTTGTTGCCTTTCTCACTTAAGCGTTTGGCTGTTTCATAACCGATACCGGATCCACCGCCGGTAATCAAAATGGTTTTGCTTGTTAAATTCATGATTGATCTTTTAATGTTAATGCTCCGATTCGCCATCAACTTGCCGCCGCTTCGTCGTCACGAGTGGCCTTATTTTGAACCTGTCGCATGAACTGTTGTTTCTGCTTGCGTTTTGCAAGTAAGTAAAGGTAGGTTAGTTTACTTGCAAAACGCAAGTTTATTTGCAAATATTTGTAAAAGAGAGAAAAACCTGCTTTAAATGCCCGGTGAGTTATACTTCGGACTTTTTACGCGATAAACGGGCACTGCAGCTTCTTCGATTTAATGGTTTAGAGACAAGTGGACTTATGGTGAGTTCCTGAGTCTTCAAGAAAAGATTGCAACAATTATTCCCGCAGACCGCCTGATGACGCTTTATTCTTATGGGTTTATAACCGAGCGTGTTGCTCCGGATAAAAGGCTTGCTTATGTATGGTCTGACGGAAAAGAGGATTGGCCTCGTGCCTGTAATTCTGGAGATTGCATTTTGGGGTTCTCAGTTTGGGAGCTGTGCGATTTTTAAATTATCTTTAGTTCATGAAAATAGCACTGGCTTCTCCTCCTTTTCCAAAAGATATAAATGACGGTTTAGCCTGGCTTGAAAAACTGGTGAAAGATGCTGCGGGGGAGCAGGCCGAAATTATATGCTTTCCTGAATCCTATCTTCCGGGTTATCCGGGAATGGGCTATTCGGCAGCCGACAGGACAAGCGAGGTTCTGCAGATTGCGTTGGATAAGGTGTGCAGTATTGCATCAGAGCATTCTATCGCGATTATTGTACCGATGGATTGGTACAATAATGACAAGTTGTTTAATGTGGCATTTGTGATCTCCGGCAAAGGTGAGATATTGGGCCATCAGACTAAAAATCAACTGGATCCTACGGAGGATAATATCTGGTTCCCGGGTACAGAGCGGTCACTATTTGAGGTAAATGGTGTCAAATTTGGTATCACGATATGTCATGAAGGATTCCGCTATCCGGAGTCCGTTAGATGGGCTGCCCAAAATGGCGCCAAGATCGTTTTTCATCCCCACTTTACAGGAAGCAACATCGAGGGGGTAACACTTACCGAATGGGGCAGCAAAAGTAACCCGTACTATGAAAAAGCGATGATGATGCGGGCTTTGGAAAATACGATTTACTTTGCAAGTGTTAATTATTCATCGCAATATGCAGAGTCGGCAAGTTCATTAATTGATCCCCATGGTGCCTGCATGGTGCATGAAGTTTATGGAAGGCCTGGTGTGATCGTAGGGGATATCGATCCTGAACAGGCGACAGGTCTGCTTGCCAGGAGATTTAAAAATTCGTTGTACGCTTAGTTTCTTTCTGTGGTGGCTGTTGCGAATACTCCTGAATAAACCATTGAAGCGCCGGACTAGAATTTGACCGTTTATACGCCAACACGACTTCCGTGGAAATAGGAATATCGTTCAATCCTATAAAAGACACGTTTAAAGAAGAATATTGGGACTCGAGTGATGCAGGCAGGATGGAGACGCCCAGGCCAGCTTCTACGAGTTGTAAGATGGAATGCACATTGTTTGATTCATGCAGGATGGTCGGTTTAAATCCCAAACGTTCACAAATCTCCGTGAGTTTATCATTATAGTCGGGCGCATAATCTTTGTTGAAGAAGATAAAAGGCCGCTCCTGGATAAAGCGCGATAGCTCCTCCTGACTGTTAAACGTCTTTTTTGCAGAGGGAATGACAACCATAAACGGATCAAAAAACAGCGAATGTAGCTTCAGCTTTTCTGAATGCACAGGTGCCCGTAATATACCTACATCTAGCTTCCCTTGTTCCAGTGCTTCAATCTGCTTCACCGTCGGCACTTCAAATAGACAGGTCTTTATGTAAGGATAGACCTCCCGCATGGCCTTCAAAACTTCCGCAAGGTGGTGCTGATAGACGGAGCTGATGTAACCAATCTTAAGTTCGCCGCCGCGCTCACTGGAATGAATTTGCCGGGCTATGATCTTGCTTTCTTCCAGCCTGGCGAAAAGGGCGTCGACTTCCGCTTTAAAGTACTGCCCGGCTTCGGTCAACAGCACCCGTTTGTTGGTCCGCGTGAATAGTTGTACCCCCAGTTCATCTTCCAACTCCCTGATCTGTCTGCTTAGTGGCGGTTGAGAAATGAAAAGTGCTGCAGCTGCTTTCCTGAAATGTAAATGCTCGGCAACGGTTTTAAAATATAAGAGATGCCGAAGTTCCATGGCTGATACCTTTAAGCTATCAAAAGATGATAAAATTGATATTTTACAAATATTATGAATAGCACTAGTTTTAGCAAGTTAAAAGTTAAAATATGAAAGCAGATTATTCATCCAAAGCGACCATTGAAGAGATCAGGACCAGATTTGATCATGATGTTGAGCGATTTTCGGACCTGGAAGGTGCACAGCAAACTGTGATAGATGCCCAGTATTGCCTGGAGATCATTACAGATGCGGTGCAGTATGTTACCCCTAAGGCGAAATCACTTCTGGATATTGGCTGCGGAGCCGGTAACTACAGTTTGAAAATGCTTCAGAAGATTCCCGGACTGGATTGCACCCTTATCGATTTAAGTTTGCCGATGCTCACAAAAGCCCGGGAGCGCGTTGGCAAAGAAACGAACGGGCGCATTGAAATCTTTCAATCCGATATCCGCGACATTGAACTCCCGAAAGAAGAATATTGTACTGTCCTGGCAGGCGCGGTGTTGCATCACCTCAGGGAGGACAGCGAATGGGAACAGGTCTTTGCCAATATTTATCGGTCCCTGAAGCCTGGAGGGAGCTTTTGGATATGTGATCTGGTTGGACATGATCTTCCTGCTATTCAGCAATTGATGAACAATGTTTATGGCGATTATTTAAAGAATTTAGGAGGCGATGACTATAGAGAGAAGGTGCTGGCCTATATTGAAAAGGAAGATACTCCGCGTTCAGTGAAGTTTCAGATGGATCTGCTGGAAAGAGTCGGTTTCAGGCAGGTGGAACTTTTGCATAAAAATGCCTGTTTCGCGGCCTTTGGCGGAATTAAGTAGGGGCAATCCTTCCAACGACAAGCACATCGAATTCAGCGACGAGCGCATAGAATTCCAGAGACAAGCACTTAGAATTCCAGAGACGAGCATATAAAATTCCAAAGACGAGCACATAGAATCCCAGCGACAAGCACATAGAATTCCAAAGACAATTACAGAAAATTTGAATACTGAGCACAGAAAACTCCAGATAGCGAGCACACAAAACTCAAAATAACGAACACAAAAAAAAGAGGACAGCCCCTTTCGGGG
>JARKUW010000213.1 GCA_029851965.1 Bacteroidota bacterium | reverse complement strand
CTTATCCGACCTGAAATGTAGATTCCGAACGTCATCGACGTAAAACTCCGTGATCTCTTTATCATCAACCAGAATTGTTTTCACCTCAAAAGGAAGCCCGACAACATTGTAGTGATACGACTCGTAGTTCGGTGTATACAAACCATCTACCGTCTGTCCGATTGTCAGGGATCGACCATCCCCTTTTACATTAAATTTTTTCTCTGAGTAGATATCCTGTTCATAGGCGAACGTGTCTCCATGATCTTCATAGAAAAAGGAATTTACTTCCACACTGGAATAATACACGTTAAGGACGACCTCATCAATTTTCTTCTCTCCCACAAACTGCATCACAGGATGTTCGGGAATGATAGAACCGGCACGGACGAACATAGGCATTTCCTCCAACGGCGCATCAATGTGGTGCTCCACACCGCCCTGAAGTACTTCCTGATTCCAGAAATTATACCAGGCGCCTTTTGGAAGATAAACATAGCGGGATACCGCTCCTTGCTCCAGCACCGGACAAATCAGAATCTTATCGCCAAAAGTAAATTCATCTTGTCTGTAGTGGTTTACAATGTTATCCTGCTCCAGCATGATCAATGGACGCAATATTGGAAATCCGTAGCGGTGATGTTCCCAAAATACAGAATACAGGTATGGAAGCAGCTTATACCTCAACTCGATAAACTTCCGGTTGATACTGGTATAAGGCTCGCCAAAGCTCCAGGGCTCTCTTTCTATGGTATCTCCTGCGGAGTGCGCCCTCATGAACGGACTGAAAGTCCCCAGCTGGATCCATCTGGTGAACAACTCCCCGTCTGGTTCACCGCTGAACCCTCCAATATCTGTTCCGCAAAAAGGAACGCCGGAAAGCGACATTCGCTGGCATTGGATGCTGCCCATTTTCAGGTGCTCCCAGGTGGCAATATTATCACCGGTCCAGACACATCCGTAACGCTGCATTCCCGCATATCCTGCCCTGGTAATGGTGAATGGGCGCCTGTTGCGCATCAGTTTTTTCAAGCCGTCGTAAGTGGACCGGACCATCTGCATTCCATAGACGTTGTGCGCCTTACGGTGAGAGCCACGGTGGCCATCATAGTGGTGCCGTACATCATTGGGAAACGTCCCTGAGCCAAAAACAGCTGGTTCGTTCATATCGTTCCATACACCGGCAACACCCAGGTCAACAAGCTCCTTGTATAAGCCACCCCACCATTCACGAACCTTAGGATTCGTGAAATCCGGAAACTGGCATCGGCCGGGCCAGACATGCCCCTCCATAAAGTAGTCATCGCTCCTGCGGCAGAAATAGTTATTTTCTTTTCCTTCTTTAAATACCCAGTAATTGTCGTCAACCTTAATTCCCGGGTCGATCATCACCACCGTCTTCATACCGATATCCATCAATTCTTTGATCATCCGTTTGGGATCAGGAAAATGCTTCTTATTCCAGGTAAAGCAACGGTAGCCTTCCATATAATCAATGTCCAGATAAATGGCATCACAAGGGATGTTCCTCGACCGGAAGCCTTCTGCAACTTCCTTTACTTTCCGCTCGGGATAGTAACTCCAGCGGCATTGATGATACCCAAGTGCCCATTGCGGGGGCATTGGATGCGTGCCGGTGAGCGACTGATATCTTTTCACAACATCCATCACATGAGGGCCGTGGATGTAATAGTATTGCAATTCCCCTCCATCTGCCCAAAAGCTTGTTTTTAGTGGATCTTCTTTTCCAAAATCGAAGTAGGAACGGAAGGTGTTGTCAAAAAAGATTCCGTAAGCCAGATTCTGATGTACGCCGATATAAAACGGTATGGTACGGTACAAAGGATCCTGATCCCATCCGAAGGAATATGCGTCGGTATTCCAGTTTTGGAAATGGCGTCCGCGCAGGTTCATGTTACCCGACTTGTCACCCAGGCCAAAAAAGTTCTCCTCAGGCATACAATTCTTGGTCGAGTACACGTAGTACCCGCCAAAATCTGCATTTTCTTCCCAGTGCATGGCCGAGTGATCTTCATTCATCAGCAATTGCGTGAGGTTCTCTGTGAACGAAATATGAAAATCCAGCTTCCTGACGTTACAGGTCACTGTGTTTGTAGAAATATGATAGAACTCCTCTGTTTCTTCAAGTTTGAATACCGATACTTTCTGGTCTACATTGGGCACGGCATAGGAAAAATCCTCTAGAAAAACACCGTGCGGCGCGAGCCGCACACGAATAATCTCATCACTGACCACACGAATCTCCACCCGCGCATCCCCGTCCGAAAAGTAGAACTTGTTACCCTCGTGGACCACCGTTTTCACCGCAGTCAGATATTTTTTAACAATCGGCTTTAAGCTGGTTACCGGGTTATTCAGGTGATGTACGGTTTCTTCATCCCCTTCGATGATATTTGCGTTATCGTTTATTTCTTTGCTTTGTTCGTTTATTTCTTCCATGAAAACAGCTATAACAATCGTGGATCTTATGATCCTATAATTAATAGTTCTAAGTTGTAGATTTTAAACTATAATGCCAAAGAATCCCTGATTTAATCCCCACAGATTGCCTTGTAAAGGTCCTCCAGCCGCCTGCAGCAGGCTCATGGATTGAAGCTGATTGAAGTGTAGTAGATCGCGCCAACCATCGGATTTCCGAAGGAGGTACTGTAATACTTATTTAAAATGTTTGATCCGCCGATCTTCAGGATGGAGTTTATGGATGGTACCTTAAAGCTAACTTGTGCATCAACGGTGTTGAAAGACGGGACGTCGCCAGACCCGAAACTGGAGTTCCAGGTGAACCGGTCCTGCCATCTGTATTGAACATTGAAGCCCAGGTTCTTTAAAAGTTCACGATTGCCCACCCCAAGATTGTACCGGACTTCAGGCGTATTAAAAGTATTGATGAAGTTCGTCGGAATATCACTGATCTTATTGTACGATACATTACCGCTCGCGTTGAATTTACCGAATATATAATCCAGTCCGAAGGCAGCCCCATAAGTCTTCACATCATCCGCAAGATTTACCGGAACGTTAAACTTCACGGCGCTACTTGTCGGATTCTGATACAACTCTACAGCTCCAATGAAATCACTGTAGATGTTGTAATAACCATACGTATCGATCAGGAGCTTACTGCCGAGCAACCCTTTGTACCCCAGCTCAAATGAACGGACACTTTCCGGCTTCACACCGCTGGGATCAAATGTGTAGGCACTTAATACCGTCGGATCAGGCGCACCCGCAGCAACAGAGCTTAAAAATGCACGGTAACTCTCCGCAGTATATCCCTTATTATTGATCAGATCGTACTTTGATAATAATTCCGGCAGCCCGCCGATTAAACGCGTAGACCCTCCCCCAACTGCCAGATCGATATACTGGTCCTGAGTGGTTGGATTGCGGTAACCCGTTTGATAGGATGCCCGGATATTGTTGCTCGGGGCTACAGTAAATACGCCCGTCACCCTCGGCGTGAAACGACCCTCAAAATTTTGGCTCTTATCATATCGGCCAGCAACCGTAAGTTTAAGTTTATCGTTTAACATCCGCTTACCAAGTTGTGCAAATGCACCATATTCATCTATGGTGATCTTACGGGTTAAATCGTCGAAGATCGTTCCATCAGAATGCAGGAAATAGTTCCGGTAAGAAGCACCGATCTGCAGCTCGACGACATTCTTAAACAAATTGGGAAAATTGTACATGCCTTCATAATGGTAAAGATTGGTCTTGTCGTTAAACTTAGCGCCATTCTGCGGGCCTATGGACCGTTGCGTAATGGCAATCTTAGCCGACTCGAAGCCTGGCGTTCCCGGCATCAGCCGTCCGGCATCGGCCTGGGATCTTGCAAATGCCTGCGCCGCCCCCTCCGGCTGACCAGCCGCCTTTGCACCCAGGTAATTCGCTATATACTGGGGGAACCACGTGGTAGATGGCTTCCAGGCCTCATTGATAAAGGTTCCCAAAATGGTCGCATTGTAAGCGTCTCCGGAGCGTTCCTGCGTGGTATAGGCACGTATAAAGAAGTCGGGGCTTTTAAGTTCCAGTTTAAATTGCCCGATGGAGAAGTTCCGCAGTGAGTAGCGGTCTGTCCCGGTATAAACCGACGTTCCGGTGCCCCAGTTGGCCTGCGCAACGGCTTCAAGGTTATTGTTGAACCTATAGTTCAACGTTGTCGAAGTTTTCAGGGACCGGGTATCATAATCGACCAGATCGGGTTCTGCGTATCCTGTCCTGGAAACCGCCTGATTGGGAATGGCACCTGTCCGAAGGCCGAAATAAAACGGCAAATAGTTTTGAACCGCTGGCCGAAGTGCCTCCGGCAAAGCGCCTAAAAATGCTGCCTGCGCTGCTGGAGTCGCATTATCGGGCAAGCTTGCCGCCAAAACATCTCTAATGTTCAGGGTCCCTCCTGTTGCATCCAGTATCCCTGCCACGGTCTGGTTCTGTACGCTTTGCGCAACGTTTATCATGTTCTGACTGATTTCGTCCCCGTAGACATTCACCCCGTCATAGTTGGGATCAGAATTACGGTCCCCCGCTTTCAGTTGCCGTGCAGTACGGTCAAAGTTCCGGGTGTCGGATGCTTCCCAGTCTCTTGCCTGCATAAAGGAGAAAGATGTTTTAATACCGAATTTACTGTTCCATGCCTTTGCGAGGCGAACGTCCAGCTGGTTAAACTGCTGTGTAGATTGCCGGTCGTCATTTACATGATTAATGCCCGTCTTAAATTGAAAACTGGCACCCTGGTAATCAAAAGGATTCTTCGAGGTCATCAGCAATGTACCATTGATACCGCCTGCACCGTACAAGGCAGAAGATGCGCCGGGAAGCAACTCTACGTTATCCACATCAAGCTCCGACAACCCAACAATATTGCCCACCGAAAAGTTCAGTCCGGGTGCCTGGTTATCCATTCCGTCTACAAACTGGTTGAAACGGGTATTCCCATTGGAGTTGAAACCCCGTGTGTTGACGGACTTAAAGGTTAAACTCTGTGCACTCATCTCAACACCTTTTAAGTTCGCAAGCGCATCGTAAAATGAGGGTGATGGTAAATCTTTTATCGAAGGCGCACTAATCCGCTCAACTGTTACCGGCGATTCCAGTATGCGCTCCGGTGTCCGGGACGCAGATACGATCACTTCCTGCCCGAGAAAGGTGGCTTCTTCCAGCTCTATTGCCAGATCGGAAGTGCTTCCGGAGATCATACGCTCAACCGGGGTATATCCGACATAGCTAAATATCAATGTAAATCCTGGTGTTTCCCTCGTGCTGAAGCTGAAACTACCGGTACTGCTGGTTGAGGTACCTGCAGCTTTGCCTTTGACGGATACGTTTACACCAGCTAACGGTTGCCTGGTCGCTTTGTCTGTTACAGTTCCGCCAACAATGATGCCTTGGGCCAGGGCAGACAATGCTGCACCACAGACCATCACGAGCAATAATATTGCCCTGGTAGAAGCCTTGTTCATACACGTAGATTTATTTGGTTTGTGTATATCTAATATAACTATTTTTGAGACGAAGATTTTTTTTCCTGCACACGGTTAAAACAGCACAGAAACCAGCCAAACTCAACTTTTATATTAAATTGCATCATAATCCTTAGACCACCACAGCGGTAATCCTAGACAATGAATAAAATAAAAGCTTTCTTCTGCCTGCTTATCCCCATGGTGTTGATCTATTCTTTCAACACGAAATTCGGAGATCTTCCGCCCATCATACGCTTTCTGGATCCCTTTAAAGGATTTTGGCAGAATGCCGAAAGCAAAACGGTTAAGCGGGAAAAAACGATCCTGCTGAAAGGAGCCCTTCAGAATGTAGACATCACCTTTGATGCGCACATGGTCCCACATATTTTTGCAAAGAATGATCATGACCTCTACTATGCCCAGGGCTATGTTACCGCCATGCACCGGCTTTGGCAAATGGATTTCCAAACGCGGTATGCAGCGGGGCGGCTTTCTGAAGTGGTGGGTAACAAGGCATTAGAACTTGACCGCTACCAACGCCGGATGGGTATGGTCTACGGAGCAGAAAACTCTTTAAAGGGAATGATGGAAGATCCGACATCCAGAACGATGATCCAGGCGTATACCGACGGGATAAACGCATACATCCATTCTTTATCAAAGGGAGCGCTGCCGCTGGAATATAAACTGCTGGATTTTTCACCGGAAGAATGGACGCCCCTGAAATGTGCCTTATTGTTGAAACAGATGTCTGCCGTTTTGGCGATGAGTTCAGATGAATTCTACATGACGAACATCCTGAAAAAGTTCGGACCGGCAATTACAGCAAACCTGTTCCCCGACTACCCCTTCAAGGAAGATCCAATCATCCCTGCAGGGACGAAATGGGATTTCAAACCGCTGCCGGTCCCCTTACCACCGGCACTGTACACGCCGATGGCTGCAACCAATATCATCACCCGCCAAATCGAAGAAGGCATCGGAAGCAACAACTGGGCGGTATCAGGCGAAAAGGCGGCTTCCGGCTTTCCTATTCTCGCCAATGATCCACACCTGAACCTAACGCTGCCCTCCATCTGGTACCAGGTGCAACTGAATGCACCGGGAATAAATGCCTACGGCGTCTCCTTACCTGGAGCGCCGGGAATAATTATTGGTTTCAACCAGGAAATCGCCTGGGGTGTAACAAATGTAGCTGCCGATGTACTCGACTATTACCAGATCCGGTTTAAAGATGAGTCGCACAAGCTTTACTGGTACAACAACCAGTGGAAAAGCACTTCCATACGCCTGGAGAAAATTCAAGTTAAAGGAGGGAAGCCGCTTGTAGACACCGTTTACTATACCCACCATGGGCCAGTGGTCTATTTCCAGAAGCCCAGGCTCTCCCTGGCAGATAACGTACCGATTGGGAATGCACTTCGCTGGATTGCACATGAAAAATCAAATGAACTTCTGACCTTCTATCAATTGAATCGCGGCCGGAACTACGCAGATTACCGGAAAGCTTTAACCCACTATACAGCACCTGCACAGAACTTCATTTTTGCAGATGTGAACAACGACATCGCCATCACGCCAAACGGTAAATTCCCTTTGAAATATAAGAACCAGGGCAAATTTATCCTCGACGGCAGCAACCCCGGGGACGACTGGCAAGGCTGGATTCCTCCGGAGCATAATCCTACCGTTAAGAACCCGCCGCGCAACTTTGTGAGCTCCGCAAATCAGTCCTCCACCGACCCAACCTACCCTTATTATATCAACTGGGAATTCGGCGGCTACGAACGTGGGAAAAGAATAAACGACAGATTGACGCAAATGAAGAAAGCAACCGCAGACAGTATGCGGATCATGCAGAGCGACTCATATAGCATCTTCGCGGAAAATATACTTCCTGCTGTCCTGAAACGGGTAGACCCTGGAAAACTGAACGCGACGCAGAAAGAGGCCTTCATAACCGTCCGTAAATGGAACAAATTTTACAACGCGGAGGAACTTGCGCCGGCTACATTTGAACTCTGGATGAAGCGATTGAACGCAAATATCTGGGATGACGAATTTAAAGTTTCTGCGGTGACCATGCGCTATCCATCTAAGGACCGCACGGTACAAGTGGTGACGCAAGAGCCAAATGCCAGGTGGTTTGACAACGTAAATACGACTGTAAAGGAGACCCTCGATGACCTTGTGAATGAGTCTTTCCGATACGCCTGTGACAGCCTTGAACGTAAGTATGGTGCCATTGGAAAGAACTGGCAGTGGGCCAATGTCAAGGGCACAAGCGTTCCGCACCTGGCGAAGATTCCTGGTCTGGGATCAAAAAAGCTTATGATTGGCGGTGCCAAAGGCACTATAAATGCCCTCAACGAGAGCAATGGCCCTTCCTGGCGCATGGTTGTGGAGCTTGGAAAAACACCAAAAGGCCATGGCGTATATCCCGGCGGACAGTCTGGCAACCCGGGAAGTCCGTTCTATGATGACATGATCGACACCTGGGCACAAGGGAAACTGTACAACCTCTTTTTCATGACCGCCGTAGACGATAAAACTGCCAGGACAGTAACACACTTAAAAATTAAAAAGAAATAAATGGTGTTTTTAATCATATTGCTCGCTTCACTCCTGCTTCAGTTCTTTCTGCCCTGGTGGATCATTGTGGTCATCTCTTTTGTAGCCTGTGCTTTATTGGGGAAAACCGCAAAAATCTCCTTATGGTCGCCATTTTTTGCCATTCTCCTGCTGTGGACAGGCGTTGCCCTTTTTAAATCCCTGCCAAATGGCAACATTCTGGTCAACCGCGTTGCCGAGATGCTTGGCCTGCATGGCTGGTGGCTGGTACTGGTGCTTACAGCTGTTCTTGGAGGCTTTGTAGCTGCCGTAAGTGGCTTTTGCGGGTACCACTTCAGAAAAGCAATCCTTGTGAAAAAACCGCGTGTATAAACTAACTTTCTTCCGTATTTTTGCCGGGTGCTTCAGTTAAAAAATCAGATCTTTTCCATCCAGACACAAGCAGCGCTTCAGGAAACCGCGCTTGCGATCTTTAG
>JARKUW010000194.1 GCA_029851965.1 Bacteroidota bacterium | reverse complement strand
ATTTGAATCTGAAGGGAGGATGAAATTACCGGCCGGAGCGGTAATGTCGACAATATCCCCCGGTTCAATGCTGTCATGTAGCTGATTGCTGATCAATCCATTGGATTCTGTCGTTGCACCCTGCTCTTTCTTGACGGAAATGCGGTAATGCTTGTTGCTGGGCGCAGAAGAAATGCTATACTGACGGGTTTGATAGTGGCCCAATGCGTCGATAAATAACTTGATGCTCAGGTATTGGCCCGGCTGATGCAGGGAAACTTCGCCGCCGTCGGAAGGAGAAAGGTAAAATGAGGTGATTTCCTCCGATTCTTTAACTTTCCGTTCTACTTTAAAAGGTCGCCAACCCGACCAGCCGTGTTCCTTCTTTGTTTGGGCTGAATACAGACCAGCCTCATGACCGGACATGAGTTGTGCAAGCTGATTGTAAGCAGCAGCCCAGGCATCGACAATTTCGACACTGGCTGCTTCGCCCAAAACTTCTTTAATGGACTCCAATAAGTGATGACCTACAATCTGGTATTGCTCGGGACGAATGTTTAAACTGGCGTGCTTGTGGCCAATTCTGTCGACAGCCGGAAGTAAGACAGCTGGATTTGCAATGTTTTCTGCATAGGCAAGCACGGCCATCGCCAAAGCGGTAGGCTGACGGCTGCTTTCCTGATTTCCCATGTTGAAAATATTCTTTAATTCCGGATTGTGCCTGAACATCCGCTGATAAAAGTGAGTGGTTAACAAGACGCCATTTTCCTTCAAAACGGGTACTGTTGCGGTAATAAGCTGATTCTGTGCTGTTGTCATGAGTAGAGATTTAATTGTATATCTGTCCTGATTTAGAACCATATACTTGTTTGTTCCGGGAGCAAATGTACGAGTAAATAATAAAAGACAAAAATATCTTTTATTATTTATAAGCAGTCAGTATTCATAGGGATAGAGACATTGTGGTCGTATAATTGATAGCGAATTGTTCATGCAACAACCCGTTTCCTATACACAGGACTTCCTCGACGCTAAGCGATCGATTGGTGATTTTCCTGCTGACGATTTTATCCGCCAGCAGTTTTCCGATCCCAGATCAAAGTCCGCCTTATACGCCTGGATGCAAGCATCCGTCCTGAATGGGAATATGCTGAATTTGCCGGAAGCATATAAATCACACGATTTCATGAACAATGCTTCGACGCTCCCAGCTTGGGCGGATCGAAAGCTGATGTCACGCGGGTATGCTTTCTTCGCCGCTCACGCGGAGGCCATCATGAATTTGCTCGGGCTTTTATCCCTGCCATACTGCTACGCGGCAGCAGACGGGGCAATGGTTCTTCAGCTTTCGGAGCGCATGCAAAAAGATACAGGGAAAAGGCTGAATGAAACGGCCGCATTCATCTGGGATGTGATGGCACCGGATGCTTTTGAAAAAGATGGTAGGGGCTTCGCCCGTATTCTTCAGGTCAGGCTTCGGCATGCGGCCGCCCGTTACTATTCGGCTACAAGCGGACAGTGGGACCTCAGCTGGGGCACACCACTCAACCAGGAGGATATGGCTGGAACAAACCTTTCCTTCTCGCTTATTGTCATTCGTGGTCTGCGCAAGCTCGGCTACACGATCCAGTATGAAAGCCAGTTGGGATTTATGCACCTCTGGAATGTGATTGGATATTTGCTTGGGTTAAACGAAGACCTGCTTCCTGAAACCGGAAAGCAGGCGCAGCTGCTGGAGGCCATGATCCGAAGACGGCAATTCAGGGCGTCCGCCCATGGGCAAAGCCTCACCCGGGCACTCACAGACTATCTATCTCTTGCAGCCAAGGAGCAATCCGTTTCCAGCCTGGAACTTATCGGCCTGATGCGTTACCTTCTCGGAGATGAAGTCTCCGGGCTGCTAAAACTTTCCGCCCCTGCGCTCAGCCCAGGGAAAATTCAGTTACTTAAATTAATCAATGTTGTCCGCAACCTGGATACCGGTGGCAACACATATGCCGCGTATAAAGCCGCGCAGCGGAAGTTTAAAGTGTTTGAACAGCAAAATGCCACCAAACATACGTCTGGTGGCACCCTGCATTAATATTGCTAAGCTGTTGATGCAGTTATATACTCAGTTCGACCTTTTTACCGGTTTTCACTGCCTCATAAATCGCATCGATAATTTTCAAATCTCTGACGCCTTCTTGTCCGTCCACAGGAACTACGGGCTGCTTGCCCTGAAGTATAATGTCTGACATTTCTTCCATCTGCACCATCTGGTGGGTCGCGTGAGGTTGGGTAAGCTCACCCTTGTTTGTACGCCCTTTGATCGGTCCGTATCCTGTTGAGGGCTGCATCTCTGCGAATCCTGACTCACCGTTCAGGAAGAATCGGTCCAGGTTGTTCATGTTGTAGGTGGATAAACAGGATGCAACTGCACCGCTCGGAAAGCCCATCTGGAATTGTATGGTTTCATCAACGCCTTCTTTAAACATGGCCGGGTTGGTCTTCGTTTCCTGCGCGGTAACCCATATCGGTTCTTCGCCCACCATATACCTGGAGCCATTGATGGCATAGATGCCGATGTCCATTAAGGAGCCTCCACCAGCAAGTTCCTTGTTCAGACGCCATTGATTTGGATCTCCGGTTTTAAACCCGCAAAGTCCCTGGAAAAACTTGATTTTACCAAGTTCGCCTGCCTTTCTCATCCGGATGATCTCAAGTGTCTTCGGTTCAAAGTGCATCCGGTAACCGACGAGCAACTTCACATTTGCCTTTTTACAAGCCTCAACCATTTCCTGGCCTTCACGGGCATTCAGCGCCATCGGCTTTTCACAAATTACATGCTTCCCGGCCTTAGCCACGCGGATTACCTGATCATGGTGCAGCGAATTTGGTGTGATGACATATACGGCATCGATGTCGGGATTGTTTTTAATATTATCGAAATTCTGATAGTTGTAGCAGTTTTTTTCCGGAATCTGATATTTGCCTTGCCAGTCTTTGATCTTAGAAGGAGTGCCACTGATTACGCCCACCAGTTTGGCTTTGGTGCAAGACTGCATGGCCTCTGCCACCCGGGTTCCATAGCTGCCCAGACCCATGATCGCCACCCGTAAAACTGGTCCGGCATAAGGCTGTTCGATGTGGTCTTTTTCATCTGCGGATGCGAGAAGAGGGGCAAGGTGTAAAGCTAAGACGGATCCGCCTAGTTTCTGGAAAAAGTCGCGACGTGAGTTCATACGTATTTGGTTTAGGTTAATATGTGTACAATTTACACATTTAAAGAGGAAACCTAAGCGGAGATGAATCTTTTTTTACTGCGTAGAAATTGCATGTTTCTGGTGCTGAGGCATCGGCTCCGGTTTGATCCTGGCCAGAGCTATGGCGCCGGAGGACTTCCGCTGTGGTTTCTTTTCCTGTTGCGGACTAAGCGGATCGGGAAAGCGATTGTATTTGCGCTAGCTCTTCCCTAGCTTTGCCTTACCCTGGAGGTAAGGCAAAGGTAAAGGAAAGGTAAGGAAGAGGTAAGGAAAAGGTAAGGCAGTAGGGGGTAAAGTCAAATCAGAACGGGACACAGACAACACCTTAAATAAACGCTTTAATCTGGTCACTCAAATCAAATACTTCAGCGTTAAGCTTATTTTCCAAGAGGCTACTTCCTGCGGCACTCCGGTACCCACCGGCGCAATGAACAACAACTGGTTTATCGGTGGGAATCTCCGCAAAACGTTTACTGAGTTCTGGCAGCGGGATATTAATGGATTCTTTAAACGCAGGCTGACTTTCAGCCTCACTTTTGTTGCGGATATCCACAATGGTGTATGCGGAGGGATGCTCCTTGAACGCTTTGAAATCTAATTCGGCCGATGCCTCGATTCCGAAATCAAGCACAAAAGCGTCCTCAATGAACTGTTCATATCCGATTTTAGCAATCCTTTCCAATAGAAGCGTTAATGCTTCGTTGTTTTCAGCTGCCAGATAAAATGGCTCGCCAGGCGATACCAATGCACCTAACCAGGTTTCAAATTTCTCGCCATCCATAATGTTAATGGAGTTTTTCAGGTGCTTCTTTTTGTATGCTATGGAATTCCTCGTGTCAATGACGTTTATCCCCGAATCTAGCATTGCAGCCTTCTCCAGATCATCCACTTTCTCTCCCCGTATAACTTTGTCCAAACTCTCCTGGAATGCAGGAGCGCCCTTTTTATTTAAATCAACATCGTAAGGGAAATACTTTGGAATAAACGGCTGGTCGGCGGTTAATTCCCTGACGAATTCAGACTCAGACAGATCCTGTAGAGACCAGTTTGTTGCTTTCTCTGCGCCAATGGTACTGCTATTGGCTTTACTCAATGCTTTACCGCAAAGTGTGCCTGCTCCATGTGCGGGATAGACGATTACATCGTCGTTAAGCAACATCAGTTTGCCTCTAAGCGAGCTATACATTTTCTTCGCCAGCGCTTCACGCTTTAAATCCAGCGCTTCATTTTGTTCTCTCAGGTCCGGTCTTCCACAATCTCCGATAAATAAAGTATCTCCTGTAAATACCGCGCGGTCTTGTCCCTCGTGTTCCAACACGATAGAGATGCTGTCCGGAGAGTGCCCGGGTGTGTTCAGTGATTTTAGCTTTACCTGACCAAGCTCGAGCACAGCACCTTCATCAAAGGGTATAAAGGAAAAATCCGGATGCATCAATTTGCTTGCATATAGTTTTGCGCCGGTTTCCTGTTGAATCTGCAGGTGACTACTTACAAAATCTGCATGTGGGTGTGTCTCAATAACGCCAGTGATTTTCGCACAGTGTTGCTGTGCATAATCGTAATAAGGCTGAGGATTACGGGCAGGATCAATTAATACAATTTCACGTTTTCCTTCACTTAAAATTGCATAACTGTAGTGGGCAAGATTTTTATCTTCAAACTGTTCAACTTTCATGTTCTTCTGATTTGATAATTTTTAAAGGCTGCTTTTTATTTACGGTGATTGATATCACCAGGACAAGTAGTTAGTGGGGAAGCCGGTGTTTAATTACACCGTACAGGTACGTGCCCGCCAATGCACCAAATATTACAATCAAGATTCCAAAATAGCCCTGGCCGATATTTACGAACATTGGACCCGGGCAAGCGCCTGTTAAAGCCCATCCCAGTCCGAAAATGGTTCCGCCCAGGATATATCTGGGAAAGCTCTGTTCTTTATCCTTGAAAGCGATGGGCTTACCGGTATAATCATTGATCTTAAACCTTTTGATCAGGAACACAGCAAAGCCACCTAAGAGCACAGCCGTTCCCATAAGTCCATACATATGAAAAGATTGGAAACGGAACATCTCCTGAATACGATACCAGGATATCGCTTCAGACTTACTCATAATGATGCCGAACAGAACGCCGGCGAGTATAAATTTTACAGATTTCATAATTAAGTTCTAAAGGTTAAAACAGCTGAGGTAATATCAAATAAGTTGTGGCAAGCCCACCGATGAAAAATCCAATAACAGCAACCAGGGAGGGCAGCTGCATGTTGGTTAAGCCAGAGATGGCATGGC
>JARKUW010000186.1 GCA_029851965.1 Bacteroidota bacterium | reverse complement strand
ACTATTGGAGCAAGCAGCTGCCAGGCCTTTCCTGGCAGGTTGGCGCCGTGCTCCCCGTGGACCTCTATTATGGAGACAATTTAAATGCCTATTACGACAGGGTAGGACTGCGTTTCTTTCAGGGCAATGTGGGCTCACGGACTTTCTATTCCTGCGATAGTCCGGATGTGGTTTGCCATGAACATGGCCATGCGGTACTGGATTCCATTAAACCGCAGTTGTGGGATGCGGCAAGTATAGAAGTTGCTGCTTTTCACGAGTCTTTTGGAGACATCAGTGCGATCCTTTGTTCTTTACAGGTTCCGAGTTTACGGCTGGCCGTGCTGGCAGAGACTGGCAATACCATTTACCGGAACTCCCGGCTTTCTAGGCTGGCGGAACAACTTGGATGGGCGATCCGGCAAAGCAGCCCAACGTCTGTAGATCCGGACAGCCTAAGGAATGCGGTGAATGCTTTCTTCTATCAGGATCCGGATAAGCTGCCTTCTTATGCACCTGCACACACGCTTTCCTCTGAACCGCATTCTTTCTCCAGGGTATTCACTTCGGCATTTTTTGAAGGACTGGCAAATATGTTTAAGTCAAGACCGACGGCCGATGAAGCCAACCTATTGCAGGTTAGCCTGGATATGGGAAAGATCCTGGTTCTCGCGATACAATCCGCATCTGTGGTTCCCGCTTTTTTCAGCCAGGTTGCTGTGAGCATGATGCAGGTGGCACAATCTGAATTTCCAAAAACGGCCTATGTGGAAGCATTACGAAGCGGGTTCCTGAAGCACGGCATTGTTTCTCCGGCAAATTCGGCAATATTCTCTTTTGCCGCCTTGAAGAAGAATAAGGTAAACGCCACGCTGGACCAGAAGGGCGGCAAGGAATTGCCGAAGCTCAGTTTGGCCGTTCAGGAATACGGATTGGGTACAGACAACATCGTGGTACATTCTGCGGCAGAATCCACACATTATAACATCACCGGAGCAGATATAGATGTGGGTTCTATTGATTCTACTGCAGAAGATGTGGCGGCAAAGTCATTCCTGGAAGATCTGCTCCGTAGAGGACGATTGAAACTAGCGGTTGATAGCCAGCCGAAAGGAAAAACAATTGTACCGGCTGTAAATCAAAAGGGGGGATACGAACGGCATACACATGAACTAAGAAGGGACGGGAAAGATCTGGTGCTGAAGCGGCTGCGTATTGATTGTCACTTTTGTTGATTGTTACTTTTGAGCACTGTACTCAGAGCGGGAATCAAACCCTTCATTAAGTTTAGAATAAAACCTTGATTTAGGTTTAGACTATTGAATATCAATTTTAATTAAATATGGCATTTTCAAAAATTGGACTCGCGAAGGAACTGGATGAACAGGGATATGAATTGCTGAGTTATTCCAGAAAGGATGATCATCAATTGGAGGTGCAGGCAAATAAGCTGCATCCCGTTGTACTTCAGGAAGGGGATGCGGTTTTCGTTCCTGTCCCGGTGCACATCGACCTGGAATTGGATGATCAGTATAAAGTTAAGTCATTAAACGAGAGCGATGCGGATCAGGAAGCGCTTGTCCACGCCACCCATTTCGTTAAGAACTTAATAGATAATGGGCAGGTTAACGGTATAAACGGGCAGTCCGCAGCAAATACGTCTCACAAAATAGAAATCAATGAAAAAGGGCAGCGGATCATCAAGCGTCAGGGCTTTTCCATTCTTTAAAATACTGCCCCGCATTGTATAGACCAGGCGCAAGATCGCCTCCCTGAAAAATCTTCAAACAAATAAGGGGATTTTCCGGTTTGAAATTTTGTGGCAGCATCAAAAGTACCTATATACAGCGCACTTATCGCGAACTTTCTGATTGCAGTAACCAAGTTCGTTGCAGCTGGGGTAACCGGCAGTTCGGCTATGATTTCCGAGGGAATCCATTCCCTGGTAGATACCGGAAACGAAATCTTGTTGTTGTATGGAATTCACAGGAGTAAGAAGCCGGCCGACGCCGTGCGGCCATTTGGATACGGAAAAGAACTCTATTTTTGGGCTTTTATCGTTTCCATTCTCATCTTCGCCGTAGGGGGAGGAATATCATTTTATGAAGGGATAACACATATCCAGCACCCGGAGCCGATGAAAGATCCAAAGTGGAACTATTATGTGCTGGGCTTTGCCTTTCTCTTCGACGGCATTTCGTTTATCACGGCCATCAAAGAGTTTAACCGGCAACGCGGTAGTATCCCTTTCTGGAAGTTTGTAAACATCAGCAAAGATCCATCTACATTTGTCGTGGTATTTGAGGATGCGGCAGACGTACTTGGACTTATCGTGGCTTTCCTTGGCGTCTATCTCGGTCACCAGCTAAACAATCCGTATTTCGACGGAGCGGCTTCCATTATCATTGGGCTACTGCTGACGTTCATTTCTATAATGCTTGCCCGGGAGAGCCGTAGTCTGCTGATGGGAGAGACTGCGGATCGAGGCCTACTAGAAAGGATTTCTGTTATCGTAAAAAGTGATCCTTCCATCAGAAATTCAGAATTGCCGTTATCTATGTATATGGCTCCTGAAGAAGTACTTCTACTGTTGAAGGTCAGCTTTAACGCGGAGTTGAAAAGCAACGAGATTGCCGTTGCCATTCAGCGGATCCGTGAAAATATACAGCGGGAGTATCCGACTGTCAAACAGGTTTATGTGGAGCCTGAAGTAGAGGTGCCGCACTGAATTGAGCATAAAAAAGGCCGGATTGCTGAAGAAACCCGGCCTTTTGATTTATATCGTGTTTATTTATCTGGTTAGCTAGTGCCTGGAAGCCATGGCCTGCTCTACATCTACGCCGAGGCCTTTTGCAATGGCCATGCCCAGTTGTATGTCTGCCCGGAAGAAATGACACAGCTGCAGGTTAATGATCTTAGCTCTTTTCGGACCGGCAATGCCCATCATTGATCCTACGATGTTATTCACGAGGTTGATGCGATCGGTTTGGCTAAGGACTTTCCTGTATAAGTCGCCAGGCTGCGTATAGTGGTCGTCATCGCCAGGACCAGCATTGCGGTCGTACCAGTCGGCTACATTGGATTCCAGTTCCCATGCCGGTTCCTTATAACTTTCATCAGGAACTACATCGCCGAAGCTGTTTGGGTAGTAGTTTGGATCATCATTTCCGTTGTCGTCAACACGCATCTGGCCATCTCTATGGTAGTTGTTCACCATGAAAGGACATCTGTTCACCGGTATTTGTTCATAATTTATCCCCAGGCGATATCTTTGGGCATCGGCGTAGGAGAGGATTCTACCCTGCAGCATTTTATCCGGCGAGAAGCCAATACCATCAATCAGGTTTGAAGGTGCAAATGCCGCTTGCTCTACATGTGCAAAGTAATTGTTTGGGAGCTGATTCAACTCGATTTCGCCAACTTCAATTAGAGGGAAGTCTGCGTGCGGCCAGATCTTGGTCAGATCGAATGGATTCCAGCGGAATTCCCTTGCTTCCTGTTCAGTCATGACCTGGATCTTCATGGTCCATTTTGGAAAGTCGCCATTGTCCAGTGCACTTACAAGGTCCCGTTGCGCGTGGTCCATATCCGTAGCATGCATCTGACTGGCCTGGCCAGCCGTCAGGTTTTTAATTCCCTGCTGGTTTTTGAAGTGGAACTTCACCCAAACCCGGTTGTTGTTCTCATCTATGAGGGAGTAGGTATGGCTTCCGAAACCATCCATGTGGCGGTAACTGTATGGAGTACCTCTGTCGGTCATCAGGATCATGACCTGGTGCAGGCTTTCCGGGTTAAGCGACCAGAAGTCCCACATCATCGTAGCGCTCTTCAGGTTTGTTCTCGGGTCTCTTTTCTGCGTATGAATGAAGTCGCTGAATTTCTTAGGGTCTTTGACAAAGAATACAGGAGTATTGTTTCCGACAAGGTCCCAATTTCCATCTTCCGTGTAGAACTTCACTGCAAATCCGCGTGGATCACGTTCTGCATCCGAACTGCCTTTCTCGCCGCCAACCGTAGAGAAGCGTAAGAAGATCCTGCATGTGTTTCCGATCTTGGCAAAGATCTTTGCTTTGGTGTATTTTGTGATGTCGTGGGTCACCTTGAATGTTCCATAGGCGCCTGTTCCTTTTGCATGCACGACACGCTCCGGGATCCGCTCCCGATTGAAGTGGGCCATTTTTTCATGCAGTATAAAATCCTGCAGCAACAAGGGGCCGCGGCTTCCTACCGATTGTGTGTTTTCATGTTCCGCATAGGGTCTTCCTGATGCAGTTGTGAGTTTTCTAGCGGGTTTATTTTCGTTTTCCATCCTAACTAATTTTTTCTAAAAGTAAATAGAATGGAAACAAGAAGAAAACTGTTATTCTCTATACGACAATAGAGGAAATCTATTATTCAGTCATCATTTAGCGTACCCGGGCATCCGGTTGTTTCATGATCTCCTGAAGCTGCAGGTACTGAATCAACATAATGGTCTTCGCATCCTTGATTTCGCCGGAGGCGACCATTTTAACGGCTTTCTCAAAGGGAAGCTCCAGGACTTCTATGGACTCCTGTTCGTCTTCCAGTCCGCCGCCTTCTGAAGTTTTCATGGATTCATCGTATTCCCCGATAAAGAAATGAAGTATTTCTGTGACGGAGCCCGGAGACATATAGGCCTCAAAAACCTTTGTGACCTGCTTTAACTCATATCCGGTTTCCTCCTTAATCTCCTTACGGATGCAGTCTTGCGGACTATCATGATCGAGCAAGCCGGCACAGGTTTCGATTAACATACCCGACTGGTTTCCATTGATATAGGTCGGTAAGCGAAATTGCCTGGTGAGAATGACGGTGTATTCCTCCGTATTGTAGAGCAGAATTGCAGCACCGTTCCCACGATCGTAGGCTTCACGTGTCTGCGTCGCCCATTGCCCGTCCTTGTTGCGGAAATCGTATGTAATCTTTTTTAAGGTATACCAGTTGTCTGAGAGGATTTCTGTTTTGAGATTCTTTACGTTGTCATTCATGAGCAATGCTGTTGAGTATGTTGCTGTTAAACAACCATCTTCCGTACTGGTTTTATGATAATTGGCATTTAACAATAAACCGCGCCAGATCTGCGGCAACCGGTATAGTGTGCAAGAAAAAAGGCTTAACATCGGCGCCTTTCCTGTAGGAATTGCTGCCGGTGTTAAGCCTTAATGATGTCAGAGCGTGGGTGTAGATTATTTCTTCGTCACTTTAAACATCTTACCTGCATCCGTTACAGCATACAGGGCGCCATCTTTGCCGACTGTCAGTGCACGGAATCGTTCACCTTTATCTGCCAGCAACCGTTCTTCAGCGACAACTTTGTTGTCTTTGATTACTAGTCTTGCAATGTGTGTACTGCTCAGTCCGCCTACAAACAGGTTGTTCTTCCATTCCGAAATGACATCACTGTCGTAAAAGGTCATCCCTCCTGGAGACAATACCGGATCCCAGTAATAAACGGGTTGTTCCATGCCTGCTTTTTGCTGGATGCCCTCACCAACCTTGCCTCCCGCATATTCTATTCCGTAGGTGATTACCGGCCATCCATAATTTTTACCAGGGCGGATGATGTTAATTTCATCTCCCCCCCGCGGGCCGAATTCAGCTTCCCATAGTTCTCCGGTCTCCGGATTCCAGGCAAAGCCATCGGGATTGCGGAACCCGTAAGCATAGATCTCCGGCTTTGCCTTTGAATTGTTTGCAAAAGGGCCGTTAGGAACAGGTTTTCCGTCTTTGGTCAGGTGGAGAATCTTGCCTGTTGCGGTACTTAGGTCTTGAGCTTTCATCCGAATATCATTTCCAGCACGATCTCCGGAACTCACGAACAAGTTGCCTTGTTTGTCAAATAAAATTCTGGATCCATATTGAAGCGTTCCATTATAGTCTGGCTCTGCGCGATAAATTACCGTGATGTTATCTATTTTCGTCTCATCGTCGGACAATTTACCCTTGGCAACGGCCAGGATGTTTCCGCCATTACTTTTAGCTGCATAGCTCCAATAAACCATTTTGTTGCTGGCAAACTCAGGATCAATGTTTACATCCAGAAGCCCGCCTTGTCCTTCATCAACAACGGCCGGGAGGCCAGTGATCTTCTTTACCGGCTTTCCGTCGGCTGACAGTATGCGCATGATACCTGATTTCTCTGTGACCAGAAAACGTCCGTCAGGTAGTGTACGCAAGCCCCAGGGGTGGTCCAGCTCGCTTGTCAATTCGCTAATGGCTAGTGGCGTTTTTGTTTTGGTGCCCGGGGCCCGGGTTTGACCTGCGAAAGCAGGTTTGTAATTGGTATTCGGCGCTTTTGTCTCTACCGGAGCGAGTTTGCCTGTATCGGCCTGCGTGGTGCCTGAATGGTTACCTTCCGCGTCCAGTTGTCCGGAACCGCTGTTGCAGGCGGTTAGGGCTGCAATGGAAGTTACCCCTATAATCAGGGCTTTGTAATTTATAAATGACATAAACATCAAGTGGTTAAGGTGTGCAACGTGAATTATTTACTTATTAATTACAGCAATTTCGGTGAAATGTTTTTCATTCATCGGTTTGTGACATCGATTTTACTGTGGGCGCAGGAATGGTGAACCAAAAAGTGGAACCTTTATTCACCTCGCTTTCCAACCCGATTTCTCCATGATGCCGTTTGATGATCTCCGAAGAAATATAAAGACCCAGGCCCAGACCGGCGAAAGTTTTGGTGTTCTCCTGAACCCTGAAAAAGCGCTCGAAAATACGTGCAGATTTATCTTCTGGTATGCCAATTCCATGATCTGTTACCGAGACTTTAACATGCATTGGCTCCTGAACCACTTGGATGTGTATGCGATCACTGTCGGGCGCATACTTTACCGCATTGTTGATCAGGTTTATAAGGACCTGCTCAATTCTGAGTCTATCGGCATAAACGGTGATTTCGGGGGCACAGGAAATTTCAATCACATGCGTCTTATTTTTTGCGGCCACTTGTTCTGCACATTCCTGGATCAAAGTTAAAATGGGAAATGTCGTGTTGTTTAAATCCAGTTTGCCCGCATGTATCTTGGTAACGTTCAGGAGATCAGCAATCAGATCAACCAGCTTATTCACTTGTTTCGAAGTCTTTTGAACCATCAGCTGTGTGTTGGCTTTATCATCTTTTGACATCGAGCGCTCCACAACTTGCAACAGCGCTTTGATACTGGTGATTGGGGTTTTGAGTTCATAACTAGCGATGCTGATGAACTCGTCTTTTTTCCGGAGGAGTTCAAGGGTTTCTTCCTCAATGGCTTTTTCCGAAGAATTGTCGACCACGGTGCCGATCAATCGTGTAGCGGTCTGGCCTGCATCAAAATATGCTTTACCTTTAAGCTTTAGCCACCTTGCCTTTTCAGGAGCGGGCGACAGGACCTGGTACAGGACATTGAATTCTGCCGCTTTGGAGTTTGCCAGAACCGCTTTAATCGCCGCTTCAAAATCGTTACGGTTATCCGGATGTATGGCAGCGGTAAATTCCCGAAGTGTAAAAGGGTTTTCCTGGTGTAGTGCATGGAGCTCCCTGCATTTATAATCACAATTGACCTGGTCAATCCGCGGATCAAAGTCCCATGCGCCAATTCCAGCTGCCTCCGTGGCAAACTGCAGTCGCTCTCTGCTTTCCGCCAGCAACCTTTCGGTTTCTGCAAGGCCCTTCTCCACCTTCCGCTTATCGGTAATGTCGTGAATACCGATCAGCGTAAGTTTCTCCTGATTATGTGTTTCGAACTGCCGCGCGGTCAGCACCATTATCCGGGTGCCGATTGTACGGAAGTGCAGCTCAACTTCAAAATCTTTGAAAAAGCCCTGCTGTGGCAAAACAGTTTCCAGTTGAGTTCTAAGCTCCGGAATGTCCCAGATTTTGCTATTCAGGTCATAGAAGTATTTTCCTTCTATCTCTTCAGCCACCTTAAACAGCTGGTAAAAACCCTCTGTCGCACGGAGGACTTTCAGTGATCTGTCCAGGATCAGAAGTGGATCGTGGATGGTATTAAAAATCTCTTCGGTATACTTCCTGGAGTTACTTAGTTGCTCATTCCGGTCAAGAAGTTCGGTATTGACAGTTGTGATCTCCTCGTTGGTGCTTTGAAGCTCTTCCTTCGAACTTTCCAATTCCTCATTGAGGCTTTGCAGTTCCTCGTTGCCCGAAAGCAGTTCTTCGTTGGCGCTCTGCAGTTCTTCATTAGCGGCCTCCTGAGCTTCAGTGATGGCCCGCATATCTTCCCTGGTTTGGGAAAGTTCATCTTCAAGCTGCTTATTTCTGGCAATATAGGCCTGAATGTCTCCTTCAAATGGAGAATCGATTCCCGTTCCCGGATTGAGTACAATACTCTTGTTGGCTTTAAAAAGGATCAGGAAGTGTTGCTCTATATTTTCCGCAAGTGGAACGACTTCAATGTCGACATAATGCTGATTGCCATTGTTTTTAAAGAAGATGCCTTCTTTCTGGACGGTGTTCTTTTTGGCAGTTGCAAGATGTAGAAGATTCCGGATTTCGAAAGACAGACCTTCACGTGCAAGCTTTAATATGTTAAAGCTGGGCTTGCCAGGTGGGACAAAGAGCCAGGTATCTGTATTCCCCCGAAATTCAACTACATCAAAAGCTCCATTAACCAGGACACCTGGCGGTGTATATTTGGAAAGCAGAACTTCATTGACAATGGTGTGTACATCTTTGTGCCCCCCATTAAAGATATGCTGATCAAGGACCTTGAACGATTGTTCTTTCTTGGTCGTTGTGATGTTCTGATACCTTCCCCGGAGTCCTTTGGACTGGTAGATCTTTTCCTGCGAATTGTAAGTGGTATATAGATCCGTCAGCGAACCAATACTCTCTGATTTTCCAAGCATCAGGTATCCCTTTTGGTTCAGGCCGTAATGGAAAGTAGTCAGCGCACGCTTTTGCAACACCGGTTCGAAATAGATCAGGACATTTCTGCAGCAAACGAGGTCTATATTGGAAAACGGAGGGTCTTTTAAAAGGTTGTGGCTTGCAAAGACGCACATATCCCGTATGGTTTTGTTCACCTGATATCCACCCTCAACTTTGTTGAAGAAAGTTTGAAGTTGTTTTTTCGTGAGTCCTTCAATCTCCGCTGATGTATATTTGCCTGAACGGGCTTTGGCGATCGCTGTCTCAGAAATATCAGTCGCAAATATTTGTACTTTCCGTTGTTGTGAAGATTCGCCCAGGCAGTCCTGAATGCACAAGGCAACAGAATATGCTTCTTCGCCCGTGGCGCATCCTGCAACCCATATTCTAAGCGGTTCGTTTGTGCTTTTCTGGTTAAGCAGGTTAGGGAAAATGACCGTGCATAGCAGATCAAAACTTTTGGGATCTCTGAAAAAGTTGGTGACAGAAATGAGCATATCATTGTACAGCGCATCTTGTTCAGTTTTGCTTTCCCGAAGCAGTGCGAGGTAGTCTGCCGGCTTCTCCATTTTGTTTAAAGCCATCCTTCTGGAAATTCTCCTTTTAAGTGTGCTCTGTTTATAGTTGGTGAAATCTACACCTCTTCGAACACGGAGCACGGTAAGCAATTGCTTGAAGATCTCCTGATCGTCTTCCGGCGCTTTATCTCGGATCTCTGAATCTGTATAAGATTTTAGGAATGGATGGTTAGCCGCTAAGATCTTATCAATGATCTGATTGGCGGGCAGACTGAAATCTACTGCACCAGACGCAACAGCACTATTGGGCATACTGGTTGCGCCGGCTGATTCCTCATCCTGAGCGAAAGTTAGTCCACCATTCGCTTTGATTGCTCTAAGACCTTGGGTACCATCATTCATGTGCCCGGACAATACCACCCCCACGGCGTAGCTTTGGTGAACTTCAGCCAGAGAGGTGAAGAATATGTCTATCACCTTGACATTCTTGCTTTCGATATGTTCCAGTTTCAATGTTCCATTTACCGCGGTTAGTATACGGTCGGGAGGTATGACGTAGATGTGATCGGGCATGAGTGTAACATCATCTACAATCAGTTCTACAGGCAGCTGCGTGTGTCGCTGAAGTATTTCTGTGAGACTGCTCTCATGCACCGGACTAAGGTGCTGTACGACAACGTAGGCCATATTCGAGTTCTCCGGAATACTGGCAATGAATGTCTTGAATGCGGCTAAGCCACCGGCGGACGCGCCAATTCCTACAACTGGAAATTGTGCCGGATACCCGTTATAGTTCGTGTGATTATCTGCGTGCATGATTAACCGTTTGTTTTTTACGACGCCATAAAGGTATAATTTGAAAAGAAATACGTCCATATAAAAAGTAAACGCAGGGAATTTTGTTTTCCTTTTCAGAAAAAAACATTTCAAATGATTGAATCTGAAATGTACCGTTTTAAGTGTTTTCCCGTGGACTATCGCTCGTCGCAGCAGGACGCAGAATGTTTTTTTCAGGAAACCGAATGGCGAGCTGGAATGTTTAACCTCAAACCGGACTGCTGAAGGTCTGGCTTCTAATCCGATCAACATGAATGTAAGTGATTTCTTAGTACAGCGATTGTCCGAATGGAAAGTAGAAAAAGTTTTTGGTTATCCCGGTGATGGTATAAATGGAGTTCTGGGTGCATTTAACCGGTTTCAGAAGATCCGCTTTATCCAGACCCGTCACGAAGAAATGGCAGCCTTCATGGCCTGTGCTCATGCCAAGTTTACGGGTGAAGTAGGGGTTTGTCTGGCGACCTCGGGCCCTGGTGCCATACACCTTTTGAATGGCCTTTATGATGCCAAGATGGACCATCAGCCGGTGGTCGCGATCATCGGGCAGCAAAAGGCGTCTGCCATGGGGAGTAGTTACCAGCAGGAGGTTGATCTGATGTCGCTGTTTAAAGATGTTGCTTCCGAATATGTACAGATGATTACTGACCCTGCGCAGGCCCGTCTGGTCATTGACCGCGCATTCCGGATTGCTAAAGCTTCCCGGACCGTTACCGCGGTGATCATCCCAAATGATGTTCAGGAGGAGGATGCGGTAGTTGAGCCACCCCGGGAGCATGGGAACATCGTTTCCGGGACGGGGCACTCGTCTAACCACGTCATTCCCAGTTCGGCGGAACTGAAGGAAGCTGCTGCAATCCTGAACGAGGGAAAAAAGGTTGCCATTCTGGTTGGTGCTGGTGCATTTGGTGCCGCAGAAGAAATAAAGGAAGTTGCGGAGCTTCTTGGTGCTGGTGTCGCAAAGGCATTACTAGGGAAAGCGGTTTTGCCTGACGATCTTCCGTTTGTCACAGGTTCGATCGGCATGCTGGGTACAAAGGCGAGTTGGAAATTGATGGATGAGTGCGATACCTTGTTTATGATCGGCAGCAGCTTTCCCTATACGGAGTACCTGCCCGAAGCAGGGCAGGCCAGGGGCGTGCAGATTGACATAGATGGAAAGATGCTTAGTATCCGCTATCCGATGGAAGTAAATCTCCTCGGTAGCAGCAAAGATACGCTGCAGGCACTTCTGCCCCTGCTTCACTACAAGGAAGACCGTAGCTGGAGAACTGATGTGGAAACAAACGTACGCCAGTGGTGGGAAACCGTTGCGGAGCGTGCGATGCAGGACGCCGATCCGATAAATCCGCAGCGCGTTTTCCAGGAGTTGTCGCCCATGTTACCTGAAAACTGCATTATAACAGCCGATTCAGGTACTTCTGCATTCTGGTTCGCGCGAAACATTAAGATCCGCCCGGGCATGCTGGCCTCACTTTCCGGAAACCTTTCCAGTATGTGCCCGGCCGTTCCCTATGCAGTTGCAGCCAAGTTTGCCTATCCCGACAGGGTGCCCATCGCGTTCGTTGGTGATGGCGCCATGCAGATGCTCGGAATGAATGAGCTGATAACCATTTCTAAATACTGGCGGGAGTGGGCTGACCCAAGGCTGGTCATTATCGTGCTCAACAACCGCGATCTGAATATGGTTACCTGGGAGCAACGGTTGCAAGCCGGGGAACCCAAGTATGAAGCATCGCAGGACATTCCGGATGTGCCTTACAGTGCCTTCGCGGAATTGCTCGGGCTCAAGGGGATCCGGGTTGATGATCCGGAAGCGATCAGTGGGGCTTTAAAGGAAGTTCTTGAGGCCGACCGCCCTGCGGTGCTGGATGTGGTTGTTGATCCGAATGTTCCGATTATGCCACCTTACATCGATAAAAGCAAGATGGTAAATTTCAGTAAAGCGATGCTGAAGGGCGACCCGGAATCTCAAAAAGTAATTCGTCAGACCATCCGCGAGTTAATGCAGGGTGGAAGCAGCGTGTAAGGTAAGCGGCTTACTCTGTAAGTAAGCCGTCTTTTACCATTTGCGCTACAACAACTTTTGGGTAATCGCGTACAAAATTATCGATCGAACCCGGGTTGACGGTTTCCGATTGTGCGGACCAGATCAGCTTTTCTGTAGCCACATCGTACAAATTGCTTTCCAGGAAGTACCGCTTATCGGTCACGTAATAGCCAGGGTCAAATATTGTTGGATACATAAAGTTGTAGTAGTTGTAGAATCCACCGAAGCCTCCATAGTACCGGTAAGGCATATACATCGTACCGCCCCGGACGTACCGTTGCTGGCTGTCTTTGTTAATCAGGGTCATGGTAAGGATTGTGCTTGCACCTGTACGGCGGATACGGGAGAGCAGCTGCTGCTTTGTGGGCAATTTCTGATAAAACTCAGGCGAGAGATGATCCGTACTTTTTACAACTTTGATGTTCTTTAGCGCAGCCTGTTGGGCCATGGAATTTTCCAGTTTCGTGCGCACTTCGATATTTCTCGTCAGGGAAACCACGAACATACTTCCGTCAGTGCTCGGTTTCTTTTTTGTTTCGGGGTCGATCCAGGATCCGGTTATTCTGGTTGAGGTACTACAAGCGGCCAATAGTAAAGTGACCAACAGTGGGAGCAGTTGTTTGTATTTCGGTTTCATAAGATTTGTGTTTTTTGCAATCGCAGCAAAATATATGCCTGTATGGCTGGATAAAATACCTAAAATAGAACTGGTATTTAGGTACTTGTCCGCTTTGAGATGGGGTTTCAGTGAGTCATTTTACGAAATTGACACCACTGTAAGTGGCATGAAATTTACTTGAATCTTTATAAAAAATGATCACTATGAGTACTAAAACGAACAGCGGGAGCGAAGGAATTGATGGTTCAAAAACCAAGGAAAAAGGGGAGAGCCAGCAAAGTAAGCAAAAGGGAGCCAAGAGCGTAAGCGGAAAAGATATGAAGCATACGAAAGATGAATCTGGCGGAGCAAAAGAGAATACGACAAAAAAGCAGCAGAACAGCATTTAGTTTAAACTAAATCGCTAAATTTAGACTATGCGGTGCTGTTGGGGACTACTATCGTGGAGGGTGAATAAAACCGTACGGATTAACCAGACACACGATTATGAAGTCATTCGACGCCATTGTTATTGGGGCAGGCCAGGCAGGCGTGCCCCTGGCCAAAAAATTAGCTGGTGCAGGCTGGTCAACGGCTCTGATTGAAAAAAGATATGTTGGTGGCACCTGTATCAATGATGGTTGTACGCCAACGAAGACCTTGGTGGCATCTGCGCGGATGGCCTATAAAGCCGCCAACAGTGCGGAACTGGGTATTGAGATCCCTGAATATGAGGTCAGTTTCAAGCAGGTTATGGCACGAAAGACGGCCGTAGTGAAGCAATTTCGAGATGGGTCCACCTCAGGGCTGCAAGCAACACCAAACCTCAGTCTGATCATGGGCGACGCGAGCTTCCTCGATGAACATACCCTTGAAGTACGGTATGATCATGGCAGCTCGGAACAACTTACCGGCAAACGTATCTTTATCAACACGGGCGCCAGCCCGGTGATTCCGGAGAC
>JARKUW010000159.1 GCA_029851965.1 Bacteroidota bacterium | reverse complement strand
TTTTGATATTGTCAAGCTTTTTATTTTCTTTTTTTCTTTTTGTTATTCCCTGTTAAGGGAAATCGTTTGCCGTTTCCGGTAAACACAAAAAGAGACTTTATCCTACTCCTTTATCAGCCTTTCAAATCCTTTACTTCCTTATCCTTTTCACTAATCCTCTTCCTCCGAAGCGGGATGCAAAAGTAGAGAAAAATTCTGAACCACAAAACAATTTGTAAGAAATTCTTGTTTAATCCCGCTAAGTCGCTGAACTGCTTGCATAAAGGTTTTACATGCACTTCGTGTGTGTTGTACACACTTGTTTTCAGCGCGCTGAAAAATCAAACGCGGCGCAAACGCTTGTATCAATTCTAGTATTACAGCTCATCTGATTCCTCGTATAAATAAAAGACATTACGGGGTAATGTTCATTATCGGCATTTATCCAGTATTCGGGAGAATTGATGACCCGCTGATGTAAACGGATATCATCATCTATACGAATATCGTATTATGTAGGTATATAGATATACGTGCACTGCAGCGCTGATACGATTTGATCTTCTTTAGTAATAATGTCCAGCTTATATGCTGTGAATGTCCAGGTTGATCCAGGCCGGTTCGTCATACACCATTTCCAGTGCGGTTTGTCATAAGCACCACTAGACATCAAAACGCTAATATATCTACAAAACGCGACACGATTTAAACCAGCTTCCTTGTGATAATTTATATATCTTCAATTTAAATATCTTCAAATATCCCAGCTTCTAAAGCTGCAATGCGTCTTTATTAATACCATACGGATAGTAACACGACGCACTTTTACTAAAAACCAGAAATGTAAAAAACTGAGTAAAAAGCGTTCCCGAGTGAAAAGTGAATTCAGTACAAGACAGTGGCGGCCATCGCGGGATTTGAGCCGCTCTTAACCCGGCGTCGTACCGGCGTTGAACCGGCGTTGATCCGGCCTTGCCCCGGTTGTAGCCGGCTCAGCCCCGGTACGACCCCCCGGAGAAGCCCTAGCAACACCCGCTGCCCTCGGGGGTGGAGCGCTCGGCATCCTGTTCCCGCTACATCAGCTTGCCACAACAGAATCTCTGTGCCTTCAAACGTATATCAAACAGGAATGGAGACCGACTACACAAAATCCTGCATTTATTAAATCATAACCCCGGCAACCACCAGATCGGGCGACCTACAGAAAAAAAATAAAATTTAGTATTGTCCTGTAGCCAGCATCACGAGTGTACAGGCCTCAACCGGCTCAATGGCGTGCTCCTCAAGCAACGATTCCAGTTCCGAATTTTCTGTTCCCGGATTGAAAATTACCCGTTTCGGATTCGTCTTAACAATATAGTCGTAATACGAACTTTGGAGATGGGGGCCGATATACAAGGTGATCGTATGCACATCCTCGTGAATGACTTCCGGCTTTTCAATCTCCACACCGGCTACCGACCCGGTTTTAATCCCAACATTGATGATCTCGTGTCCTTTTGATTTCAGCATATGTGCTGCTTTATAGGCGTACCTGCCTGGATTTGGCGAAGCGCCTATGATTAGTGTATTTTTCATATCCTATTATATTAACGGTTTGCGAGCAATCGCCAATTTCAATCGCTTTAAAAAAGACAACAAATGCTTTTTGTGAATGTTTGCCTGCCGCATACAGAGGCATCCTGCCAATCGTGCAGCGGGATCGCGCAAAGCATGCACAGGCATCATGCAGATCCTGCAGAGACATCCTTCAAAGAGAAACAACAGTGTGGGTTAAACAAAATCATCATACCCCGGCCACTTAAAAGAAATTAGAAACGCGCTTACCGCGATTTTAAAATGGCATTTGCACAATTTATACCATCAATAGCCGCAGAAACGATCCCTCCGGCATAGCCAGCCCCTTCAGCACAGGGATAAAGTCCTTCAACCTGGGGATGCTGATACGTTTCCTTATCTCTTGGGATTCGTACAGGCGAGGAACTGCGGCTCTCTACACCAACTAAGATCGCTTCGTTGGTATAATAGCCCTTCATCTTTGCCCCAAATCGTGGCAATGCGCGCTGTAAACTCCGGAACACGAAATCAGGTAGCGTATCCCGCAGCATCACACTTTTGGTTCCCGGGAGGTAAGAGTTCTTTGGCAGATCAACTGAAAGCCGGTTCTCGACGAAGTCGACCATGCGCTGTGCCGGTGCGACCAGGTTTCCCCCGCCCAGATCGAAGGCCTTCTTTTCGATCTCCGCCTGGAAGTCCATCATGCGCAAGGGGTCAGTGCCTGGAACATCATCCAGGGTAACCTGAACGACAGTACCCGAATTTGCGAATGGGTTATTTCGTTTGGATGGCGACCAGCCATTGACCACGATTTCGTTTTCATGGGTGGCACAGGGCGCAATAATCCCGCCCGGGCACATACAAAAAGAAAAAACCCCGCGTTCATCTACCTGCTCCACGAGGCTGTAGTTTGCGGGCGGCAGGAATTCACTGCGGATGTCGCAGTGATATTGTGCTGTATCCACAATGTGCTGTGGGTGCTCAATGCGCACGCCAAGCGCAAATGGCTTGGGCTCGACCAGAATATTTTTGTGATGTAAGAGTTTATATATATCGCGAGCAGAATGGCCGGTCGCGAGAATGACCGAATCCGCAAGATGCTGATCCTGGTCGTTAACCACCACCCCTTTTATTTTTCCAGATGTGATGATCAGGTCCGTTACCTTTTGATCAAACAAAACTTCGCCGCCTGCCTTAAGGATCGTTTCGCGGATGGCCGTGATGATCTGCGGCAATTTGTTCGTTCCAATATGGGGACGCGCATCCACGCGGATGTCTTCGGGTGCACCATGCTGCATGAAGATCTCCAGCACCTCGTTCACATCTCCCCTCTTGTTTGATCGTGTGTAGAGCTTACCATCGGAATACGTGCCGGCACCGCCCTCTCCATAACAGTAGTTGGAATCTGTATTGACGAGACCCTCTTTATTGATGGCAGCGAGATCCCGGCGCCGTTGCTTAACATCCTTCCCCCTTTCGAGTACAATGGGCTTGAAACCATTGCGGATACATTGGAGTGCCGCAAACAATCCGGCAGGGCCGGCACCGACGATAAGTACAGGCGGTCGGCCCTTAATGTTCGGATAATCCGTCGCAGGGGTTTCTACAGGCGCGTGTTCATCAATGTATGCGCGGATCTGCAGCCGATAGACTACCTGTCTGGAACGGGCATCAATGGATCTTTTAAGAATTCTATGGGCTAAGATTCGATCCTGACGGACCTTCAGCGCTTCAGATAAAGCAGCCAATAATGCAGTCTCATTTGCTAAATCCTGCGGAAAAAGCTTAATTTCTATGTCTTTTAGCATAATCTTGTCAGGTTTTTATCCTGAATTGTAACAAAGGTACAGAAATTGAGTTCTAATAACTAAATTAACCAAACTCAATGTAAAAGGTGAAGCCCAATTGAAGACTTCATTTATTTTAAAAATTTGAAACATGAAAAAAATCGTATTCGTAGTTGTAGGTGTCCTGATCTTATTTGTAGCGTTTAGCGGCTGCAGTGGCTACAATAATCTGGTAAAACTGGATGAGGATGTAAAGACCAAATGGAACCAGGTGGAGACGCAGTATCAACGCCGGTCGGACCTAATTCCGAACCTGGTAAGTACCGTTAAAGGCGCTGCAAAGTTTGAACAAACCACCTTGACCCAAGTGATCGAAGCGCGTTCTAAAGCAAGCCAGATCACCGTTGACCCAACTAAACTTACAGCAGAAAACATTGGTAAATTCCAGGCTGCACAGGGTGAAGTAAGTCAGGCTTTAGGCCGTTTGATGGTGTTAACAGAAAACTACCCGCAGTTAAGGGCTACACAACAGTTTAGCGATCTTTCTGCACAACTTGAAGGTACAGAAAACCGCATTGCTACGGCACGCAGAGACTTCAACGAATCCGTACAGGTCTTTAATACACAAGTAAGGTCATTCCCGAACAACCTTACCGCAGGCATATTTGGCTTCAGCGCGAAAGCTGGTTTCAAAGCCGACGTGGGTGCTGAGAACGCGCCTAAAGTACAATTTTAATGACTTCAACCATATTTAAGGGTAATGTAGGTTTCAGCTGAAGCCTATGTTACCCTTATCTTTATTCAACCAAAATATGGCACTTTTCACCGAAGAAGAACAAGAGATGGTAACTACTGCCATCGCAGATGCGGAAAAACTGACATCTGGAGAAATCCGCGTTGCAATTGAGAAACATTGCCCGGAAGAAGCCTATGACCGGGCGGTTTCGTACTTCTATGAACTAAACATGGAAAAAACAACGCAGCACAATGGTGTTCTGATTTATCTGGCACATGAAGATCATAAATTCGCCATCATTGGGGATAGAGGGATCAATAAAGTGGTTCCGGAAGATTTCTGGGAGACAACACAGGTAGCCATGAAGGCTCACTTCGCAAGCGGCAACTACGCCAGCGGGATTATTGCAGGGGTAAGACTGGCCGGAGAAAAACTTGCCATGTACTTCCCGTACGATAATGATGATGTGAATGAACTGCCGAATGACATTATTTACATGGATAGAAACAAGTTAAATTAAGCGATGAGATCTTGATGAGCAAACACGCACACACTGCTGGGAATGTTGCTCAAAATAACTTCCTCACCGCGAATAGAAAAAACAAAACATTGATGAAAAACCTGGTCCTCGCTTTTTTACTGACATTAACCTTTGGATCTGTATTTGCGCAGGATCTGCCTGCAAAGCCAGATAAACTGGTTAATGATTACACCGGAACCTTATCGGCATCACAATTACTGCAACTGGAATCGAAACTGGTTGCCTTTGATGACTCCACCTCTACTCAGATCGCCGTTGCAATTGTAAAATCCGTTGGAGAATACGATATCAATGAATATACGCTGATGTTGGGACGTAAATGGGGCGTTGGTGGCAACAAGAAGAACAATGGGGTGATGATTGTGGTTGCGCTCGGCGATCGCAAAATATCCATCCAGACGGGTTACGGTATTGAAGGCGCGTTACCGGATGCGTACACCAATCGTATTATTGAGAATGACATTAAACCGGCCTTTAAGGCTGGCGACTACTTTGCAGGCCTCGATGCCGGCACGGACTCCATCATTAAACTGGTTAAAGGGGAGTATAAGAACGATAACCCGAGAGCCAGGAAAAAAGAAAATGGAAGTGCGGTTCCGATCCTGGTGATCATTATCGTGATCATCATCCTGATCATCAGAAGAGGCGGCGGCGGTGGCGGTGGCCGTCAGGTGATGGGTGGCCGTGGTGTGGCCGATGCATTATTCTGGAGCATGCTGCTGGGCGGCAGCGGACGTGGCGGAAGTGGCTACGGTGGTGGCGGCTTCGGTGGCGGAAGCAGCGGCGGCGGCGGGTTCGGCGGTTTCGGTGGAGGCAGCTTCGGCGGAGGCGGAAGCAGTGGTAGCTGGTAATTAGACTATATTTATGGAGATTGAAAAATGGGAGAAACTTTCTACAAGGTATCTTGTGAAAGAAAAATGGGCAACGTTACGGGTGGATACCTGTAAACTGCAGGGCGGAGCAATAAAGGACGACTATTACGTCCTGGAATATCCGGACTGGGTGAATGCGGTTGCGGTAACAGAAGAAAATAAGATTGTACTGGTGCGGCAATATCGCCATTCGGCAGACATCATTTCCCTGGAGATTCCGGGAGGTGTTGTTGACGACGGTGAAAATCCGGAAGATGCGATTAAACGGGAACTTCTGGAAGAAACCGGCTATTCTTTTAAAACACAAGAACTTATAGCAACCGTATATGCGAACCCGGCAACGTCAAACAACAGGACGTTTACGTATCTGCTCACAGGAGGCGTTAAGACGCAGGAACAGCACCTTGATGAACATGAGATACTCAATGTGGAAGAATACACCTTAGAGGAAGCGAAAGCACTGGTTATGGAGAATAAGATCGCCCAATCACTGCATACCAATGGCTTGTTTTACGGATTGGTAAAACTTGGGCTCATCAAATAACTTTAAGAACAGCCTGTAAAAAGAGAAGCCCCTGATGGAATATCCATGAGGGGCTTCTCTTTTAAGGTCGTTTGCCTTAGCTCATTTTTAACTTCTTCTGAATGTCGTGAACATATCCCTTGAACTTTTTGTCGGTTTCAATCAGATCTTCCACCGTCTGGCAGGCATAAATCACGGTAGAGTGGTCTCTGCCGCCAAAGAATGCGCCAATGGTTTTCAACGATGATTTGGTGTGGCTTTTGGAGAGGTACATAGAGATTTGTCTCGCCTGCACGATCTCCCGCTTACGGGTAGGCGATTTAACCATATCCACCGGCACCTCAAAATACTCGCACACCAGCTTTTGGATGAACTCCATAGAGATCTCTTTGGTGGTGTGTTTAATGAAGTTTTTCAACATCTGCTTTGCAAGGGCCAGATCGATATCCTTTTTGTTCATGGTAGACTGTGCCAGCAAGGAAACCATTGCGCCTTCCAGCTCCCGCACATTGTTGTCGATGTTGTGGGCAACATATTCAATTACCTCTGCAGGCAATTCAATACCATCTGCATACATTTTCTTTTTAAGGATGGCAATTCTGGTCTCCAGATCCGGAATCTGAAGGTCGGCAGAAAGGCCCCATTTGAAACGGCTTAACAGGCGCTCTTCTAATCCGGATAGATCTTTAGGTGATTTATCCGAAGAAAGGATCACCTGTTTACCCGACTGATGCAGGTGATTGAAGATGTGGAAGAAGATATCCTGTGTTTTCTCTTTACCGGCAAAGTTGTGCACGTCGTCCATAATGATGACATCCATCGCCTGATAGAAGTTCACAAAGTCATTGATGGTATTGTTCTTCAATGAATCTACAAACTGCTGGCAGAACTTCTCACAAGAGACATAGATCACCAGCTTATCGGGCATGGTCCTTTTAATCTCATTACCTATTGCCTGTGCAAGGTGGGTTTTACCCAGTCCTACACCACCATAGATCATTAAGGGGTTAAAGGACGTACCTCCCGGCTTTGCCGCAACAGCATAACCGGCCGAACGTGCCAAACGGTTACAATCACCTTCAATGTAGTTCTCGAAGGTATAGTTGGAGTTCAACTGCGGATCTACATTTAGCTTTTTAAGCCCGGGAATGATAAAAGGGTTTTTGATGTCTTTGTTGATGGACACCGGAATGGGCATAGATTGTATCTTTGCTTCTGCGCCATTACCGTTTGACGGCATGTTTGTGGTATAGGGATTTCCAGTGTTTGAGGACTTGTCTACAACGATGTTGTATTCCAGTCTTCCTTCATCTCCAAGTTGCTTCTTAACGGTCTTGCGCAACAGTCCAACATAGTGTTCCTCGAGCCATTCATAGAAGAATAAACTAGGCACCTGAATAGTTAAAACTTTGCCTTCTAACTTAAGGGCCGATATCGGTTCGAACCAAGTTTTGAAACTTTGGGTCGGGATGTTATCCTTAATAATTTGAAGACAGTTTTTCCATACTTCGGTACAAGTTTTTTCCATTGTTATTCTATAATTTGTTGGTTTTCAGTAGCGATAAGCACTTATGAATTTGGCGCTTTCGAGAGATCGAAGATTCAAAAAATTATCAACAAAAAAAACATATTTCTGATTTAAATCGTAACTACTTCAAGTGCAACAGCATACACCAGTCAAGCTGAATATTTAATGTGGATAACTATATTTTGTCCACATTTCTTGTCCACAATTCCTAATTTTTAATACTCACCGAATACCTCACGAAGAACGTCAGAAATCTCGCCTAAAGTGGCATATTCCTGCACAGCGGCCAAAATAAGGGGCATTATGTTGGTTCCGGAGCCTGCCCCCAGCTTCAGATCCGACAGCGTTTGCTGCACCGCAGCGGCATTTCGCTGGGTTTTCAACAGTGCGATCTGCTCCGTCTGAAATCGCCGGATGGACTCATCAATCTGCATGCCTTCTGTGATGGATTCCGGCCCTTGAGTGAACTTGTTGACCCCGACGATAATTCGGCTTCCTTCCTCGACTTCGAGCTGATGCTGGTAGGCGGAGGCGGAGATTTCGTTCTGAATGTAGCCGTTCTCAATTGCGTCCACCGCACCGCCCATCGCATCAATTTTTTCGATGTATAAATGGGCTGCTGCTTCAATCTCGTCGGTGAGATTTTCTACAAAATATGATCCTGCGAGTGGGTCGACGGTGTCGGTGACGCCGCTTTCAAATGCGATCACCTGCTGGGTGCGCAAGGCGATCTTCGCAGCCGTCTCTGTGGGCAAGTTGAGCGCTTCATCGTAACCGTTGGTATGCAGGGATTGGGTGCCGCCAAGGACCGCCGCCATGGCCTGGTTGGTGACGCGGATAACATTGTTCAGGGGCTGCTGCGCAGTAAGGGTGGAGCCGCCGGTTTGGGTATGGAAGCGGAGCATCTGTGCCTTTGGATCTGTGGCCCCCATATCCTTTGTGATGTTGGCCCACATCCGCCTTGCGGCACGGAACTTAGCAATCTCTTCAAAGAAGTTGTTGTGGCAATTAAAGAAAAAGGAAAGGCGCTTGGCAAATACATTGATGTCTAAACCTTTCTCAAGAGCCGCATTCAAGTAAGCCTTCCCATTGGACA
>JARKUW010000154.1 GCA_029851965.1 Bacteroidota bacterium | reverse complement strand
CCAGAAACCCGATTGCAGCGGCCGTTAATCGTGTACCCGCAGCCATGGCAACCTGCCCCTGCTTCACTTCTGCTCCCTTGTGCCGGACATTGCTGCCCCGCTGCAAGGCGGAATCCAGCACGATGAGCTTGCCATCTTCCACACGCACTTTCTCCTGCATCACCACCGTATCTGCACCTTCCGGCAGCGGTGCGCCCGTGAAGATTCTGGCGGCTTCGAGGCCCTGAATACTTAATCCCCGCCCTGTACCTGCAGCCATTTCTCCGGCAATATCCAAGGCCTGGTCCCGCACTGAGAACCTCAGCGCATAACCATCCATGGAGGATTGTTCAAATGCAGGAATATCAACAGCAGCATATAAATCAGCTGCGAGGACCAGTCCGGAAGAATCTTTAAGTGGAAGCTTTATTGGCGGTAAAGAATGTACAGCTTGCGCGATTATATTTTTTGCTTCGTCTACGGAGATCATATGCGATTAGCCACCAATGGTGATCATACTTCTGTTTTCAATGGTTAATGCTTCAATTTGTTGTATGGCCGTCGTAAACTGCCCGCCAAGTTCTTTGGCTTTGCTCTTGATATTCTGGTGAATTAGCGGCAGCACATCATCGCCCCTGCGCAAGGCCGTCAGGAGGTCGGTCTCTCCCTTAGAAAAGAGGCAGTTTTTCAGCTTGCCGTCAGCCGTCAGCCGCATACGGTTACAGCCGCCGCAAAAGGGGTTTGTCATAGTGCTGATGATGGCGAAGTTACCTGCATGTCCAAAAATAGAGTATGCTCTTGACGTGTCATGCGGCCCACCTTCTATGGGGATATAATCGTAGGCGGAGCCAACAACAGACAGGATCTGATCTGCTGAGAACACCTTATTACTGGTCCACCTGTTGCCGCTAAACGGCATAAATTCAATAAATCGAACCTTGACGGGCGTGTGCCGCGTCCACTCAATAAAATCATTGATCTCGATGTCGTTCAAGTCCTTCATCACCACCACATTGATCTTCACTTCGAACCCTTTATCGATCAGCAGTTCAATGTTATCCATCACCTGCCGAAACAGGTTCCGGCGGGTGATCAGCATGAACTTATCTTCCTGGAGGGTATCCAGACTGATGTTTAACGACCGGATGTTTGAATCGGAAAGGACGTCGACAAAGTCGTGCAGCCGGGTCCCGTTGGTGGTTAAAGTAAGTTCTATGGGTAGTTTAGCCAGTGCGCTGATGATCTTTGCCGCATCCTTACGCACAAAGGGCTCACCACCGGTTAGCCGGATTTTCTTTACACCCTCCGCCACAAAGATTTCCGACAAAGCAAGTACCTCCTCTGTCTGCATCAATCTGGAAGCCGGTGTAAAATCGTAATCTTCATCAGGCATGCAATAAAAGCAACGAAGGTTACAATTGTCCGTTAGCGAGATGCGAAGGTAATCGTGTACACGGTCAAAGTTATCCGTAATCATTGGCGGTATTTATAATTATTAAAGCTAACGAATGTATCCGTTCAAAAGTTTTTTTTATTGAAAGTTATGATTCTTTGAGGAGGCGTTCGTAATCGTTTGGGGTATCAATGTCGATTTCTCCCCTTTCAAATGGGTAAAGCAACACCTGCTCCGAGTAGGTATTCAGTAGCTTTTTCGCGCCTTCATGACCCTTCAACTGCAACAGATCATCAAAGTGTGCCCGGGAAAATAACACGGGTGTACCTGCAGTATCCGCATAAGCGGATGCAATGATGCCACACGATGTTTCCTTGAATTTCTCCAGTAATCCCCTAAACACCCCAGAGGTTATATAAGGCTGATCGCACACGGCGATAATGCAGCAGCCAACCTCCGGCGCAATTTCCTTCAGCTTGTTCACACCCACGTGAATTGACCCCGACATCCCTTGTTCCCATTCCGGATTGTGACATAGAAGGACTTCAACGCCTTCAAGTTCCCGCTCCAGCCTTTCTCTTTCGGCTCCGGTTACCACGATGGTCAGGGTGTCGGCTAAGGCCGAGGCCTCTTCCACAACGTGCTTCAGTAAACTCTTTTCATGGAAGGAAAGCAGTTGTTTTGGCTGCCCCAGGCGCGACGAATTACCGGCGGCAAGAATGATGATTCCACACTTTTTCATGATACTATGTTTATATTCTTAAACGCACCTGCTCCTGGCGGCTATGTATCGATTCTTCTTTGTCGCGCAGCAACTCCCCCCTCCGACCCGAAAACACCGCTTTCACTTCTGCGGTGATCGAAATGGCAATTTCTTCCGCGGTCTCCGCACCGATATCCAGGCCAACAGGACTATATATTTTTCCAAGCTTCTCTGCGGTAAGCTCTGTTCCCTTAGCTGCAAGCTCATCGAGCATGCGCTGTAATTTCTTCTTCGGACCAAGAATGCCAATGTATGCAGCCGATGTTTCCAGCAAAAGCTCCAGCACCTGCAGATCATAATTGTAATTGTGTGTCATGAGTATCCATGCCGTCCGGTCATCCAGGGCCACCTGCTCCAGCACCTGCTCTGCCTTGGCAACAACGACGCTTTTGGCCTTTGGAAATCGCTGAACTGTCGCATGCGTCTGCCGGCCATCCATGATGGTGGTATCCAGACCGATCAGATGTGCAGCCTCCATCACCGGGATGGCGTCATTTCCGGCGCCGCAGATCACCAGGGAAATTGGCGGGGGCAAAACTTCCAGAAAGGCCGTCAGGCCATTTTCATATTGTTTAACGGTCGATTGATTGCTGTTCCGGGCCACAGTTATGGCTGCTTCGAGATCCTGCACGAGCTCCGGATCAAGGTCAGTGGAGGCGCCACTCCATAGATCCGCTTCCAGGGAGAGATAGCACAAACCCGGTTGCATGGACCGGTCTTCCAGAGAGAAAAGGCTAACCAGTACTCCTGTTTGCCGCTGATTGACCAACCTTTTGAGGAGCGCCATGGGATTATTCATCCGCCCGGCATCAATGGGTTCGAACAGGATGTGAACGATACCATTGCAACCCAGCTGTACGCCGAACTTCGCATCGTCCTCATCGGTGGTATCATACGTTACCAGCTTGTTCTTGTTTTCTGTGATGGCCAGTAAAGCTTTCCGGAGCGCGTCCCCTTCCAGGCAACCACCGCTAATCGCACCCGTGAGCATTCCATCTTCCGTCACCAGCATTCTGGCACCCGGACGGCGATACGAAGAGCCTTCTACATGCACTACCGTCGCCAACGCCGTCTTTTTTCCAGCAACTACCGCCAGATCATATGCTTTGATTATATCGTTTACTTCTTTCATGTTACTTACATTAAACCTAGGGAAAAACTTCATATTTATTCACAAACAAACCGTCAAAACACACAATTTCTGCCCAGCTGGCAATAATCACTTTTGATATTGATTATATTGCCCAAATGTTTAGCTAAATCGTATTAAGTTATCTGTTTATGCCGTCCCGTATCACCATTTTTTTACTCCTGTTCCTGACGCCTTTGTTTTCAGATGCACAGGAGTTGAGTTTAAACACGAAGGAAGTAAAAAAGCTTATCCATATCATTAAAACAAATGAAAGCGCAAAAAAGGTTTACCACAGTTTAGAAACCCAGGCTAACCTGGCACTTAACCTGGCTCCAAATCCAATAGATACGATCATCTCCGAAGGGCATCTTGCAACAGATCCAAAAAAAATCCACACACAAAAAGCACTGGCAGATCTGGGTAAGATCTATGCACTTGCATATACTTACCGGATCACCAACAAACACATTTACCGCAACAAGTGCATTGAGTTTATATCCAGCTGGGCAAAGGTAAATCAACCCCTTGCCAATCCCATCAACAACACGAAGTTAGAACCGCTCTTTGAAGCTTACGACCTGATTAAGGATGACATCCCCGCTGAGGACCGCAAGATTACCAACGCATGGCTTACCCAGATAGCCATCGCAGAGATCAACAATCCCCGGATGAACACGGAGAAGTCTTACAACAACTGGAATTCACATCGCATCAAGATCGTTGGCGAGATTGCATATATCCTGAACGACAACAAACTGAAGGTATATGTAGATACCATGATGAAGCGTCAGATCAACCTTAACTTATATGCCAATGGTTCTGGTATGGACTTCGTGGAACGCGATGCGCTGCATTACCATGCCTACACGCTCGAACCACTTCTGAGCATAGCGACCGTTATTAAACGCGGCGGCGGCATGAATTTCTACACTTATGTTTCTCCTTCCGGCTCCTCCATTGCGAAGTCTGTAGATTTCTTTGTCCCCTATGCAACCGGTAAACAGACACATCCGGAATTCGTCAACAGTACGGTTGCGTTCGACAAAGCGCGTGCTGCTAACCACGAAGCCGGTTACATCATCGGGGAGAACTTTAAACCGGAAGCAACAATAGATGTTTTTTCCTATGCCTCCTTCTTCAATCCTGAATATATGACACTTGTGAAGGAGCTGATGAATACGTCAGAAGGCTATCCAACCTGGCGCTGTTTATTAAACAAGGTCAGGACAGACTAATATCAGGGTTTCTTCAGCTCAACGACATCGTGATACTTCAAATACATCGGCAATGCAGCAGAGCCGTACCATGGATAAAGTTCTGCATCCAATAGCTTCGCCGCAATTGCCGGATCGGTTTTCAACAGCAACCCTGCTTCCTCCGCGGTTTTCACATTAAGGATGAAAATTCCACGATAGAACTTGTCGTTTTTCTCCATCGGTCCGGCAACAACCAGCTTGCCGTTCGCAGCCAGCTTGTTGATATTTTCCATATGCCCGGCAAACAGCTTCCCAATAGCCGCTTTATCCTTTGTTTGATTGGATCCTGTTTTCAACAGGACCAGGATGTACATTTTCATCCCATATTCATCGGCACCAAGCGAGTCTGCCAGGGCCTTATTATACCTTTTATCTTCCGTTTGCGCCAGCAGACCCTGTGTATAAAGACAGAACAACAGGCAGGCAAAAATTATTTTCATACTATTTATGCACGAGTTGATCGAGTGCATTGGAAAGATACGGATATTTAAAATTAAAGTTCCTTTTTTCAAGAATAGCAGACACTACTCTTCTGCCCGACAGGACCAGCTCGGCTTCTGTACCGATCAATATCGCGCCAAGCTTAATGAACAACGCAGGGTTTGGCAAACCAACCGGCATGGATACCGCTTTGCGTAATGCCTTCATAAAATCCCGATTATTCACCGGATTCGGACTCGCCACATGCAAAATGCCCTCGATATCTTTCTCTTCAATCACCCACTTCACCAGACTCGCAAAGTCAGCCTCGTGAATCCAGGTCATAAACTGGTTTCCTGTTCCTATGCTACCCCCCAGCCCGAATCTGGCCATATTCAAGAAGGGCTTCAGCACGCCACCGCGGCCTTGCAGCACCATTCCAATCCGTAAAAACACCTTTCTGGTTCCTGGCGTAGGATATTGCGCAAAAGCATGCTCCCAAGCCTTACACACCTCCGGCGAAAAGCCCTCTCCCACAGGGGAACTTTCGTCTTTAATTACCGACCCGGAATTACCAAAGATCGCCGCAGAGCCTGCATTGATCCATACCTCCGGTGGATGCGAAAGCCCCTGAATGGCCTGTCCGATCGCCAGCGTTGCGTCTACCCTGGACCGGATGATCTCGTCCTTGTTTGCCGGCGTATACCGGCAGTTTACGGATTTGCCGGTTAGATTGATTACAACCTTGCTATGCTCAAGCGCTGCCACCCAGTCGCCTTGCGTTTTTCCATCCCAGTATACGTAGCTCACCTGATCTTGAGCCGCCTTCGGTGTTCTGCTCAGAATGACGACCTCAGCGTCTTTAAATGCACCTGCCAGCAGTTGCCCCAGTGCTCCACTGCCGCCCGCAATTACAACCTTGTCCCTTACCTTGTTTTCCATACTTAGTATTGCTCAATTGTACTTTGCCGCCCTTCAACCAGTGGATATTTTTTGGCCGACTTATCCAGCACGACATAGATGGAATCCCTGAACTCATTGAGGCCGGAAAGCACAATCCGGTTCGCCTGCGGACGTGTGTAATGCAGCACCTGCGTCTCCTCTTCGTAGACTTTATTTTTGTTCTGGAGGAACAAAACGTTTCTGTCCGCATCGGCCTTATAGAAGAAATACCGCCGCTCCCCGGCCATTCCACCTATTTCCCAGCGCGTGACACCCAGGTCACGGTTTTTCTTCAACTTATCAAGCGCATCGGAATCCTGGCTGTTCACCTGGTTCAGCTTATTGTTCTTCTTATCGTTTTTAACCCGCAGCGGCGAATAGCCAATCATGCGGTCCGCAATGGCGCCACGGTTGGTCTTGTAACTCAAGGAGG
>JARKUW010000170.1 GCA_029851965.1 Bacteroidota bacterium | reverse complement strand
TGCACATAAATAAAAAGCCCAGGTTCATGATTGAACCTGGGCTTTTTAGTGTTTGATATAAATCTTAAGACCTTCTTCCGGCGCTGCTCGGTGTTCTTTTGGCACCGCTCAGGTTTGGCTGACGTTCCGGCTTACGTTGTCCGGTTCCTTTAGCCGCGCCGCTTCTTCCGCCGCCACCACTTTTACCACCTTTACCTTTAGAAGGCAACTGCGCTGCTTTGGACATCAGGTCCTGCCAGCTCATGGTGTAAGGATTATCTTCTGCCACAGGTATGGTACGTGCAATTAGTTTTTCAATGTCTTTCAGGAACTCTTTTTCTTCTGCATCACAGAAAGAGTAAGCCGTTCCGCTCAGTCCGGCACGGCCGGTACGGCCGATACGGTGGACGTATGTTTCCGGTATATTCGGAAGTTCGTAGTTGATGACATGGGCAAGTTCGTCTACGTCAATACCACGTGCAGCGATATCAGTAGCAACCAGAATACGTGTTGTTTTGGCTTTAAAGTTTGTTAAAGCCCGCTGACGCGCGTTCTGAGATTTGTTTCCGTGAATCGCTTCTGCTTTTATGCCAACTTTAATCAGATCTTTGACAATGCGGTCTGCACCGTGTTTGGTACGGGTAAATACAAGAGCGGTCTCAATGGTCTTGTCCTTAAGCAGGTGGATCAGTAGATCCTTCTTTTTGTTCTTATCTACAAAGTAGACTGATTGTTCGATTTTCTCTGCGGTCGAGGATACCGGCGTTACTTCAACCTTAGTTGGATTGGTCAGGATGGTATTGGCCAGCTTCTGAATCTCATCCGGCATGGTTGCCGAGAAGAACAAAGTCTGTCTTTTTGCAGGGAGCTTCGCGATTACTTTCTTAACATCATGAATAAATCCCATGTCCAGCATTCTGTCGGCTTCATCCAGCACAAAGATCTCGATGTCCTTCAGGTTTACGAATCCCTGGCCCATCAGGTCCAGCAGACGTCCTGGCGTTGCAACAAGAATATCTACACCGCGGTGCAAAGCGTCGGTTTGTGCTTTTTGCCCCACACCACCAAAAATAACAAGGTGGCGTAAAGGAAGATTGCGCCCGTATGCTTTAAAGCTTTCTTCAATTTGAATAGCCAGCTCACGCGTAGGGGTTAAAATCAAGGCGCGAATTGGGGTTTTAGGACCTTTGGTGTTGCTGTGTGGATTGTGCAGCAGTTGCAGCATCGGGATCGCGAACGCAGCAGTTTTGCCGGTTCCGGTCTGTGCACATCCCAAAAGATCTTTACTTTGTAATATAGTAGGAATGGATTGTTCTTGGATGGGCGTAGGTTGAGTGTAACCTTCTGTTATGAGCGCTTTTAGGATTGGCTCAATAAGGTTTAATTCTTCGAATAACAATGTGTATGTATTTTAATGTATAAATATGACGAAACATCAGAAATTAATGTTCCGCGCCAAAGGTACACATAACTTTTGGTTTTACAGTAATCGGCTATACCTGTGTGGAATAGGGGGTCGAAATTGTTAATATGTTGACACTTTGTTGTTGATCTAGCGGGTAAATCCGTTAAATTTGTAAATTCCACACACAAAAACATAAATGGCTGAACCTAATTATAACGAAGATAGCATCCGGTCTCTCGACTGGAAAGAACACATCAGATTGCGCCCCGGTATGTATATTGGTAAACTTGGCGATGGTTCTGCTCAGGATGACGGAATTTATGTCCTCCTGAAGGAAATCTTCGACAACTCTATTGATGAGTTCGTAATGGGGTCTGGAAGGACCATCGAAATATCAGTTTCTGAACATAAAGTGAATATCCGCGATTATGGACGTGGTATTCCACTGGGCAAGGTAATCGATTGTGTTTCTAAGATCAATACGGGTGGTAAGTATGACAGCAATGCTTTTCAAAAGTCCGTAGGACTGAATGGGGTGGGTACAAAGGCGGTAAATGCTTTGTCGACAACCTTCGTTGTCCAGTCTTACCGCGATGGCAAAACCAAGAAAGTAGAATTCTCGAAGGGTGAAATTGTCGTAGATCATCCGATCATTGACACCACCCAGCGCAACGGTACTGCAATAACCTTCTATCCGGATGAGAGCATCTTCCGCAACTACCATTACATATCTGATTTTGTAGAAAGTATGATCTGGAACTATGTGTTCCTGAATACCGGTTTAACGGTAAACTACAACGGTCAGAAGTATTTCTCGGAACGCGGCTTGTATGATTTGCTGAACAAGGTTGCCGACGTAGAGCACATCAGATACCCGATCATCCACCTGAAGGGCCATGACATTGAGATCGCCATGACCCACGGCCAGCAATATGGCGAAGATTACCACTCTTTCGTGAATGGTCAGCATACCACACAGGGGGGTACGCACCAGGCAGCATTTAGGGAAGCTGTGGTGAAAACCATCCGCGAGTTTTACAAGAAGGAATACGAGGCATCAGATATCCGGGCTTCGATTATTGCTGCGGTTTCCATCCGTGTGCAGGAACCTGTATTTGAATCGCAGACGAAGACAAAGCTGGGCTCTCAGAACATGGGCCCGGAGGGACCTTCTGTACGTACCTTCATCAACGATTTCGTGAAAAAGGAGTTGGATGATTACCTGCATAAACACAGCGACGTCGCCGATGCATTGTTGAAACGCATCCTGCAATCGGAGCGGGAGCGTAAGGATATTGCCGGAATCAAGAAGCTGGCGAATGACCGGGCAAAGAAAGCATCACTTCACAATAAGAAACTCCGCGACTGTAAAGTGCATTTCAACAGTACGCACGACAAAAGATACGAAACTACATTATTCATCACGGAGGGGGACTCCGCATCGGGATCCATCACCAAATCCAGGGATGTAGATTGCCAGGCAGTATTTAGTCTGAAGGGTAAGCCCTTAAACTGCTACGAGCTGACCAAGAAGGTTGTTTATGAAAATGAAGAGTTCAACCTCCTGCAGCATGCGTTGAACATTGAAGACGGCCTGGAGGGATTGCACTACAACAACATCGTGATCGCAACAGATGCCGACGTTGATGGGATGCACATACGCCTGTTGATGATGACTTTCTTCCTGCAGTTTTTTCCGGATCTGGTACGTGCAGGGCATGTCTATATCCTGCAAACGCCGCTATTCCGGGTTCGGAATAAGAAGGAAACGATCTACTGCTACAGTGATGAGGAACGCAAACGCGCAATTGAGAAGTTGGGCAGCAAACCGGAGATTACACGGTTTAAAGGTCTTGGGGAGATTTCTCCGGATGAGTTTGGCTTGTTCATCGGAAAGGACATCCGTCTTGACCCCGTGATCCTTAAAGAGCAGACCATTAAGAACCTGCTTGAATATTATATGGGTAAAAACACGCCGGACCGGCAGAAGCACATCATACGGAACCTTCGGATTGAAAAAGATACCATTGAGGAATTGATTTCTGCGGATCTTAACGCAGCAACTGCTGCCGTCTCAGAAGACATCGTGGAAGAAGCGGCTGCGGTTTAGTCGGCGGTATCTTTGGTTTCTTCCGGATGCTGCGGAGGGAGCACGTCCACTTCCTTCTCAATGACCACTGTTTTTAGGTGTACGGCATAAGGCGTAGGCTGAATGCCATGATCGTATTTTTCTGCGTAGACCTGCGTGAACTCGGCGCCAAAATAGAGAATAATGGAGGTGTAATAAATCCACAACAGGATAACAATAATGGAGCCGGCTGCGCCGAAGGCGGAGCCGGGATTTCCTTTCTCGATGTAAATGCCGATCAGATATTTGCCCAGGCTAAATAGTACCGCTGTAAAGAGTGCGCCAACGATGGCACTCCGCCACTTCAGGATCACATCAGGCAAAACCTTAAAGATGATCGTAAAGATGCCCGTCACTACGGCTAGCGTCAAAGCGTTGGTTAGCACCAGCACCAGCAAGGAGGATACCTCAGGTACATAGTGCTCCAGACGGTTTCCGAGGCTGACAACGATACTGTTGATGACAAGCGATACCAACAGCAGAAATCCCATAGAAGCAATGAGGGAGAAGGAAAGCAGCCGGTTCGTCAGCATCTTTACCCATCCTTTCTTCGGCACCGCCTTTACTTTCCAGATCAGGTTGATGCTATCCTGGATCTCCGTAAATATTGCCGTAGCACCCACAATGAGGGATACAATTCCAATAATCAGTGCAATTGTACTTTTACCGGACAGGCTCGCATTGGCTACGAAATCCTGTATTTGCTTTGCCGCCTCCGAACCAACGAAGCCATTTATTTCCGAAAATAGTTTATCCTCCGTAGCGGCATGACCCCAGATGATACTGGTCAGGGAGATCAGGATAATGATCAATGGCGTGATGGAAAAGATCGTATAATACGCCAGCGCCGCACTCAACTTTGTCACGCGGTCTTCCGCGAAGCCCTTACCAGCAGCAAGGAACAAGTTTCCGGTTATTTTAAAAAAGCTTATTACACGCTTAACTATACTCATGGGCTTCGTTAGAATGGGTATCCAATTCCGATGTTGTAAATGATGTTATCTTTTCTCCAGGCCTTATCACCGAAATCGATCTCATCGAATACCCACCGGTCACCAGGAGCCAGGTAAGGTTTTCTAACCGGGAAGGCGACATCAAGTCTGATCACGAAGATCTTCGCATCAACACGCAAACCTGCTCCGGTACCTACGGCAAGTTCACTCAAAGCTTCACTGGCTTTAAAACCTGAACCTGGTCGCCCCGGGATGGCGTCTTTCTCTGCAGTTGCTGGCGTGCCCTCATCTTCTTTGCGCAGCCAGATGTTACCGGCGTCGGCAAATAAAGCACCATATAAAATGCTAACCAGTTTAAACCTAAGCTCCGAGTTCAGCATCAGCTTGATGTCTCCACCCTGATCAAAGAAAGTGGCATTACGATTCACCTGATAGGTTCCGGGACCTAAAGACCGCGCTGGAAAAGCACGGATGTCATTACTTCCTCCGGCAAAAAACTGGCGGACAAACGGTAAAGAAGTGCTGTTACCATATGCATAGCCATATCCAATATTCAGGCGGTTTGCCCAGGTGAGGTTGCGGTTAATCTTGTAGTAGTCTCGGAAATCAGCCTCAAGCCTCACAAACTGCGTCAATGGTACATTGAATATGGATCGCTGACCTTGCTCGTCTTTCGGTACAAACAATCCCCAAACGTTACCTCCGGTCTCCACGCTTCCGTTGAAGAAGATGTTGTTTCTCCGGGCCTCTTCCATCTGGTTGGTATAGGTAAAATTGTAATTGCTTCCAATGATAAACTGCCGCTGCAATGTGTTTTCCAGTCCTGGCGTAGCCTTTAACAAGTCTGCAAGCTTAGCAGAATCGCCTTCAATCGGCTTCACAAAGTTGACGGAAATTGGATTAAAAGTATGTTCTTTCCTAATATTCTCTTTCCAGTTGTATCCGAACTGTCCGCTGAATGAATTTAATTGATAAAGAGACCCTCTGCTCAACAGCTGGTAGGAAAGGGAAGCAATTGTTTTCGGGATAAATGCCGTCGTACTACGGGGCTTGTAAAACGGTACGATAAACTGATTGAAGGTAAGTTTACCTTCCGCGGTGAATGAATAGGAATTTAAGCCTTGTGATAACCCGCTTACCTGAGTTTCAAAACCACCACTCACGCTGATGTCCAATTGTTCCGCTCCGCGGAATACGTTCCTGGTGGTCTGGGTGATCTTCACTTCCGAACCGACAAAGTTGTTGGACTTGCTTGTTCCCGTTGCAGAGAACGACAGCGAGTTTTTCTTCAATGGTGTCAGGAAGATGTTTAAGTCTAACTGGTTGTTTCTAAAGCTATCCAAGGGAAGGAACTCCGCGCGTACATCCTGAAAAGCACCAATGTTAACCATCCGGTTCAGCGACTGGTTGTGGTCCGTTCTGTTGTACACTTCTCCTTTTTTGAAAAACACGAGCCGGTCAAAAACCCTGGGCTTAAAGGTGTTCCGGTCGTCATAGATGTTAAAGTCATTGTGCTCCATCGGTTGCAGGTTCCGCAATATGCTGTCCCGCCGCAGCCGGTAGTTCGGATATATATTGATGTTTCTGATCGTGTAGGGCTTCAAACCCGCATCAGGAGCAACATCTTTCACCTTTACGGTGATATCCACCAGACTTTTGCCAATGGTACTGTCTACTTGTATAATCAGGTAATCCGGGCTAAAGTAAAAGTACCCGGCCTCTTTAAGATCATTGTCAATACGGATACGCTCATTTTTGTACGTATCCAGGTCGTAAAAGTTGCCAACCTTAAGTAAGGTCTCCTCTTTATGCTGGTTGATGTTGTTAGTCAGATTTCCCGTGTCCTTTGGAAAAGTCACACTGTTGATCTTGTAGCGGTCACCGGTATTTGTGGTGTATATGGCCTGTCCTTTTTTCTTCTTAACCACCGTGTCACCAGTCACAAGAGATTGCAGGTAACCCTGGCTGATCAGATAGCTGGTGAGTACATCGCTATTGTATTGCAGGTTCACCTGATTCAGCAGCACAGGCGGCTCCCCAACTTTTGTGCGCAGCCAATGACGAATCCCTTTCGGTTTCTTCGGCTCCCCGGCAACATTATATATCCAGAGCTTTGGCTTTAATCCTAGGATGGATTTATTTGGTCGTGGTCTTGTCTTTGCTTCTAACGTACCGGCAACCGCTTTCTGATCGTCAATCTTCTTTGCAGAATCCGGGTTGATTTTTATCTCAGCTCCCGTATACAGGATCTGCCCCGGCTTCAGGTACTTTGTATTGCTGCAGGCAGCAATAATCATACACGAAAGGATAAATAAGAAGATTTTAATTGGTTGTTTCATCGTTAGGCTTCTGTTGTTGATTTAATCTGATTTTTTTCTTTCTGCTTTGAAATACCTCTCTGAACTTGTTGTAATCCACCACAAGTGCGAATCCAAGTCCGGTTTCTATGATCTGCCCTTCAATGACACTTTCATTCTGGTTACGGCGGTAAGCTCTTAGTCTATATTTTCCATCCGAAGATAAGGCGTATTCTACATTCACATTTCCGGCGATGTTGGTTGAGCTTGCACCCGGTGCCTGTGGTCCCTCAAGCCCGAAAGAACTACCCACAGTTACAGTAAGTCTGTCGTTCAGCAAGCGCTTGGACAGGCCGACTTCCAGGTCAGTTTTCTGTTCCAGTGATCCTGTCGAGTAATCTTCGGAAGAGTTAACCCCGAAGTTTAACTCTACACCCTGTATCAGGTCAGATGCCAGGTTGTTCAGTTGTTCGGTCAGCAGCTTGCTCACGCTGGAACGCGCCATGGTAGACACGCCACCACCACCGCCGGCTAAGCTTTGGAACGGATTGTTGGCCATAAAGCGATTCAATGCCAGCAAGGCAAATACCTGCTTATTCAGCTCATTCTCGTCGCGGTTTACCTGCAACAGTCTGGTGTACACCTCGCCATTCAACGCGCCCCGTTCATTCTCCGGAAGATCTAACCGGAAGGATATCTTCGGTTTCAGCAGCTCCTCTTTCATCATCAGAAAGACCTGGAAGGGGAGCTTGGTTTTTGCCTCGATCTGCTGTGCATTGCCCAGTAGATCAATAGGCGCTGCATTTACTTCGTATAAGGCGGTTAAGTTCACGTTGGCCGACATCGGATCTCCTGTCCATACAATGTTACTGCCGGACACCAGCTTAAATTGCTTCTGGCCTAATGCAGCAACCGACAAGCGGTAAGATCCGTCTGCGATCTGGTAGCGTCCGGTAAGGCTGATCTTGCCACTAGGATCCATTGTTGCCGTAAGGTTCGCATCACCACGGATACTCAGAGCATCACCGTTAGATGGGTCGACCACCACGTTAAGTTCTGCAGCGGAATCCACGCGTAGCTTGGCTGTCAGGTTCATGCCCCGTACCGGTGCCTTGTCAATGCTATCTGCAGCAAGTGCCTGTTTTCCGTTGTAAGGAGCAGCATCGGCATCAATAAATTGCACAATACCCTCCTGATCAATCACCGCAGGGTCAGATGTCGGCATGGCGAAAAAGAACTTCGTTCCCTTTAACACCTGAAGGTCCACATCCACATCGGGTTGGTTCAGGTCACCACGCACCTTGATGTCGCTGCTCAGGAACACTGTTCCGTAGACCATTTCGTTATCCAGTGCGGTAGAATTCAGGACGCGGAAGTTGTTCATCCGGACGTCCATGTTAAAGCGGAAGGCTTTATAGTCGCTGGTAATTACACCGCCACTGATCACTGCTTTCTGGTTTAAAGAATCAATGATGGTGAAATTATTGAAATCGACACCTTGTTCTGTGAAGCTGATCCTTTCGTCAGGCATTCTGAAGTAGGAGTTCACATACGTCGCATTGAACGCCACCTGATTAAATCGGATATCACCCAGAACTCTTGGCGCACTTGGTGTCCCCTGGATGGTCATTGCACCTGTTATTGCGCCCGAGCCTTGCCTGATCTGGCCCATGGACAAGCTTTCCAGTGCTCTCAGGTCTATTTTGTCGATGTTCAGCCTGAAGTCCATGCGGCTGGCGTCTCCGGTATAGTAGAAGCCGTTCAGCCGCAGTTCATGCACGCCGGCGAGTGCAACATTTACGTCGAAGGCATTTTCAGTGTTGTTATTTACGGCGACACGCAGGGTTCCAAGCTGATCTTTCTGGTAGCGTAAGCGATCCACAGTGATGTTGGCTTCAAACTTAGCCGTAGTTGCCAGATCTTTCACATCTACCGTACCGTTTATGGCACCACCCACCAAAGCAGTATCGACATCAGCGAATTTGGTTAGCGTTTCGATCTGAAAATCCCTGAACTCCACCCGTAATGGTGCATTTGGCGTATTGCTGGTGCTGTTGATGCCAAGCAGCTGATTGCCCTGACTCAGGTTGAACTGGTTGGCCAGAATTCCCGATGCTCCAAACTGAATGAAGTTGTCCGCCGGTACCGTCCATTTCTCATAGTCCAGCAACAGCTTCGCGGGATCCATGGCGAAGCGGAAGTTCTTGTCGATAGACTGGAACGTACCACCCAGGACGTATTTGTCTTTCCTTTTACTATCCCTGAGGTAGATGTTCAATCCAAGTAAATTGTTGTCGGCAGCACCACTGATCTCGGAATTAAACAGGGCGATTGATGGACTTTGTACACCCTGGATCCTTAACCGGTAATTTAGCTTATCGTCATTATTGTTAACCACCAGCGTGGTACTGTCTACTTTATAGTCCCCATAAACCACCTGTGGGAATGTTGCATTCATGATCAGGCTATCCTTCTGCGTGTCCAGTAAGCCGCTCATCCGCGAAGGGGAGAAGGTGGTGAGCTCCGGCACGAAGTTCTGGATCAGCTTAGGGTTGTAAAAGTTTACCGCGAAGCGGAAACGCTGATCCGGGACCTTGGTCACCTCACCAAATTGATAGTATTTGTTGATCTGATTGATCATTGCCGGCGCGATGTTCGTCAGTTGATATTGTCCGTCTACGCGGGCGCTCAGCAATTCCGACCGTAAGGTCAGTAGATTGTGGTTTGCGTCCGCCTCGGAATGCAGGAGGATGGTGTCAAGGTTAAAGGACTGTCCGTCTTTTACCAGCTGCAGGGCGGTCATGGAGACATCTGCGTTCAGGTAATCCGGATCTGCCGTAGGTACATCTGCTTTAACAACACCTGCAACTCTTAATTCAGTAGGGCTGAAATTCAGCTTTTGAAGATCAACCTGCTTCAGGTCAAGGTCTGCTTTTACAGATGGATACTCACCTGCAATATTCACCAATGCATTCAGGTTGAAGTTAATGTTGGTATCCGCCATATTACTCTTGACGGTCAATGTCTGCCGCTCGAAGGTTCCCGACAGGTTTAAATCCCGATACGTGTATTTGTTGTAATAGGCGTTAAACAACTTGGCATTAAACCGTGCAGCAGCCGTTTTCGCATCTAAGCCAGTGCCTGCAACATCGGCACGAACCGTAATCCGACCCATCTGATCCTGTTGTTTCAGCAAACGTCCAAGGTTGAAGTTGTTCAGGTTTACGTGCGCCGTATAACTTTCCCGTCCTTTAGGGCCCTTCATTGTTGCGGCGAGTTTCGCCCCACCCATGTCGGTATTGATGTTGAAATTGGTGTTGAAGTTGGTCATGGAGCCACGGAATTTACCGTTC
>JARKUW010000129.1 GCA_029851965.1 Bacteroidota bacterium | reverse complement strand
CCCCAATGATCGCGACGATCTCGCCGGGCTGAATGTCAAAGCTGATGTCTGTGATTCCAAAAAGCGCCTGGTTGTCGTAACGTTTCGAAACGTTCTTTACACTGATGATGTTGTTGTCCACGGGATAAAGATAAAGATTCTGAAACGAAAAAATCCTACAGCGCTAAGCCCTAGGATCCTGTTTATTTGTGTGTGATGTGTTTCTTTTCGTAATTATTTTTTCTGGTGTATTTTCTCCAGACAAGGTATTCTCTTGTGTGATGTTTCCCCCACCGTCTGCTGATCATGCAGGTAGCTTAGTTCAAGCCAAGGGTCACACCGAATGACATGTTTTTAAGACCAGATTGCGCAGGGCTGTCGAACATATCGCTTGTATAGTACTTGGTGAAAAGTCCAAGGCTTCCATACCCCAGCCGGAGGGTGCCACCGTAGCGGAATGGCTGAAAGTGATAATCGTCTTTAACCTTCTGCTTGCCTCGCTCGTCGCTGATCTGTTTGATTTTTCCATTCAGCAGAAATCCAATCTCCGGTCCGATGACCACGAAAAAGCGGTTCCCTTTGTCGTTTTCTTTGGTACGGAACTCGAAGTTCAAGGGGAAATGAACATAGCTGCTGGATAGACGATTTTTGCTAAACTGAACCGGTTCTTCAATGTAACTCAGATCTTGAGTGTTGTTCTGTAAAGTGATATTCCGCTTCAAACGGATCAATGTCCAGTCGAAACCTCCCGCCAGATAGATCTTAAAGTTCGGGGTGAACCGGTATCCGTATTGCAATACGTCGAATGAAAATGTACTGGTTTTTCCGGGCTTAAAATCAAGGAAGTCATTCGCCGGCGATAAGGTAAAACTGCCATTGTCGACCAGTCTGGAGAAACCCAGGTCTATCCTGGTGAACGTAATTCCGCCCACAAAGCCGGTTACGGATCGTTTTCGTTTAACGGTGTCTCGTTTTGTGCTATCTGAGTCCTTACCGTAAACATTACGGCCTCCGATGGAGACAGAAAAGGTGTCCTTTTTGCGCTTGGTGCTGTCGGCTGTTTGTGCCTGGCTGGAAATGTTTCCTGCGGACAGGAAAACAGTCATCGTAAGTAGAATGATGCGTCTCATATATATTATTTGTTCTTTTTTGAATTAAACCTGAAGGGGCCGATGTTAATGGCCACCAGTGAAGAATTGTCATCGTCGTCGGTATTGAACTCCACGAGCTTCTGCTCCCGCTTATCCAGTTTGTCCACTACGAAATTCACCAGGTCACCGGCATTTCTGATCCGGGCCCTGCCCTCTTCTCTGTGTGCGCCAAGATCCTGTTGCAGTCGGTTTGCTTCTGCCGAAGGGCGATCTGCATTCCTGGGCGTTAAACCAGCATCAAGCGGAATGGCCGCAGGCGTACCGCTGATCAGCGCAAGATCTCCGTTATGTGCAGGAACAAGGGCAAGTGCCGGGCCTTGGTGTTCATCTGCGCGCAGCGTTATAGGTGCAGCGGTGTTCACCGGACTTTCTAAAATTAACCGGCGCGGCTGTTCTCCCCTTGATTCCTTCCGTATCCGGTCACTCTTCAATCTAACTGATGTACGTTCTCCTTTATTTGCTGAACTTGGATGTACTTTAAGGGCTTTAAAACGCTGGTCAACGGCCAATGCGGAACCGCCAGGCACGGAGACAGATGGTGATAACTCTTCCTGCTTCATCGGTAAAGGTCCGGTACTACCTGCCGGATGTTGATCTGCTATCCTGCCCTCTTTTTCTCGCAGCCGTGTACCTTCATCTGTTCTGGTCAACAGCAACGCCACGCTTAGTGCAATAGCTACCGTGGCCGCTACCATCCAGTACATCGCTGGTTTATGCTTGCGTTCTGGCTTGAGCTCCTTTCCGATAGCATCCCACACGGCGGCAGAGGGTTGCATTTCCGCACCGTTGAAACGATCTTTAAATAATTGATCGAGTGCCTTATCCTGTATACGTTCCATAATCTATACGCTCCATTTTTGTGATCTCCTGCTTCAGAATTGCCCTTGCCCGTGACAATTGCGATTTACTTGCACCCTCTGAGATACCCAGCATCTCTGCAATTTCCTTATGGGAATAGCCCTCAATGACATACATGTTGAACACCATCCGGTACCCGTCTGCCAGATTCTGGATGATCTTCAGCAAATCCTCCATGCCAAGCCCGTTGATGTCAACACCAGTTGATGGCTGTTCAAGCGCATCATCCAGCTCAACAACTTTTATGGATTTGATGTGCCTGCGGTAACTTTCAATGGCTGTGTGAACCATTATACGACGCATCCATCCCTCGAAGGATCCCTCTCCCCTATACTCATTTATCCGCTCAAAGATTTTAATGAAGCCCAGCTGCAAAGAATCCTCCGCCTCCATGCGGTCTTTCGCGTAACGCATGCAGATAACAAGCATCCTGGATGCCGTTTGTTGATACAACAACTCCTGCATCTTCCGGTTACCCGCTTTGCAGCCGTTCAACAAATCATTCAGGGTATGTGTTTTAGCAAACTTCATGTCTCTTTGTATAGGTAAGATGATGAAAGTAGGCCTGAAGTTGCACGACGCCTGAAATATTTATTGTTTTATCTTAAATAGCCGGAAATCTGCCTTGTAGGTGAGGAAAAAAGAATGATTGAATTGTAATTGCTTGTCGGTATGACCCAGATCTACGTGTGGCTCGAACCGGACGTCGAGGAAAAGATTTGGCACCAGCTCTTTCTGGTAAGCGTAACGGAGCAACAGAATATTCCGGTCACTCTGGGTAAACCCATTGTCAATCAGATTTGAAGATACGGATTCATACAAGGGCATCCCCTTGATGCTGATAAACTTGTTGCCCTTCCAATAAGATGCAAGAACATGTCCAAAACGGGTGTCCAGACCTGCATTTAGCCAGAGCCCATATCCACCGCCGTAGGCGCGCTGTTTCGTTGACGAGAAATCTTTATATACGGCCACGTAGTTGTCGGTGTAAATTTCCTTTAACTTCCCATCGAGTGTTTTATGCAATTTGAAACCAGTGGCTCCGTTAAACAGCGTACTTAAGGGTTCAGACTTCAGAACATCGATCTGCCCGCCTCGATGAAAGGCGATAAACTGGGCCGGAATACTAAGCTTCCACTCCCCATTGTCCGCAACCGTCGTCTCTGTGGATAAACCACCGACAATCTCCTCCTTTGCGGCATCACCCTTGTAGATCATATTCTGCCATGCAATCCAGGCATCGAGGCGAAACTTCTTCTTTTCAATCAGCAATTGAGTTCCGTATTCCACCGGATTGGTAATCTTCCTTTCGAAATCGTACAAAGGCTCGATGTAGTTGTGGTTGATGCTGCCCTCCAAACTTCCAAAGACGAGGGTAAGGTCACGTTTGTGATATTTTAAGTTGAAAAGAGGTTTCGCACTATGAACCCCATTGTCCCCAAAGTCCTTCCGGATAAATGCACCTGCTGTGATCGCCAGATTGGGATGTGCATAGTACACGATTTGCGGCTCCAGCTGGGTGCCGTATAGCGTATACCCGTCATGGAACTTGTTTGTATACTCATAGTTCCGGACGTAGTTAAAATTGTAAAAGTTAAAATGGACGTCTCCGGTCCGGCTGCTATCCGGTCGTATATTGTTGATGAGGGCCGAATTGTTGAACTGAGCAAAGGAAAACTGTGCAGTTGCAAGCAGAATAACAAAGAGTAGGGATTTTTTCATCAGTATAAATTGAGTTACTGCAGATAATCAGGGGGTCATACGACAACGGCTTTTTACCTAGGAGGAATGCTTTTGACGGTAGCTCTTGTACCACTTCACCGCAGCCATAATTGTTAAGGAAAACACGATTAGTCCGACCAACCCATATGCCCAATCCACCGCACTCTTAAGCACAACCGTAAAAACAATCGCCACAAGGAAGATCGTCGCGACTTCATTCCACAGCCTGAGTTTGAAGGAACTGAGCTTGAACACACCTCGTTTCAGTTGTTTCATAATCCGCTGACAGATGAAATGATAGGCGATTAGTCCGCCAACAAACGCGAGCTTAACATGTAACCAGGGCATCTTTAAGAGTTCGGGATTAATACAGATCATGGTGAGACCGGCAAGTACGGTCAGAACCATTGCAGGAGTAGTAATGATGTTCCAGAGCTTGTGCTCTATTTTCTCAAACTCACGCTGCAAAATGAGGCGCTCATTTTCAGGGCGCTCATTTGCTTCGGTGTGATAGATGAACAAACGTACGCTATAAAACAGTCCTGCCATCCAGCTTACAACGAAGATGATGTGAACGGCAAGGACGTATAGGTATGCAGACATTAGTACCTGAATTCTTTGACTACTTCGATGGCATATTTAACATTGTCAAACGGTATGTCCGGCATGATGCCATGGCCCAGATTGAATATAAATCCGTTCTCTCCACGCATCCGCTCAAACAGTTGAAGAATGGTTTTCTTGATTACCGCTTTATCGGCATACAAGATATGTGGATCCAGGTTTCCCTGAACAGCAATACCCACAGGTAAAGCTTGCTTGATGTTCAGAAGGTCTGCATTCCAGTCTACGGATATGACATCAGGCTTCGCCTCTGCCATGATCGGCGCAAACACCGAACTTCCCTTACAAAATGAGATCACAGGGATATCTTTCCGGTTTAAATTGGCAATAATCTCCTGAATATAGCGATGCGAAAATTCCTGATAATCATTCCAGGATAACGCAAGCGCCCAGCTATCGAATATCTGAATTGCATTTACACCTGAGGCAATCTGAAGATTCAGATAGTCTGCAGTTACTTTCGCAATTTTGGCTAACAATTTATGTGCGATTTCAGGATGGTTATGGATCAGCAACTTCGTTGTTTTAAAGTCTTTGGACGACCCGCCTTCCACCAGGTAACTCATTACGGTAAACGGCGCTCCGGCAAAGCCGATCAATGGAATGCTGCCATTCAGGCGCTGCTGAATCACTTTAATGGCATCACCTACATACTGAAGCTTGTCCAGCACATCGACGTTCAAATTATCCACGTCCTGTGCGTTGCGTACGGGATTAGAGAAGCGCGGCCCAACACCCTGGGTGAAGCTTAAATCTCCGCCCATCGCTTCTGCAGTAACCAGAATATCTGAAAACAGAATGGCTGCATCGATACCCAGTAAATCCACTGGCAACATCGTTACATCGGCAGCAAGTTCAGGCGTTTTGCACATTTCAAGAAAAGAATATTTGTTCTTAATCTCCCAGTACTCAGGCATAAAACGACCTGCCTGGCGCATCATCCATACTGGTGGACGTTCGGTTTGCTTGGAAAATGCTGCATCTAAAAATAACGTGTTCATCAAGATCTGTGTTGTTTATAAGCGATTTGCTTCTATTTCTATTTTATTAATTATATCAACTGCTTTGGGGCTTTGGGCCAATTCTTTTGCCCTGTTCACATAAGCAAATACCCGCTCTTTGTCTTTCTTGCGCAAAGCAAGGTTTGCCAAATGGATCATCACATAAGCTTTGTCATTCTTCCCACCGAGTGGAAACCTGCTGGCAATCTGGAAATGCCGCTCTGCAGCTTCAAATTCTTCGGCTTTCAGCGCGATGTTTGCCTGCATAAACTCGTAGTATCCCCGGCGGTTCTTTGCAAGACGGTCCGGGTTCGGCACCTCCCGAAGAATCCTGCTCGTTTTCTCATAGTCACCCCGCTTAAAATGTTTGGACGCAAGCAAAATGGAGCTTTGCTTGAAGTGGCTCCAAAGTACAAAAGCGAAAAACATCACGCTTAATGCGGCCAGCGAATTCTCTTTATAAATGAGGCATCCGATCGCGGCAATGATAAACATTGCCATCAACGCATACCTACCTTTGGCGTTATACATTAATTCTGACTGTCGGTAAACTTATAACCTACACCTCTGATTGAATGAAAATATACCGGGTTCTTCTGATCCGGCTCAAAGTATTTACGGAACGTCAATATGAAGTTATCTATTGTACGTGTAGAAGGGTATACATCATAATTCCAGACGGTTTCCAGGATTTGCTCGCGGGAAACGGCCTCATTCTTACGTTCAATGAGCAGCTTCAAAAGCATGGTTTCCTTCTTCGTTAACGGAACAATCACACCATCATCCTGCTTCAGTTCGAAGGAGTTGAAATAGATGGTCTTATCCCCTATTTTATAGGAATTCAGTTCCTTTAAGTCGTCCGCTTTCATGCTGCGTTTTACAAGAATACCAACGCGAAGAATCAGTTCTTCCAGGTTGAAAGGTTTAACCAGATAATCATCTGCCCCCTTTTTCAAGCCCATTACACGGTCTTCGCTTGTATTCTTAGCCGTAAGAAACAGAATCGGAACTTCCGAGTTTTCCAGGCGAATGGTTTCACAAACCTGGAACCCGTCCATTTCCGGAAGCATTACATCCAAAATGATCAAGTTAAAGCGCTCTTCCTTAAATACCTTCAGCGCCGTTTTACCATCTTTTACAGCATGAACTTTATAACCTTCTAATTCCAGGTTTAATTTTATAGCGTCTAATAAATGGTCTTCATCTTCAACCAATAGGATTCTTAATTTCTGTTGCATAATGGATTAACTAAATGTTACTTCAAATACAGCACCCTGCGGTACATTATCTTTAACGCTAATATCAGCGTCATGGTTTTGCAAAACCTCTTTAACTATAAATAAGCCCAATCCGGTTCCTTTTGCTTTACGCACATTTTCATCACCCACACGGTAAAACTTATCGAATATCAACATCTTCTCATGGTCCGGAATACCGGGACCTTTGTCGGACACCCTTAAGAAAGGACTTCCATTTTCCTCGCACAGCTCTACAGCAACCTCCGCACACGGACCGGAATACTTTATCGCATTCTCAATTAAATTGGTTACCACCGAAGAAAGTGCAAAAGAGTCGCCAACAACCTTGATGTTGGGCTGGACTTTCGCACTGATCATTTGTTCGGATCCACAAGAGTGGATCTGCAGCCTGTCGGTGATCCGGGTAACCAGTTCACTGAGGTTAAATTCCTCCTTCGGAAAAGAATAAGACCTGTTCTCAATCTTGGTCGCCAGCAACATGTTCTCTACCAGATCATCCAGGCGCTCGATGTCCTTCAGCGAATTGGACAGCAAAATAGTCTGCCTTGCCTTGTCCAGATCCCTTTTCACAATGGTTTGGAGCGATAACTTGATGGCCGCAAGCGGCGATTTAAGCTCGTGCGTAACCGACAGCAAAAAGTTTTGCTGCTGGTCGCGAAGCTTCTCTTCCTTCTTTATCGACTGATGCAGGAAATAAGCACCCGTACCCAGGAGAAAAAGAAAGACAGATCCCTCTCCCATGACCATAGCCATTCGCGAGGGTTGAAGTTTGATCACCAGGCTTCCCCATGAAACCAACTGCACCAAAGCGTACAGCAGCATGAAATAAAATATAATGATCGATTTCTTCAAAATTAAAGGCTATTGGCAGTTAAATGTACCACTATTTTACTTATTTCTAAAAACTATGTCCAGCGCATCAAAGATCGCCCGTTTGGCTTTCTCCAGGTCAATCTTCGTATGTGCGGCAGATACAAAACCTACCTCATAACCCGACGGCCCGATGTAAATGCCACGGTTCAATAGTTCCCGATGCAGCACTTTAAATTTCTCCATGCTTTGTGCATCAATGTCCGCCGCAGTCTGGATCTTATCCTTGTCTGTAAACGCCATCCAGAAGATAGAGCCTACATGGAAAACTTTAAGTTTGTAACTCCTTGCAGATGCAAACCGCTGGATGCTTTCTGCAAACTCGGCCGTTTTCGCATTCAGCTCCTTGTAGAAGCCGGAACGCAGAAGTTCAGTGAGCTGTGCGATACCCGCTGCCATGGCCACTGGATTACCCGACAATGTTCCCGCCTGGTAAACCCCGCCGTCCGGCGAAATATGTCCCATGATTTCCGCTGAAGCACCATACATGCCCACCGGTAAACCACCACCTATGATTTTACCATAGGTAACGATATCCGGATTTACACCGTAATAGCTCGCCGCGCCTTCAAACCCGATTCTGAAGCCAGTAATTACCTCATCAAAGATCAGTAAAGCACCGTTCTCTTTACAAGCACTTTCGAGGAACTTCACAAACGATTCATCCTGCATCAACAGCCCATTGTTTGCCGGAATACCCTCAATGATTACCGCAGCAATCTCTCCCTTGAACTGGGCGAAGGCTTCCGTTAACGCAGCCTCATCATTCAAGGGAATAACAATCGTCTCCAGTGCAAACGACTTCGGTACGCCCTTCGAAGAAGTTTCTCCAAAGGTCACCAGCCCTGAACCCGCTTTTACCAACAGTGAATCGCTGTGTCCGTGGTAACAGCCCTCGAACTTGATGATCTTATCTTTGCCGGTATAACCCCGGGCAAGCCGTATCGCAGACATGACCGCTTCTGTACCAGAACTGGTGAAACGTATTTTCTCTACGTGCTTGTTGTTCTTAACAATCAGCTCCGCAAGTTCATTCTCCAGTGCTGTTGGTGCGCCGAAGCTCATCCCGCTCTGCATCACTTCAGTCACTTTTTCCCGAACCTTAGGATGATTGTGCCCCAAAATCAGCGGGCCCCAGCTGCAGCAAAAATCAATAAACTGATTGCCGTCTGCATCCCAAACATTGCAGCCATCACCTTTCTGAATAAACAATGGCGTACCATAAACAGACTTAAATGCCCGTACCGGAGAGTTAACCCCTCCCGGGAAATAGGTCTTTGCTTTTTCATACAGCTCTGCTGATTTCTCTCTTGAAATGTCCGGTTTACTGCCTGTATTTACAGGTACATCACCTTCATTTCCAGAAAACATCTTTTTAAACGATCCTAACATATTATATCCAGTTGTTTTCTAACATATCTTTAATATGATAGGTGGTAATGACACTTGCTCCGGCACGGGCGAAAGCATGCATGGTCTCCATCACAATTTTTTGTTCATCAATCCAGCCCCGCTGAGCGGCGGCTTTTACCATCGCATATTCACCTGAAACATTGTAGCAGGCAATAGGCACGTCGGTATTTTGTTTTAAGTTCTGTATCACATCCATGTAGGCCAGGGCAGGCTTAACCATCAGTATATCCGCGCCCTCCGCTTCATCCAGCAGGGCTTCACGCAAGGCTTCATTACCATTCCGGAAATCCATTTGGTATGCTTTACGGTCGCCTTTGCTCGGCGCACAGTCGGCAGCCTCCCGGAAAGGACCATAATACGCTGAGGCAAATTTAGTCGCATGAGACATGATCGCTACATTCTCGAACCCATTTCCATCCAGCAGCGTGCGCATTGCCGCAATCCTGCCGTCCATCATATCCGATGGTGCAAGCAGATCAGCGCCTGCTTCGGCATGAGCAAGGCCCATTTTGGAGATCAGCGTCACTGTTGCATCATTCTGAACGTAATCGTTCACCAAAATTCCACAATGGCCGTGCGTCGTGTACGAACATACACATACGTCCGTAACCACATACAGATCATCACCAAAAGCTTTTTTCAAAGCCCTTACCGCTGTTGGAACCAGCGAATGATCGTGATAGGCCATATGCGCATCTTCACTTTTCTCATCCCCCACACCAAAAAGCATGATTTTATTCAAGCCCAGCTTCAAACCTTTTTCTACATCGATTAATAAAGTGTCGATAGAATAGTGATACACACCCGGCATCGCGTCAATTGCATGTTTCACACCTGTTCCCGGTACAATAAAGTACGGATACATGAACATGTCTTTCGACAGCCTGGTTTCGGCAATCATCTCTCTAACAACAGCATTCTTTCTTAATCTACGTGGACGGTGTATCATATCAACCTCTCTTATCTTTTTTATTTTATATCTATTCCAAACACAGCTTCTGCCAATCCAATCTCGTCAGGAGAGAAAGGCAGCGTATAGCTTACGCCCATCTCATCAAACTTCTTCCCTGTAGAACTGCCAATGGCAATCACTTTCTGCCCCGGATCCAACAGGTTCTCCGCGAAGTAAGCTTCTACATTAGACGGGCTCGTAAAAATCAAAACATCCGCATAGGTCTTGTCGATGTTGTCCACCATCACCGTTTCATAAATCGGCAGATCAACGATCTTTGTGTCCGGAGACAGTGACTTCTGGATGGTCAGCAGGGAATCCTGTGCCCGCGGGAACATAACCGTCTCCCCATTTACCAGTGAAGCAAAATCCTCTGCAACTTCTTTGATGTCGCCACTCTCGCCAACATAATCAGCAAGGTGTCCGTATTTGCGAAGCGCATCTTCTGATCCTCTGCCCACAACGCCAAACTTCACCTTTTTCGATAAAGAAGGCTTCAGCTTGAAGAAAAACTCCACACCATTGCGGCTGCTGAAGAAAATCCAGTCGATGTTCTTCAGGTAAAACGGATCCAGGATATTCACGATCGGGAAGGTCCGGATCAGTGACCTGTCTTCAATTTGAATCTTATGTTTGTTTAATGCTCTTCTAAAATAGTTCTGCTCTGCAATTTCGCGGGAGATAAACACCTTTGAAGGCAGCTTGCGCTGTGCGCTGAATTTAGCAACGATCTGCTCGGCAACACCTTCCAGGCGATCAACCCGCATAAACACCCGGTCCGGGAAATCTTCCGCATCTGCCGCTTTGGATGTCCAGATCTCATACTTACCATTCTCCATTTTGCAATAACAGCCCAAAGGCATGTGACAGCCGCCTTCAAATAAATTCAGCACCTTACGCTCCACAGAAATCTCTGCGGCAGTGTCTGCATCGTGGATCTGTTGAAGCAATGTGAAAAGCTCCTTATCATTTTCCCGGATCTGAATGGCCAGTGCACCTTGTGCAGGTGCAGGAATAAGTTCGGTGGTGTCCAGTACTTCAACATGGAACTCACTCAGGTCAATTCCCAAACGGCTAACACCTGCTTTGGCAAGCAGAATGGCGTCATATTTTTCGTCCCGCAGCTTTTGGATGCGCGTAGGCACATTTCCCCTAAGGTCTTCGATGTTCAGGTCGGTACGGATGGCCAGCATCTGCGCTTTGCGCCTGTTCGATGAGGTACCCACCATGGCACCGGTTTTAAGCGACAGCTTTTGTGTTACATCGACACAATCCTTCAGGATAAGCAGCAGTTCTGCCGCATCTTCACGCTCCGGAACAGCCGCAATGGTCAGCCCTTCGGGATGTACGGTCGGCAGGTCTTTGTGTGAATGTACAGCAAGGTCGATCTTTCCGGTAAGGAGTTCATCTTCCAGTTCCTTGGTAAAGAAGCCTTTACCTTCCAGCTTATCCAATCTTAAATTTAGAATTTTATCACCCTGAGTTTTGATGATTTTTAAGTCGGCCTCAACGCCAATGCCAGCAAGCTTATCTTTGATGAAGTTTGCCTGCCACAAAGCAAGGTCACTACCCCTGGTGCCGATAATAAGTCTTTTCATTCAGATTTTAGTATTTTAACGAATTGAACCAAAAAAGCAAAACACAAAGGTGTTCAAAATTTAGCTGATAATGCTCAGTTTTCGATTTCGGACAAATTTAATCGAAAAGACTTGTAGTCTTAAATAATATACAAATAATGTATTTGAACTGACGATCAGGCGGAATTAAGAGTTTTTAACCAGTATTTCCTTGGCCATAACCATTGGAACACTGATGCATTTCTTTTCCATGTAGTTCATGACCCGCTCCAGTATCAACCTGGAGTTCTCGTCCATGGTGCTGATTTCATCGGCAAACACGCCATTGATCGCCGTATGCTTAATTTCCTTGATCTTCTTTGGAACGCTGCTCATTGCGATTTCAATTTTTCGCTGGCGCAGTACAAGATCGAAATCCCTGATGTTCTGCTCAATGATGGTTTCCGCATGTACGAGTTCATCGTAACGTTCCTGAATATTCTTGCGGGCAGTTTCCTTCAGGGATTCTACTTCTATGTAATGAATCGGAAATTTCTCAATCACCTCCGGCGCAGTATCATTGGGAATCGCAAGATCCACAATAACCTTTTTGCTGGTTTCCCCCTTCAACAATTTCCTGTAGATCTTCTCTGTAATAATGGGCTCTGTAGAACCGGTACAGGTGATGATTACATCAAACCCGCCCTCAAATTTCTCAAGATCGGACAGCGGATAAGCGACAGCATTTAAGTCCTTCGCCATGGATGTCGCATTCTCTACCGTACGGTTAAAAATGGAAAAATTAGAGTATTTATGTTTCTTCAGGTATTGTGCAAGATTTTTATTGGTTTCTCCGGAGCCGATAATAAGCAGCCTGGAGTTCGCACACATGTTCAGATCACGTAGCTTCCGGTAAGCCAGAGAAACCACGGAGACTGGATTTTTAGAGATATTGGTATGGGTATATACTTCTTTTGCTGTCTTCACTACACGCTCCATAACGGTACGCATATAGTCGCCGGTAAATCCAGCAAGCCTGCAGCTTTCATACGCTTTGCGCACCTGGGCAAGAATTTCTTTCTCTCCAACAACAAGACTTTCCAGGGAGCAGGAGGTACGAAGCAAATGATTAAAAGCTTCAACCTGCTCGTAAACAGAAACATTTTCAATAAATGTTTCCATACATTCTTCCGGAAGCCCCATATCAAGAACGTGAAGAAACCGGGAAATAAATTCTTTGTTAAGATCCTCTTTTGTTGTGAAAATAAATTCAACACGATTACATGTTCCAACGTAGAAGATTTCCTTAACGCTTAGTTCAGCTTGAATGTTCTTCAATCTGTCGTCGAGCGTTTGCTCACATATAACCAATTTTCCCAGCGATTTCAGGTCAATTTGTTTGTGTGTGAAAGCAATAATCTTTAAATATTCCAAGGTAGCGTATGGTGTTATTTTTTACGTAACAAAAGTAGCAACAGGATAATGCACCACTGTCATTCCGCTGTAATTAACAGTTATTTAGAAAGCTTTTAAATTAGTTGAATTACCAGAACCAACAATGCTAATGTTTGTTGTTAAATTAACCAACTAAATATTCGGCCGTATGATCCAGAAACAACATTTTATCCTTTGCGGGGCTGAAGATAAAACAATATCCGGAGATTTCACCTGCAACGATGAAGGCACCATCACAAAAACGGTGATTTTCGTACATGGCTTTAAGGGTTTCAAAGATTGGGGCGCACACAACCTTGTCGCACAATATTTTGCAGCGCACAACTTCCGCTACATCAAGTTCAACTTTTCCCATAGCGGTGTGCATCCGGATCATCCCGGGGATGTCACAGACCTCGAGTCTTTCGCCTCAAACACAGTAAGCTATGAGCTCCGTGATCTGGAAGCCATCATACAATACGCAATGCACACGTTCAGTTCCAGCGACATATATCTTATCGGTCACAGCCGCGGCGGCGGAGTGGCCATCATTGAAGCGGCAAAAAACAAGTACGTAAAAAAACTGGTCACCTGGAGTGCCATTGCCGACTTTGCCAGCCTCTGGAAGCCGGAACAGGAGGAGGAATGGAAAAATACAGGAAGGATATTCGTTGAGAATGCCCGCACCAAAGAACAGATGCCTTTAAACGTCTCCCTCCTGCAGGATTTAAACCGCAACAGAGAAGATTTTAACATCATAGAAAAGGCTAAAACAGTGAATGTTCCCTGGCTGATCCTCCATGGAGATGAGGACGTAAATGTAAACTTCCATGTGGCCCAGACACTCGCCCAGGCGCAGCCGAAAGCGGTTCTAAAAAAAATTGAAGGTGCAAATCACGTTTACGGTGCGGCACACCCCTTTACAGGAGATGCGCTACCGGCCAACTTGCTTGATGTGTGCGAGAAAACAGTTGCCTTCCTTAGCCAGTAACCCGCGACTCGGTCCAGTTGCCATCCTCTTTAATCAAACCGATCAGATCATCAAGCGCCCGTTCGGCGTTCACATTTTTCTTCACGACTTCCCTGCCGCGGTATAGCGTAATTTTTCCAGGTCCTGTTCCTACGTATCCATAATCCGCATCTGCCATCTCCCCCGGCCCATTCACAATACAGCCCATAATCCCGATCTTGATTCCTTTTAAGTGATCCGTACGGGAACGGATCAGCTGGGTGGTTTCCTGCAGGTCAAATAAGGTACGTCCGCAACTCGGACAAGAGATGTATTCCGTTTTCGAGATCCGTGTCCGCGTAGCCTGAAGTATACCAAACGAAGTGGCATTAACCACAGACAAGCCCACAGTCGCATCGGCGCTGATCCATATGCCGTCGCCAAAGCCATCGGTAAACAGCGCACCGGCATCCGTAGCTGCAAATAACATCAGGTCTTCAGCACTTGTATCCGCATACGTCCTTTTAATGATCACCGGCAATTGAATACCCCGCTCCAGCAGTCCTGCAAAGAACAGGCGCTGTTCAGACATTCCATGTGCCGCATTTGTTTCCAGAACGATCACAACATTGTGCTCCAGCCCGGCAATCTTGGCAACATCATAGTTTCCCGCATCTACCTGTACCAGGTTCAATGCCGGGTCGCGGTAAGTACATTCAAAATATTCTTCCAGTGAAAACAGCGGATGGCAATTGCTTTTATCCCGCAGCGCAAACCAGGTTTTATGGTTGTATACCTGCTTTAAATTTCCCGGAAAGGAAAATGAAGGCAAGCTGTCACCAAGATACACGAGATCGGCCGCCTGGTCGGTCATATTGTATTTATCAAGCCCTGCACTATAGTTGTAGCCGAGCGCAGATAAGAAGTAAGGATCTTTAAGATTTTCTCCGGAAACATCAAGCATGACGACTGGATGGTGGTGCCCGCCAATATGCTGAACCACATCTGCCATTCTCCTTTTGTACTCAAATGGGTTGTAGTTGAGTGTACCGGGGTTAATTACCGGGCGTTCTTCCTGCATGGTGGCACGCTTCGCGTAGCGGTCTGCGAGTGCCCGGGCTACTGGTGCTTCAAACTCCGGATCCTCCGTTAAGGAAACGCGGATGGTATCACCCAGTCCGTCTTCCAGCAAAGTGCCAATACCAACGGCAGATTTTATCCGTCCGTCCTCGCCGTCGCCCGCCTCCGTCACACCAAGGTGTAGCGGATAGTTCATTCCTTCTTTAACCATGGTCTCCACCAGCAAGCGGTAGGCCTGCACCATCACCTGGGTATTACTGGCCTTCATCGAGATCACCAGGTTGTAATAGTTCAGGTCTTCGCACATGCGGATAAACTCCATGGCAGACTCCACCATTCCCCTTGGGGTATCACCATAATGGCTCATGATGCGGTCCGATAAAGATCCGTGGTTCGTACCGATACGCATCGCCGTACCATACTCCTTACAGATCTTCACCAGCGGTGTAAATTTCTTATATATGCGTTCCAGCTCCGCCTGATAGGCAAGATCGGTATATTCTATATTCTCAAAACGCTTTTTATCGGCATAGTTGCCTGGATTAACCCGAACCTTTTCCACAATCCGGGCAGCAGATTCTGCCGCATTGGGCGTAAAATGAATGTCAGCCACCAGAGGAACATTGTATCCGCGAAAGCGAAGTTCTTTTTTGATGTTGGCAAGATTCTCTGCCTCTTTTACACTGGGCGCAGTAATCCGTACGTATTCACAACCTGATTCCACCATGCGTATGGTCTGCTCGACAGTTCCAATGGTATCCATCGTGTCCGTAGTGGTCATAGACTGAATTCGAATTGGATTGGTGCCCCCCATCGGGACATCACCGATATGTACTTCACGGGTTAAAAACCTCGAATACCGGGTTAAGCTGTTGCAATAACCTCCGCTAAGTTGCTGTTCTGATGCTACGTTTTCCATGCAGCACAAAGATAAAGATTAAATCAATCTATCTTTAATTACCAGCGTATTTGCTGCAATGTCATGCCAGCATTGTTGCTTTTTATTGAGAAAACTATATAAATAGCCAAAAAACAGTGGCAGCACTGAAAAGACTTTTGCCGCATTCCGCCCAATCGCACGCCCCAGAGAGATACGGTTGCCCAGCATATCGGTTACGCGGATGTTCAGCAGGCGCTTGCCAATGGTTCCCTGTGCAGCAGAGGCCTCGGCAACGATACCGTACATGAACTTAACTACCGGAACCAGCGGAAGCAAAAAAATGGCTTCATAGATGCGGGTGTTCTTATCCGTTACAAATGCGAAGCTGATCAGCAGCACAATAATGTAAAACAGAAAGATAAAGAAGAAGTCAATGACGGATGCCAGCAGACGCTGGTCAAAAGAGGCAAAATACTGCGGTGCGGTCTGCTGGAAGGTGAAGCCCAGAAGCGCACGTAGCTCCGGAAATTCGTGCGCTTCTTTGTAATCGTCCATACCGGGCTTCTTAACGAATGTTCCGCCTGTAACTTTCAGGGCAGACAAATCGGACAAGTCATATGGCCCTGAAGGCTTTCCATCAATTACAACTATATACCGGGTTACCTCCTCGTTTTGCATCGTTATTAATACCTGGAAACCTCGAAGTTGCTCAGTCCGCCATCCAGATTTACAAATATTTTCTTCGTAGATGTTGCATAGTTCGGCGTTTCATAGGTCCCGTCGTTAAGCTTTGTGAAGCCGGTGAAGTCTTTCGACGACAACCCGGTTTGGGTCTTAATTCTGCAGCCTGATCCTTCAGGAATCCGGATCTTAACGTCGGCAACCCCGGTTTTAACCACCACATCCGTAATCGGCAGCAGCTGCCCGACTTTAAAATCCAGGGCTACGGCACCGCCGTCAAACCGCAGGGTTCTGATCTTGTACTCCGACAGGTCGAAGTTAACTTCTCCGGCTCCCATGTTCATCTTAATATCCCATTCCGGTTGTTGGTTCAGCTTAAACGTAACTTCGTTTGAGCCATTCCCCATATTCCATCGGGTTTTATTGCCCTGCATTTTGAAAGTTAGTGTCTGCGTGGTGTCCTGTCCCGCTCTGGTCAGCGTAAAACCACCCCTGGTTTTCTCCACACTTGCGGTGATGAGGCTGTCTGTGCTTCCGCCCAGTTTAAACGAGGTGCCGCCGCCTGAAATGTTCAGTGTAACTTTCTTTGCACTGTCTGGCTGAAAATGCTCCGAGAAATGCATCCGCTTTACACCGGCTTCATCACTGCTGTCACTATCGTCATCAATATCAAACTCCATCTCGTTTTGAAAAGCATTCCCCATCCAGTTGTGGCTTGCGGGTGGCTGCTGTCCGCGGTAGAACAAAAAGGAAAGCGTTATAACAAGTACCGCAATGGATATGATGTTGCCAATCTGCGACTTGTTCCTGTTGAAAAGGATGTTTACGCCGGCAATAATGAGGAAGATCGGCCAAAAACCCCAGACGTTTCTCCAGTAAAATTCAATGACATTGAAGTTCTCCAACAAAAGGACCAGGCCTACAAACAGCAGGATGATTCCCCAAAGTATTCGATCAAGTTTCATGGCTTATAATTCTTTAGTTTCTGATTGCTCCTTCTGTTTCATATCCTCATTGATGGTTTGGTCCTTCCAGTCCTCCCAGGCGTTTTTCCTTTTTGCTTTCATGATAAAACTCACCCCAACAGCCACAAAGATCAGGGGCCAAAGTTTCCCCAGGCGGAACCAGTATGGAATGATGTTAAATTCATTCATTAGAAAGTACAAGCCGATCACCAGCAGAAACAATCCACCTACTGTCCTGCCGGTGTCATTGCGCTTACTTAGCGGCTTAAAATCGTCCGGGCGGGTCCAATCTGTTGTGGAGCCCTGAGGCGGCGGCGTAGTGAACGTCGAGGTGTTAAAACCAGCCGGGTTATTTTGTTTTTTAAAATAATCATCAAACTTCGTAAAGCGTGCTGAAGGGTCATTGTTAACCGGAACCACGATCCACATCACCAGATAAACCAGAATCCCGGTTCCAAACAAGAATATAGTCGACAACACAAAAAGTAGCCGGATAATCGTCACATCTACCTCCATGTAATCTGCGGTTCCAGATGAAACTCCCGCGATTACCTTATCAAATTCGTTTCTATACAGCTTCTTTTCCATAACATTTCTCCTCTAATTAAACTTAAAATTGTATCGGCCTGATCATTACTTCATCAACGTTGGCACCACTACTTAGATTTAGAATATTGGACACCGTGTCCGCAATATCTTCCGGCTGAACGAATTTCTCTGCCGGTATGTCTGTACCTTCCCAGGAAAATGTTAGTGTTGAGCCCGGCAAAATAGCCGTAACCTTTACGTTGTATTCGGCTAATTCCTGCCTCAATACATTATTAAGACACAGCAACGCGGTTTTAGTTACACAATAACTGCCAGCATTTTTCATAATTTCTTTGCTCGCAACAGAGCAGATGTTGAAAATATGACCAGAACGCCGGTCACGCATCAATTTACCGATGTTCTTAGCCGTATAGTATGCCGCGTTGACGTTCAGACTTTGCTGCAGTTCGAAGGCGGCATCATCTTCATCAAGTAGCGATGAGGGCAGGAATGTACCTGCATTGTTAACCAGGACGTCTATAGCGCCCAGTTTTTCCACCGCAAAGCGGCAGAAGGCATTGACCTCGGCCTTTATGCTGCAATCCGTCTGTAGAAATTCTATCTGTCTTCCTGTATGCTGAAGTTGATCAGCGAGTTCCTGAAGTTCCTGTTTATTCCTGGCGCAAATGGCTAGGTTATAGCCTTGCTCAGCCAGTTTAATCGTTATGGCCCTGCCAATGCCTTTTGTTGCACCTGTTACAATCGCGTTCATTCGTTTTGGGTTAAAGCACAAAAGTACGCCGGAAATGATCTAGAATGACGCGCTGATTTATTTTTCCTGTTGGCTGATGGCCTCAGCAATCTGCTTCAGGGTAACTTCATCCAGAACGATCCGTGGAATTCCTTTGGATGCATCATGCTCGTACATCGGGTAGATTCCGGGCGTCACCTCTTCAACAGAAACTTTGTACCAGGAAGCTCCATTGTCTCTGCTGGCAATTTCTCCAACAAGCGTTCCATGATAAATAACCTTATAGCCATAAGCCTGTTCGGGTTGTAAGGTTAACGATACTTCTTGATCTTCTACCGTGATGACAATGTCAAATGAGTCCATAATAACAGGTTTTAGGTGTAAACAGATCACAAACGGGTTTTGTTTGTCTGCCGCAACGTCATTTGCCTTCATCGTACCGCCGAGGAACACCGGACCAGCTACACACCCTGCCTGCGTTGATGAACTTAGTTTGCTGCCGGTGGAAATGTATAAAAGTTGTAGTTGATCCTCCAGGTAAACGTCTCACCAGGTTCCACTTTTATTTTGATGTAAGGCTCTGGGCATAATGTCGTAGAGGCTGTCCAAAAGACGATGCGCTCGATCGGGCGATCACTGGTGATCCGCACGCCCGCACCAGACTTGCTGTTCTCCACCCGGATATCATAATCCTTTGCATCATTACTGAAGCCCTTCAAATCACCATAGAACACATGTTCCTTTTCGGTAAGATCCCTTAAAAACCGGATGTTGTTGCCATCGATCCTTGCGAGGTCTTCCTGGTGCTGAGGCATGCCACTCAGCGGGAACGGAAACTTGACGACGTAATCCGGGCCTACAGTTGCCTTGTCTATCATGAAAAAATTATGGTCATAAACAGACGTTTCAATCGTCTTTTTGCCCGTGTTCTTAAGCACATGTGAAAGGACCAGCTCCGACTTCCCTTTAGCCAGTTGTACATTCTTGGTGTACTCATAGGCATAGTTTTCGTCGTTCAGTTTGTGCACAAACTGAACACCATCAGCTTTCTTTTTAACGGTCCACTTACCTGAGTTTACAATTTTGTAAGGCGTAACAAAGGTATACTTCTTGTCGTCTGGTTTAACCATAGATCCGATACCGATCTTCACAAACGTAGCTCCTGGCGCCGCCTCGGCGTAGCCCAATGGTGTAAATTCTTCTACCGGCCCCATAATGGCATCGTGCAGTGTAGGGCTGTACCTGGGAAACCACTGACCAAAGTAAGTGTGTCCTTTAAATTGAAGGTCTGTA
>JARKUW010000123.1 GCA_029851965.1 Bacteroidota bacterium | reverse complement strand
TCAATGAATCCACCTGAAAATCCAAGCAGACCAATTTTCTTAATCTTCGCGCCGGTTCTTTTGCGTGCCGTTCTAAGGGATTTCATTAAGATGACGAAACCCAGGATAAGTGTATATATGGATACTGCGACCTTTGTATAAGCACTGTAATGCTCCAGCGAGGATAACAAATAGGCACCAGCAACGGCACCAAGAATTCCGGGAATAATCAATAATTTGAACAACTTCCAGTTGATATTGCCCATAAAATAATGCATCCAGCCTGCAATACCATTGCTCAGGATTTCCGACAAATGCACGGCCATACTAGCTGATGCGGGCGTTAGTCCCAACGAGAGGGAGAAAGCTGTAGAGGTCACGCCATAAGACATACCGATAGACCCGTCGATCATCGCAAATATAAATCCCCCCGCCAGAAACCAATAAAACGAAGGATCAACCTCCGACACGTATGCCCTGAACCCTGGCTCTTTATACCAGAATAAAGTTCCGACTAAAGCCAACGACAGGATGATGGTCAGCCAGATCAGCCACTTGAAGCTCGTGTTTGCAGTAACCGGCATAGCGGGCACGGCATCAACTGGGATTGCATCAACTGGCGGCGCGTCGTCCATGGTCAGGATAGGTTCCTTTAAAATGGAGGTCACTTCGTTCAATCTTCTCACTTTCGACTGGAAGTCCCCTTGTAAGCTGTTCCGAAGGTGGTTCATCTGTGTCAGTGTATTATCTAATTCTGCTGGCAGGTTCTCATTAAAAATTTCTTTCAAACGCTTGGCAATTGTTGGCGATTTTCCGTTTGTTGAAATGGCAATCTTCAAATTCCCTTTCTGAACAATGGAACCCAGGTAAAAGTCACATAGATCTGGCTTGTCCGCCACATTGATCAGCGCATTGATGCTCGCCGCATCTTTTCTAACCTGCTGGTTCACCTCTGTTCTGTTGGTTGCGGCAATAACAATGGACGTTCCGTTCAGATCACTACGCTCATAGGTTTTTTGCAGGATCGTAACATTCGGATACTCACGCGCAAGCGCTGTAACTTCCGATGAGACCTCCTCAGCGATGATCGTGATTGTTGCCTGCGGGCTATTCTTCAGAAGCGCAGATAGTTTCTCCAATCCAACAGTCCCCGCGCCAACCAACACGGTACGAAGTTCATGAAGTTTCAAGAATACCGGAAATAATGTATTGCCCTCCAATTCCAAATCCTTAAACTATAATTCCTCTGTTATCGCGCGGTAAAAGTCGCGGATGGGCTGGAAAGACGGATGAAGCGAAACGACTTCTCCAAAAATAAGTATTGCCGGTGCAGCGATCCCCTTTTCTTCCACAACTTCAACAATGGTATCCACGATACCGATCGCGATCTTTTCGTCTTTGGTGGAGCCACTCTGAATCACGGCCACAGGCAATTTATGCTTACCTTCGTTCTCAAATAGCTTCACAATGCCCTTCAGCTTGTGCAGGCCCATCAACACAACGACTGTCGCTTTAGATCTCACCGCCTCGTACAGGTCGTTTGAGATTTCTCCTGAAGCCGTAGTCCCCGTTACGACCCAAAAGCTTTCACTCAGCCCGCGGTGTGTCACCGGTATCTGCTGTAATCCGGGAACCGATATCGAACTCGACAGGCCGGGAATGGAAACTGCAGGTATGCTGTAACTTGCCGCAAAATTCAATTCCTCGTATCCACGGCCAAACACAAAGGGATCTCCGCCCTTAAGCCGCACCACGTGGCCATACTGTAAAGCATAGCGGATCATCAGCTGGTTGACATCATCCTGTGAATAGGAATGGTTGCCGGAGCGTTTGCCCACATATATTTTCAGCACCGATGCCGGTGCATAGTTCAAAATTTCTTCATTGACCAGCGCGTCATATAAGATCACGTCGGCATCCTTAATGGCGAGTACGCCCTTCATTGTTATCAACTCCGGATCACCAGGTCCCGCCCCCACCAATGTGATACGGGGTTCGATAACTTTCTCTATCTCCCTGACCCTGCTCATAACTGAAACTGCGCCTCACGTCTCGCTTTAAGCGTTGTGTAAAAAGATTCTGCTTCCTGCAAATACTTTGCAGCAAATGCCTCAGAAGGTTCATTCTTGTTGATCTGTAACACAAGATCATTAAAGGACTGATCCACTGAAACCTCTCCGGTTTGTACATAATGGGTATCGAACTCGCGGATCACGATCGTTTGTGTACTGCAGCTCACCCCTTTGTCAAGCAATAATGCTTTAGCGGTATTTACGAACACCGCATAAGAATGGTATATCGAATCTGACCAGGCCTGCCGTGCAAATGCGTCATTTGCCCAGCCGAGTTTTTCCTCACCTTCCAACAGTAAAGTAGCCACGAGGTCTATAACGACACCGGCACATTCACCTACCCCAATTGCGGTTTGGAAAGTTTCTTCATGACCCCAATCCACATATTCATCAGGCATCAGGTTTGTCAGGTCACCAAGTGGTTTCAACAACTGATAGAAGTAATCCTTTCCCTGTCTGTCATAATATTCGTTGAACAGCTCGTCTTCCGTTGAATGCTCGATGTAGTTGTCGAGAAGTGTCCGCAATGCGATCGTGGCACGTTTTGAAGGCACCTTAATGACGCGTTCCGCAACGCGGCCCTCACCATCGCCCACGGTACCACCGCCAAGCATCACCTGTACTGCTGGAACCACCTTGCCATTTGCCTTTACAGAGCTTCCGTGAAAACCGATGTGCGCCAGACCATGCTGTCCGCAGGAGTTCATGCAGCCGCTGATCTTTATCTTCAGATCCTTATCGTATACCAGATCGGGATACTCCTGATAGATCACCTGCTCCAGCGTAGCCGCAAGCGACATACTATTTGAGATTCCAAGGTTACAGGTATCCGTACCCGGGCAGGTCGTCACGTCAGCAACACTGTCAAATCCGGCATCAGCGAAGTTTAGCGCCTTTAATCGTGTATATAAGGTTGGTAGTGCTTCTTTTCTTACATATTTGAGCAATAATCCCTGGTTCTGGGTCACCCTGATTTCGTCTGCGGCCAGATCCCGAATGGCGTCCACCAGAGCTCTTGCTTCAAAACTTTTTATATCTCCAATCGTAACCTTAATATAGACGCCATAAAATCCTGGCTGCTTTTGTTCAAAAACGTTCGTCGCGCTCCAGCGTTGATATTCCGGAGTATTTTCTACATCCAAGGCTGCAAATTCCTGTGGTTCAGGAAGCACCGGAATTTCGACGGCGTTCCGGTCAACAACAAAGCTTTTCGATTTATTGGCAACCCGTTCTGCATCAACCAGGGACAACACTTCTTCCAATCCGATCTTCTGCACCAGATATTTCATCCTGGCTTTATTCCGGTTGTTACGCTCTCCGTTACGGTCAAACACCCGCAATACAGATTCAGTATAAGGAATAACCTGATCTTCAGGCAAAAAGTCGTGGACAGCAGTAGCAAGGAAAGGCTGCGCGCCAAGGCCACCAGCAAACATCACTTTAAAGCCACGCTCGCCTTTCTCGTTAACTTTAGGAATAAATCCCAGATCGTGGATATAGCTGAAAGCGGTATCCTTGTCATCCGAAGAGAAAGAAATTTTGAACTTCCGCCCCATCTCCTGGCAGATCGGATTGCGGAGAAAATATTTGAATACGGCCTGTGCATATGGAGAAACATCAAATGGCTCGGCAGGATTAATCCCCGAGTCCGGCGATGAGGTCACATTTCGAACCGTATTCCCGCAGGCTTCACGCAAGGTAATATCGTCACGCTCCAGTTCGGCCCACAATTCCGGGGTCCTGTCCAGGCTCACATAGTGAAGCTGAATGTCCTGCCGTGTAGTAAGGTGTAAATTGCCGCTTCCATATTCATCTGATACATCTGCGATTTTCAGGAGTTGTTTAAACGTAACCCGGCCGAAAGGCAGTTTGATTCGGATCATCTGAACGCCGGGTTGCCGCTGCCCATAGATTCCACGTGCCAGACGCAGGCTCCTGAACTTTTCTTCATGAATTTGCCCTCCACGGAATGCGTTGATCTTTTTTTCCAGGTCGATGATATCTTGTTCTACAACGGGGTTTTCCAGTTCGGTTCGAAAGCTTTGCATATTTTAGGCTATAGGTAGTAAAGTCGATTAATTGCGTTTATTATTCCAAATATATATAATTCCTATAGAATTGGTAGTTGAACAAGAGAAAAGATTGGAAAAATGTTACATTGTTGTGGATTTTCCCCGCAACTTCTTTAAAAACAATTATTGATGAAATTATCTTAATTTTGAAATAAATCAATACCTATCACGTTGGCGAAAATCAAAAAGAACTCCCATAAGGTCTTATACCGTAAGTATTCATCAAACATCAAGTACGTGATGATGGTCCTTACCGTACTATTTATAAGCTTATTCTTACCCAAACAGCCCAGGTTCAGATATGAATTTGAGAAGGGTAAAGTATGGATGAACAAGGACCTGATTTCGCCATTTAGCTTCGCCATCCTGAAAACCGATCCCGAGGTGATTACCGACAAGAAGGATGCACTTGATAACGTACTTCCCATATACCGGTATAACGCAGACCTGATCAACAGTGTTGAAGAAGCTTATCTGAATGAATTTGAGGTGAAATGGCGGTCCGGTGCATTTAAAGAAGCCGAGAAAGAACAAATAAGGACATCCTCTGTCAATCTCCTCAAGCAGATTTACAAAAAAGGAATCATTGCCCCGAACCCAAAACACCAGAAAGGTGATACCTATTACGACTTCTCTCTGTTGGAAGACAACGTGTCGCGGACAGTAAGCACACAGGATGTATTCACGGTTGCGACGGCCTTAAGCTACTTTAACAATTCATTCACAACGACAGATCTTAAGATCAAAGAGGTTATTACCGGGCTTATTGAAGACCATCTGCAGCCAAACATCTCCTTTGATGAAAAGATGACGGCTATCGTGCAGAACAATACCGTAAACAGCCTCTCTACTACGCGTGGAATGGTTCAGAAAGGGGAATTGATCATTGCCAAAGGCAATGTTGTTGACGACGAAACCTTCCAGAAGCTGAAATCATTCCGGGAAACGTACGAAGTACAAACAAAAACCATCGGCGACAGCAAACTCGTTTTCCTGGGGCAGACGATTCTCGTTGGCTTCATTATTTCACTGCTGATGGTGTTCTTAAGCATGTTCCGAAAGGATATATTTGCAGACAACAGGCAACTCTCTTTGATTTTGCTGGTCATCACCTTCATGCTCATGACACTCACCTGGGCCATCAAAATCGATCTCCCAAGCCTGTATTACATCCCCTTCTGCATCGTCCCGATCATCATCAGGATCTTATTCGATACCAGGCTTGCATTATACCTTCACCTCCTGGTGATCCTCATTGCCGGATTTTTTGTACCAAATAGTTTTGAGTTCGTCGTATTTCAGACTACAGCGGGCATGGTTGCCATTTACAGCATCAGGAACCTGGTCAAGAGAGAACAACTGCTGCTGTCGGCCCTGTTTATATTATCGGCCTACTTCATCTGTTTTGTAGGCGTCGCCTTATTACGTGAAGGCTCCTTTGCGGGGATCGAGTGGATGAATTTTTCGCCTTTCATCGTCAGCGTCCTCCTGTCGCTGGTTGCCTACCCGGTAATTTACGCCTTTGAGCGTGTATTTGGCATTACATCCGATGTCGCTCTCATCGAGCTCACGAACACAAACAACAAACTTCTTCGGGAACTTGCCTTTAAAGCTCCGGGAACCTTCCAGCATTCACTACAGGTGGCCAACCTGGCGGAGGCCGCGATCTTTAAGATTGGCGGAAATTCCTTGTTGGTTCGTGCCGGGGCACTTTACCACGACATTGGTAAGATCGAAAACCCACAGTATTTCATTGAGAACAATACAGGCGCTAGTCCGCATGATAAGCTACCCTATGAACAAAGTGCTCAGATTATCATCAAACACGTACATAAAGGCCTGGAACTCGCACGCAAATACCAATTACCGGAGAGTGTGGTCGACTTTATAAAAACGCACCACGGCAATACGCGGGTCGATTACTTTTACCAGTCTTTTCTCAAGAACTCACCGGAGAAATTCGTCGACGAAAACATTTTCCGCTATCC
>JARKUW010000117.1 GCA_029851965.1 Bacteroidota bacterium | reverse complement strand
CACCCTCGCGTTCCCAGAGCTCTTGTTCAAAGGTGCCTAAACCGTCTGATTCTTCTAAGCCCTTGCATATTTCATCCTGAATTTCCTGATAGATGGAGACAACTTTATCCTTAAACATGATTTTTGTGTAAGTTCAAATGTAGCACTTAAAAGAGCTATCATGTTTTGAAAATCGAGATAATACATTGTTCTGACAGTCATAGTACGCTAAAAAGACAAGCCTGCTAAAAAAGCGGGCATAAAAAAAGCCGGACCTAAGTCCGGCTCTTTTCCAGGGAATTTACCTTGGTTGTGTTTGGGTAGTATCAGGATTTGTTGTGGTTCCAGTCGTTCCTGTAGTTCCCGTTGTTCCTGTAGTTCCCGTTGTGTCCGGTGTTGTTGTTGACGTTGTGCCCGTAGCCGGAGCACTCATCGTTGTTGAATCCATACCAGTGCTATCTGACGATCCAGAAACATTTTTGGTTGAATTGCATGCTGATGTGGCTAATATCATAGACCCCGCAACAGCAAGACTTAAAATCATTTTTTTCATAGATTAGTTTTAATTAGTTATAGAACAGATTAATTATTGAAAAGTTTTGTAAAAGGTACCATCACCTAATAAAATTTCTTTACTAAATAATCTGATAGTCACCTATATAGGTCTTTTCCCGGCATAGATATTAAACCGTTCCTCCAGGCATGCTCCCACTACGCTGCGCGTATCCCGTATCAACAGGGTAAAGCAACACGCATAAATACAGTTTCATCATCAAAATTTCAGTTTCTGCTAATTAGTTTAAAACTTGAATAATCTTTCAGATATTTAATCCACATGATTATATCCGAGAAAATGCTGAAATGGGGATTGCGTTTTTATCCACCCATGTTGTTTCAAAGAATTTCCGTCCAGCGGTTCCACAAGGATTTTCTGGGTATGGATGTGAAGATCACAAAGAGCATACTGAACAGGAACTACAACGGATCTATTTTTGGCGGAACAATATACAGCGCAACGGACCCGGTGTATGCGCTCCTGTTTGACCAGGTATTGCAGCGAAAGGGCTTCAAAGTTCGGGTTTGGCTAAAGAGTGCTTCCATTCAGTATCTTAAACCAGGGCGCTTTAACTTGTATTTCTCCGTTCATTTAACTGCAGAGATGCTTGCTGAAGCCATCGAGGCACTTACAACCAGCGGCAAATTTGTGAAAGCTTATCCCATAAACATCACCAATAAACAAGGTGAGCTTTGTGCCACCGTTATGAATGAAGTTTACGTGCGGAATCTTCATCTCGGAGAAAAACCAACCATTGCATATTAAACAGTGATTATCTGGAGCGGGTATGAATATCAGAAAGTTAATTTTAGAGGGGGAAGGTACTACACTTGATTTTAAAAAAACGATCACCAGTAGCCAAAAAATAGCCAAAAGCCTGGTTGCCTTTGCCAACAATCAAGGTGGCCGGCTATTGATCGGCGTTACTGACGAAGGTAAGATCGTTGGCGTGAAGTCTGAAGATGAAGAGAAATATATGATCACCCGGTCGGCTTATCAATTCTGCAAGCCGGCTATTGAACCTAAATTTGAAGAAGTATACATCGACGACAAGTTGGTATTGGTCGTTTCTGTAGATAAGAGCGATCTGAAGCCACATTATGCTTTGGACGACAACAACAAGTGGTGGGTATACTACCGGGTGGAGGATAAATGTATTCTGGCCAGTAGTGTTATCTTACAGACACTGAAAAACGAGAACAAAGCCACGGGAACGCTCATTGTGTATACGGAGGATGAAAAGAAGTTGTTCAAGTTCCTGGATGAACAAGGCCGGATCACCCTCAAGCAATTCAGCAAGATCACCAGAAGCTCCCACAAGAAGGCGCAAAAGATATTGGTTAACCTCATTCTCACCGGCCTGCTCCAGCCACATACCTCCGAAAAAGAGGAATACTTTACTTTCATTAACAGCAAATAGAGTTAACTTTGCCGTTTATTCTATTTTTTCATGCTCCTTTCTCTCTACAATAAATATAAGCCTTTTTATAGGGATAACCTTGTTCTTGCCGTTCCTATAGTCGTTTCCCAATTGGGGCACACGTTGGTAAATATGGCCGACAGTATCATTGTAGGGCATTTTGCGGGAACAACGCAGCTCGCTGCTGTATCGTTAGTCAACAGCATCTTCATGCTCATCCTTGTAATCGGACTGGGCATCTCTTACGGACTTACCCCGCTAATTGCGCAGGAATTTGGCCGCAGGAACCCCGAGGAATGTGGAAAGCTATTGTCCAACAGCATCATTATCAACTTCAGCACTTCTGTCATATTGTATCTGTTTATCCATTTGGGTACGCTTTCGGTCATCGATAACATCGGCCAGTCGCCCGAAGTTGTTGCGTATGCAAAGCCGTACCTCACCTATCTCGGCCTCTCCATTATTCCGCTGATGATCTTCCAGACTTTCAAACAGTTTGCCGAAGGTCTTGGCTTCACCAAACAAGCGATGTTTATTTCCATTTGGGGCAATGTACTGAACGTTGTACTCGGAATTATATTCGTGAAGGGCATGTTCGGAATCAGCCCGATGGGCGTTAAAGGTGTTGGCTTAAGTACGCTGATCGACCGTTCGGTGATGGCCCTGGTGATGGCTGCTTACGTCATGAGATCACAGCATTTTAAAATATACCTCAGGGGGTTCCGGCTGTTTTTTATAGATAAAGTCAGGACGGTAAGAATCTTAAAGATCGGTGCTCCAGTGGCCATGCAATATGCCTTCGAAATTAGTGCTTTTAGTGGTGCCGCCATATTGATCGGAACGATCGGTGCGGTACATCAGGCGGCGCACCAGGTATCGATCAACCTTGCTGCCGTTACTTATATGCTTGCAAGTGGTATTGCTTCAGCGGCCACGATAAAGACAGGCAACAACTTCGGCCAAAAAAGTTATGAGAACCTGCGAAGATCTGCAATCGCAAGTTACCACGTCGTGATTGTTTTTATGAGCATAACTGCCATCGTGTTTGTCCTTGGAAATACCATACTGCCCCTGATCTACACAACGGATAAGGCGGTCATTGCCATCGCCGCCCAACTGCTGATCATTGCTGGCTTCTTTCAATTGTTTGATGGTACGCAAGTGGTCGGTTTAGGTGTCTTAAGGGGCATTGGTGATGTCAATATTCCCACCCTGATCACGTTCGTTGCCTATTGGATCATCGGCATTCCGCTCGGCTACTTTCTGGGTATCACGATGCAACTCGGTGTAAATGGTATATGGTACGGACTAACCATTGGGCTGCTTACCGCCTCTTTATTATTGTTTCTCCGCTTCCAGAATAAAACACGCGGACTTATCGCCGGAATCTAAACGCCTGTCCACCCTGCCTTATTCCTGAGGTGCGGCATCGATTTACGCAAAAGCATCAGATTTTTAAGCCCAATCTGTCGCCGGGTACGGACACGTTTTTGGAAAATTTCTGATTATTAGTTTATACCAGATTTTAATATAAATTTGTTTAAACTATTTATGACGCACTTGATTAACTCTCTCTCTAAGCATTCGGAAACCAGTGCTTTAACTAAAAAAATTATCCAGAATGAAGTCCGTAAAGCCAACCTGATCAGGTGCTTTATGATCACCGGCTTAATTGGCCCCATCGCGCTGGCTTTATCATTTTATTACAGCCACTATTCACCGGATGCCGCGGTATCTTTCATAGATTGGAAAAGGTCCATTCTCGACCTGAATATTTCCATCGCTGCAATCAGTACGGTCCTCTTCGTTGCCACGCTCATCGCCTACAGCAAGCCGAATTTCAAGTTACTGAATAAGTACCTTCCCCACGTGATCCTGATGACCATGTCATTATGGGGCACCATATGTTCCGTGTACGACGAAGCCATCACCAGTTCTATACTCGCCTTTCTGCTGATCTGTGTGCTGAGTTCAATTGGCTTGCTGATCCATCCGCTAAGGCTACTCTTCTATCTAACCTTAATATACCTGATCTTTTACATCGGATTGATCAATACGCAGCATGATGCAACCATCTTACTCTCGAAGTTATCGATCGGGCTGATCACGATGATCGTATGCCTGGGGCTTGCCACGATCCAGTGGCGCAGCAACCTCACCAGGTTCAAACAAAGACGGCTGATAAAAACGCAAAAGAAAGAACTCGAGAAAAACTACGAACAGCTTTTGGCTACTTCTGAAGAACTTAAGAAAGTCAACCAAAGTAAAGACAAGTTCTTTTCCATCCTCGCACATGACCTCCGGGGCCCGATCTCCTCTACCCTGGCCCTCACCCATTACCTGGAAGAGGGGTTGTTTGACAAGGATGAGGCAGAAAGGAAACGCTTGTATAAACTGCTACAATCCAGTCTGGATACAACGTCAAAGCTGCTAGAGAACATTCTGCTGTGGTCCAGGAGTCAGACAGGTAACATCTCTTTCAAGCCCATTCAGATCAACCTGTATGACTGTCTTCAGAGTAATATTGAATTTCTTAGAATTGTAGCTGCACAAAAAGACATTCAAATCGTGAATAAGGTCGACCCCGCGATGACCGTTGTCGGCGACTCCGATATGATGAATACCATTTTCCGGAACCTGCTTTCAAATGCCATTAAGTTTACCCCCAACCTTGGTAAGGTTGATATCGTGTCTGCATACGTCGCAGATACCTCTTCTGAGAAAAAGACGATCGCTGTTTCTGTTATTGACTACGGTATCGGAATGAGCCCCAAAACTCTGGGAAGCCTGTTTCAGGTAGAGAATAAAACCGTTTTCCCCGGAACCAACAACGAAATTGGGACGGGTTTGGGCCTGGTGCTCTGCAAGGAATTCATTCTTAAACACAATGGCAGAATCACCGTAGAAAGTGAATTTAAGAAAGGCAGCACCTTTACCATCACCTTGCCGGTCTAACTAAATTCCACATTAAGTCTCCCGTTCTTCGTCGCGTTTGTTTGCATAATAAGTATCTTCGGGTTTCATTACGAGGATTCACAAAAAGCAAACACTAACCTGAATAGCATGGAAGCTGAATTAGCAAATCAATTCAAAGAAATATATGGTACAGAGCCGGCAGCAACATACTTTGCGCCTGGCCGCGTAAATTTAATTGGTGAACACATAGACTATAATGGAGGCCTGGTTCTACCCTGCGCCATTTCACTTGGTACTACATTGTGCATTGCCCCCAATAACGATAACGTCATTCGCTTTGCCAGCGTTAACTTTCCGGAGCAGCACACCATCGATGTACAGAAATCCTACGTTAAAAACGGCTCCGACTGGTACAACTATCCCTTGGGTATAATCAACTACTTCAATTCAAAAGGGCATAATATCAAAGGATTCAACTTGTTGTTTCATGGAAACATTCCGATTGGCTCGGGTCTGTCCTCCTCTGCATCTATCGAGGTTGTAACTGCGTTTGCGCTAGATGATTTCCTTGGTTTAGGCTTCAGCAGGCTCGAGCTTGTGCAGCTGTCGCAAAATGTCGAGAATGAGTTTATGGGTGTAAACTCAGGCATTATGGACCAGTTTGCTGTAACTTTCGGCGCCGAAAAGCAAGCCATCCTTTTAAATTGTGATACCCTGAAGTTCAAACTTATCGATTGCAACCTTGGGAAATATACACTGGCAATCATCAATACGAACAAATCGCGGAAACTGTCTGAATCGAAATACAACGAACGTGTTGCTGAATGTCAGCAGGCACTCGCCGACCTAAAACAGGAAATTACGTTGCATAACCTGTGTGAACTGACCGCAGAGAAGTTCGCCCTGCACAAACACCTGATTAAAGATCCCGTGGTCCTGAAACGTGCAACTCATGTGATCTGTGAGAACGACCGGGTGAATCTGGCTGCGAAGGCTCTCAATGAAGGTGACATCACAGTATTTGGTAAGCTCATGTATGCTTCTCATGCGTCCCTCCGGAACTTGTACGATGTAACCGGAATAGAACTGGATACTATCGTCGATTTCTGTAGCGACTATGATCATGTCATTGGTGCCCGGATGACAGGAGCCGGATTCGGTGGCTGTGCGATCGCATTGGTGGAGACCGCATTTATCGAAGACTTTACAGCAGGTCTTACCACCTATTACACGGAGAAGATCGGCTACGCGCCGGATGTTTACACCAGTGAGATCGGCGACGGCGCAAGAAAAATTTAATTTTACCTTTGCGCCATGCAAAAATTAAAGTTAGACGACCTCCAAAGGGTGAGCGTCTCCGAGTTTAAAGCTCAGGAAAAGTTACCGGTTGTAGTTGTTCTGGACAATGTAAGGAGCATGCATAACGTTGGTTCGGTATTCAGAACCGGCGATGGTTTTTCAATTGATCGGTTGTACTTATGTGGCATCACCGCACAGCCGCCACACCGCGAAATAGAAAAGACGGCTTTAGGTGCGACACAGTCTGTCGACTGGGTGCATTTTCCCGACACGCTCGCGGCAGTTGAGAGCCTCAAAGCAGAAGGCTACCGGATTATCGCCGTTGAACAGGCATCAGGGAGCATTATGCTGAATAGTTATCGCCCTAAACCGGATGAGAAATATGCATTGATCTTCGGAAACGAAGTAAATGGGGTGAGTGATGAGGTCATGAAAACAATCGATGAATGTATTGAAATTCCTCAATTCGGG
>JARKUW010000111.1 GCA_029851965.1 Bacteroidota bacterium | reverse complement strand
TGTCCGGCATCTGCATGTCCGTAATGATCAGGTCGAATGTCTCAGCACTGCTTAAAGCCACTAACGCTGCGGCGGCTCCGTCTACAGTGGTGATCTGGAAGCCCCGGAATTCGAGCTGCTTTCTTAAAATCATTAAATTCGTAATGTTGTCATCAACAACAAGAATCTTACCGGTATGCAGAATTTCTTCAAGGGGCCGCAAGGCGGGGGAAGACTGGTCAACGGCGCACTGTATTGTGAATGAGAATACAGAGCCCGAACCTGCAGTGCTCGTTACCTTAAGCTCACCCTTCATTAATTTTACCAGACGCTCGCTGATGATCAATCCCAATCCGGTCCCTCCGTATTTCCGTGTATTGGAGGAATCGACCTGTGAAAACGCTTTGAAGAGTCTGGATATTTTTTCTTCCGGAATGCCTATGCCGGTATCTCTGACTTCGAAAAGCAGAACGGTATGATCTCCGGCCGGTGCGAGCTGCGTTACTTTTAAGAATACTTCACCCTCGTGGGTGAACTTAAGTGCATTGTTGATCAGATTTAATAGAATCTGACGCAGCCGGTAACTGTCTGCAACGATAACCTCCGGAATACTGTGGTCAATTTCATACAGTAAGTCTACATCGATCTCTGCGGCCTTCACCGCAAACAGATCAATAACATCCTCAATGGTGCTGTGCAGGTTGAAGCGTTCTTCCTCGAGTTCCATTTCCCCGGACTCGATCTTCGAATAGTCCAGTACATCGTTGATGACGTTGAGCAAGGCTTCCCCACTGGTATGAATAACGTGTAAATACTCGGCCTGCTCTTCATTAAGGGAAGTATTGCTTAGCAGCGATGCCATGCCGAGGACACCGTTCATGGGCGTGCGGATCTCGTGGCTCATGGTTGCAAGGAAAGTGCTTTTTGCCTGTGCAGCTAGTTCCGCTTCTTTCCTGGCCTGTACGGCTTCCCGGTTTAATTCCTGCAGCTGTGCGTTAAGTTTCTCAAGTTCTTCCTCATGTTCTTTTCTATCCTTGATCTGTGCACGCATTAACAGCTGTGCTCCATTGTATTTACTAAGGTGATATGACCACAATCCGCAGGTCATGAAAATCACTGCGGTAAGTGAAATATGTATCAGCAGCGTCTGCAGCTCCACGAAGTTCAGTCCGAACAGATAGCTGTTGTCAGAGCCCATCGGCTCGAGGTAGTCGAATCCAAGATGGTGTATGAAGACAAAAATGAACATTGGTACCTGCAATTGCCATTTCTGATAGGTGATCAAAATGGCGCTGCCGATGAAAGCGAAGAAGTGCATTTCATACATGTCGCGCATCTGATAGATAAACTGCAGCATGAATATGCCCAGGCAAATACTAAGTACATACTGGTATAAACTGGAGTTTGGCAATAGCCATTTAACGCAGTAATAGGCAAGAACGGCAGATCCGCCTATGCTCAACGCAATCCAGGTATCATGGAAATGGGCGAAGCATAGCCCTGCAGCGAAATAAAAGAGCAGAAAATAGTTAATGAGTTTGTCGGAACGGCTTTTTACGTCGTCACGATAGTTTGCGACAACTTCTTCTTCTTGAAAAGCACGTTGTTCGCTCGTGTACTGTTGCATCGGTAGTAATAATTGGGACGGGATAAACTTTTACAAACATACGAAAGCCTGCGCGCTTTGTGAAATATGCCTTGACGCGCAGCGGAGTTGCCGTTGGTTTTAAGGCAGATCCTAAGGGGACCTTACCCGCACCTTACCCGCACCTTACCCGGGCAAACACCGGGTAAGGTGCGGCTAAAGTGGGGCTATGATCGCTCTGAAATTTGGGATTTTCCCGACATTGCTGTTCTTGTTGCGCAAGCCCATGCAATACCTGCCGATGATGATTAATTATTTCCTATTTTTGGACGAATGTCCAGATTCCTGAAGCAACTGCACCGCATATATTCGCTGATCATAATTTTTATCCTGTCGTTGCTGTTCTATCCGTTTTATTACCTGGCCTCCCGGAGCCCGCGGTCGTACGGTTTGCTGAACCGCCTGCGGGTATGGCACAGCCGCGTTTCTTGCGTTTGTACCGGGATTCGTTTGCGCTACACCTTCGAGGTGCCGCTTTCTGCTGCCCGGCAATACATCTACTGTGCAAATCACAGCTCGAACCTGGACATTATGATTATGTGTGTGCTGGGCAAGCAACGTTTCCATTTTATGGCAAAGGACGAGCTGCAAAATAATCCGGTGTTGAAGATCTTTTTCAACACCATTGACATTGCCGTGAACCGGAACAGCAAAATTTCAGCCTTTCGGGCATTCCGGAAAGCAGGGGTAAATCTGCAGTCGGGCATGAGCCTGATCATCTTTCCCGAGGGGCGGATAGATGACCATAATTATCCGCCAAAATTGCTTCCCTTTAAGAACGGGCCGTTCCGGCTTGCAATTGAAAACCATGTACCTATTGTTCCGGTAACCATCTGCAATGCCTGGGAACTGATGTGGGATGATGGAAGAAAAAAAGGAAGCCGCCCCGGACGCTGTGATATTTACGTACATAAGCCTATCTTTACACAAGGTTTAGATGTTAAAGACGATGAAGCCCTGAAAGATCAGGTTTCTGGAATAATTCAAAGTAAATTGCGAAGACATGAACATTAGCGAAGAAACGATATATAAGGTGGCGGACCTGGCGCGGATTGATATCAAGGAAGCAGAGGTTCCGGGATTAATTCAGGAGATGAGCAAGATCCTGACCTTTATGGAGCAGCTTAATGCCTTGGATACCAGTGATGTCGAACCGCTCGTATATATGAATGAGGAGGTTAATGTCTGGCGGGAAGATGAAGTGAAAAACCAGCTGGAGCTGAAAGATGCGCTTCAAAATGCCGCTGTGCACAACGACCGGTTTTTTATGGTTCCCAAGATCATAGAAAAGTAGCCGCAACTGTAACATATAGATGGTTGGCGCTGTCTTAAAGAAAAACCATACTTATGCCCATGGAAAACGCATTAATCAACATAAAGGATATTGGCCGCAAATACGTCATCGGAGCAGAGGTTATTCATGCCCTGAAATCGGTGACACTGGATATTTATAAAGGCGAGTTTGTTGCATTGATGGGGCCATCAGGATCAGGGAAATCTACATTAATGAATATCTTGGGCTGTTTAGATACCCCAAGTAAAGGGGATTACATTCTGAATGGAACGAACGTAAGCCATATGTCTGACAACGATCTTGCAGAAGTTCGTAACAAGGAAATCGGATTTGTTTTCCAGACCTTCAACTTGCTTCCCAGGTCTACCTCATTGGATAATGTTGCGCTGCCGCTTATTTATGCAGGAGCGAACAAGGCCGAGCGGGATAGCAGAGCGAAGTTGGCGCTGGAGAATGTGGGGCTTGGTAACCGGATCACGCACAAGCCGAATGAGTTGTCGGGTGGACAGCGGCAGCGGGTTGCTGTAGCCCGTGCGCTGATTAACAATCCGTCGATCATTCTTGCGGATGAGCCGACGGGTAACCTGGATACCAAGACATCAATTGAAATTATGGGCTTACTCGAAGAGATCCACGATAAGGGAAATACCATTATTCTGGTTACCCATGAGGAGGATATCGCCCAGCATGCACACCGGATCGTCCGGATGCGGGATGGTTTGATTGAAAACGATTACCTCAATACAGATATTAAAACCGTATCACCGCGGCTGACCAAGTTGAAGGAAGCAGGTGACGATTTCGAAAAGATTGGCTGATATGAAGATTTACACCAAGACAGGGGATAAGGGAGTCACCTCGCTTATAGGCGGTACAAGAGTTCCCAAATATCATCTCCGCATTGAAGCCTACGGGACCGTTGACGAGCTGAATTCACACATTGGACTTATCAGGTGCCAGCCGATAGATTCGCAGACGGAACAGGTACTGAAGGAAATTCAGGACCGCCTTTTTACGATCGGCGCATCACTCGCAGCTGATCCGGAAACCTCTCGGATGAAAATTCCGGATCTCCATGAGGAGGATGTTTTACTGTTGGAAAGTGAAATGGATCGAATGAATCTGACGCTGCCAGAACTGAAGCACTTTATACTTCCCGGCGGGAACACAGTTGTTTCGTATTGCCACATCGCACGCTGCATCTGCAGACGTGCAGAACGGATCACGGTTCATTTGGCTTCGGAGAGCACTGTAAATGAAAAGGTTACCATTTATCTGAATCGTCTGAGTGATTATTTGTTTGTTTTGGCAAGAAAACTCAATTACGACGCCAACACAGCGGAAAGTATCTGGATTCCAAGGGTCTAATATTTATAAAATATTTTTTGTTTTAGTGAAGTATTTTATTATACTTTTGCGGAAATAAAATTGAATAACTAATTTAAGCATATGTATTGGACACTAGAACTCGCATCGCATTTGGAAGACGCTCCATGGCCTGCAACAAAAGATGAACTAATTGACTATGGTATCAGATCCGGTGCCCCTGTTGAAGTAATTGAAAACTTACAGGCGCTGGAAGATGATGGTGAACCGTATGAGACCATTGAAGAGATCTGGCCTGATTACCCTACAAAAGACGACTTTTTCTTTAATGAAGACGAATATTAAATAAAAGAAAACCCAATTGGCCTCGTTTTACGAGGCTTTTTTTTTTTGGAACGAAGATTGTCTATGAATTGTCAGGAGAGTTCTTTTACTCTCTAAATAAACAATTAACAACACAAACTAAAATTTACAACTATGGGAAATTTACTTTATTTGGTTGCAGTAGTATTAGTGATACTCTGGGTGATCGGCTTTTTCTTCAACGGATTTGGAGACGTAGGTGGCTTGATCCACATCTTACTTGTGATTGCGGTAATCGCCATTATCTTGAAGTTAATCAATAGAGCGACATAACATATTCTGAGGCTTCTGAAATTATTCAGAAGCCTTTTTTTGTAAAAACAGGGAGGCGATAACCAGGTCCTCCTTGAATGTGATCTTGATGTTTTCCCGCTCCCCGGGTATAACATGAACCTGGAAGCCTGCACGCTCTACAACAGAAGCATCATCTGTAAATTCATTCCGATAAGGTTGCTCATAAGCCTTCCTCAATTGTTCGATCCTGAATGTCTGTGGTGTCTGTATCAGAAATAGCTTACTTCTGTCGATCGCAGATGTCTTCTCTGCATCAATGCGCATACGCACAGAGTCGGTAGGTGGCAATCCAATAACCGAATTCCCTTTTTCTGCTGCAGTTTCAAAGCACCGCCTGATCAGGTCAGGGGAGACGAGTGGCCGCACGGCATCGTGAATGGCGACGACTGCTGCGCCTTTGATGACCTTTAAGCCGTTCTTTACCGAATGAAACCTTTCTTCCCCGCCCTTAATCACCTGATGAGAGACCTCGAAATCATGTTTCCTGCACATTGCCTCCCATTCTTCATGCTGGTGAATGTTCAGTACCAGGATGATTTCCGGCTTCAGGCTGCAAGCGTCGAAAGCAGCCAGCGTATGCATTAGAATTGGTTTCCCGTCCAGGAGCATGAACTGTTTAGGGGTGGAATTGTTCATTCTGCTGCCTGTACCTCCGGCAACGATAATGGCGTAGTATTTCATTGTTGACTGGCATTAAACAAAAACGGGAGATAAAACCAAAGGTTAAGATCTCCCATTTTAATACGGTATTAAAATATTCTTAGATGATCAGCATGGCATCGCCATAGCTGTAAAAACGATATTTTTCCTTTAATGCGACTTCATAGGCATTTCTTACGTAGTCATATCCGCCAAATGCACTTACCATCATCAGTAATGTAGATTCCGGAGTATGGAAATTGGTGATCATGGAATTCGCAATGCTGAACTCATAAGGAGGGAAAATGAATTTACTTGTCCAATCGTTTGCGGGCTTTAGCGTCCGGGCAGAAGATACTGCGGACTCTATCGCGCGCATCGAGGTTGTTCCGACAGCACAGATTTTTTTCTTTCTTTCCAGGCCTTTATTTACAATGTCAGCATCTTTTTGCGTGATGATGAACTGCTCTGAATCCATTTTATGTTTGGTCAGATCTTCCACTTCAACCGATCTGAATGTGCCCAGCCCGATGTGCAAAGTCACTTCCGCAAAGTTTACACCTTTCAGTTCAAGACGCTTCATCAGCTCACGGCTGAAGTGTAAACCGGCAGTTGGAGCGGCTACAGCACCTTCGTGTTTGGCGAAGATGGTCTGGTAACGTTCTTTATCCTGTGCAGTCGCCTTACGTTTGATGTATTTAGGAAGGGGAGTTTCGCCTAATATTTCGATGTTCTTTCTGAATTCTTCGTCGGTACCGTCGAAAAGGAAACGGATGGTACGACCGCGGGAGGTGGTGTTGTCGACCACTTCAGCAACCAACAGGTCATCATCGCCGAAATACAACTTGTTTCCGACGCGGATTTTACGTGCAGGATCCACAAGCACATCCCAAAGTTTAAGTTCTTTGTTCAACTCGCGTAGCAAAAACACCTCAATAGTTGCACCTGTTTTCTCCTTATTGCCATATAGACGTGCAGGAAAAACTTTTGTGTTGTTCAAGATCATCACATCCTGATCATCGAAATATTCTAAAACATCCTTAAAAATTTTATGTTCAATTTTGCCACTGTCCTTGTGTAACACCATTAGACGGG
>JARKUW010000076.1 GCA_029851965.1 Bacteroidota bacterium | reverse complement strand
ACCTTCGCGAATTTTATAGTGAACACTCACTGTATCTCCTGATTTGAATGCAGGAAACTCATTTTTTGCGATTACCTGCTCTTCAACAAATTTTACTAAATCCATGATTTTAAGCTATTAAGCCGATTTTTTGTTGTTTAAAATCGGACTGCAATATTAGGAATTATTTTTTAATAATAAAAGTGATTTCTGTTTTTTTCCACAATGTTTCCAATTTCCACATTGCGGGATTGTCCTGAACTGAATATCAGCTAAACTAGCTCGGAAAGCTGTTCCACGGTTTCCCGTTCTTCCTGGATAATTTCTTTCAGGCTCTTCATTTCAATTTCGTAGTTGGCAAGCTCTCCATGCTGCATTCCGAAGAGCTGTTCCAGCATCTTGGCCTTCTGTGCAGGGATATCCTCCCGGTCAGACATCTTGATGTCCCGCCAGTTGTAAATCGTATTGGCAGACACATTCAGCAGTTTTGGGATAAGCTTAATACCCGCCTTGTATTCTCTAACCGTAAGGCTCTCCAGGTATTCGTTAATTTTGTACTTTCTTAAGTCTTTAGACATGGTTAAAAACCGCTAATATTTATATTAATTTCAAAATTATCACAAATATATAGGTTGTAATTAATTATTGATATAAAGACTTTATAAAAACTTAAAATTACTCCAATTAAATAAACTGCATTCCAAAATTGATGGACAGGTTGCCAGCCGTGCGGAATACAATTACCAAAAGCATTGCAATGCTTTTAGTCGGACAACAAATCCGGGCGCCGCTTCTGTGTCCGCAGCAACGCCTGCTCATGGCGCCATTCATTGATCCGGGCCTCGTGGCCACTCAACAGAATTTCCGGCACCTTATGCCCGTTCCAATCCGCCGGACGGGTATAGATCGGTGCATCCAGCAGCTCGCCCTGAAAGCTGTCCGACAGCGCGGAGGTCTCATCATTGAGCACCCCGGGTATCAGACGCACCACAGCGTCTACAAGGACCGCAGCGGGAAGTTCTCCGCCCGACAGTACATAATCCCCGATCGAGATCTCCCGGGTCACATAGATCTCCCGGATGCGCTGGTCGATTCCTTTATAATGCCCGCAAAGAATGATGATGTTCTCCAGGCCCGACAGTTCATTGGCCATGGTCTGGTTCAGCGTCGGCCCGTCCGGGGTCATGAAAATGACCTCATCGTAGTTGCGCTCCGCCTTCAACGCTTCAATACAGGCTGCAAAAGGCGCAATGGACATCACCATGCCACTTCCGCCGCCATAGGGATAGTCGTCTACGCTTTTTTGTTTATTGGTTGCATAGTCCCTTAAATTGTGCACCACAATTTCAGCAATACCCTTCTTTTGTGCACGCTGCAGAATGGAATGTGCAAAGGGACTTTCCAGCAAACCAGGCAAAACGGTGAGGATGTCAAAACGCATAGTTAACTGTTTAGATAAATGTCAAGCAGGCCTTCCGGAAGATCAACCAGAATGGTATTGTTGTCTTCATCAATCTCCACGATCATGTCTTCATTTAAAGGAAAGAGTACTTCTTTTTCTTTAAACGCTACGGTCGCGACAAACTGCTGGGGATATTCATTGATCTCCAGGATCTCGCCAAGTTCCCCAAAGGTTTCATCAGAGACCATAAAACCCTTAAGATCGTTGTAATGAAAATCCTCGTCAGAGCGATCCGGCATCTTGTCCAGGGGAAGATAGATCTTCTTCCGTACAAGGGCCTGCGCCTTATCAATGTGATCAATGTCGTCGAAGTAGAAATTACCCGTCTGGTTGGTCTGAAGCTTGTACGAGGAAACGAAATACGGAACCATCTTCTTGTTGATCTCCGCATAAACCACGTCAAGGTCAAGCAGCTCCGGGGCGTCATACTCAAAGAAAAGCTGCAGCTCCCCTTTCAGCCCTTTGGTCTTGGTGATGTATCCGATGTAAAATGCTTCTTCTAGATTCATAATGTCTTTAAATAAAAATAGCGAAGAATTCTGAATCCAGAACCTTCGCTATTCGCCGGAATAACAAAAATTATGCGTTGTCTTCCGCTGTTCCTTCTGATGCAGCTTCTGCAGCAGGTGCATCTGTTGCTTCTTCAGCAGCAGGCTCTTCTACCACTTCTTCTTCAACTGGTGCATTTTTAATTGCCAATGCAGCAGCACGATCAGCGTTTTTCTTAGTTTCAGCAGCTAAAGCAAGTTTTCTAGCTTCTTCTTTAGAAGAAGTCAAGCTTTCTTTCTTACCCTCAATTTTGCCACCTTTAGCGTCTAACCATTCTGCAAATTTAGCGTCAGCCTGTTCTGCGGTTAAAGCACCTTTTTTAACACCACCGTCTAAGTGTTTTCTGTAAAGAACACCTTTGTAAGACAAGATAGCACGACAAGTATCTGTAGGTTCAGCACCTTTAGTAACCCAGTCTAATGTTTTTTCGAAATTGATTTCGATGGTTGCAGGGTTGGTGTTTGGGTTGTAAGAACCTAAACGCTCAATGAATTTACCGTCTCTTGGAGAACGTGAATCCGCTACTACCACGTGGAAAAAAGGTTTTCCTTTTTTACCGAATCTTTGCAATCTGATTTTAGTTGCCATTTTGTTATAAGTTTATGTATTCAACATAGCTCCCGGAGCTTCATGCTTGCGGGGTTGCAAAAGTAAGTAAAATACTAATGATTAGCAATATAAGAAAGCGGCTATTTAACATGAATCCATCCGGAGCTTGGTAAGCTGGCAGACAAAACTCCTGTAAATCCCTGTAAACAGAACAAAGCAAATTGAAAACTTGGCCGTATCTTTGTATTTCAGTGCCCTTTAACGTTCACCTCATTTTCTATCCTAAAGGTTGCCCAGAACAGAATAACCTAACCTATGTCTTTATATTCCAGGGTAGACGATATACCCGTCCCGCGCGCTCAATACCTGAAAAATAACTACCGCACCATTGCCATCACTTGTGCACTGATGCTCATTTTTTACTTCAGTACCCGCCAGAGCTATCTGCTCTTTCATACCCTTGTTGAACTTACCTCTATTGTTGTTGCCTTCTCGGTGTTCCTGGTGACCTGGAACTCCCGGAAAATACTGGACAACAACTACCTCTATGTCGTCGGTTTAGCCTACCTTTTTATTGGAGCACTTGATTTGATGCACACGCTGACGTTTACCGGCATGAACATCATACCCGACCGTGCCTACTTTGCCAATCAGATCTGGGTGGCTACCCGTTTCATGGAAGCAGTCACCTTTGTACTAGGCTTTTACTTTCTGAACCGGCCCAAAAGGCCAAACGCCGACACGATCATTCTGGTCTATTTCGGTGCAACACTCCTCATCGGACTTTCCATACTGGTCTGGCGCATATTTCCGATCTGCTTCATCGAGGGTGTCGGACAAACGCCGTTTAAAGTCTATGCTGAATATACGATTATTGCGGTCCTGCTGATCGCGGTTTACCTGCTACTGAAGCACCGTAACCGATTCAGTCCTTTCGTTTACCGGCTCCTACTGGGATCTCTGATTTTTACGATCCTCAGTGAGTTTTGCTTTACCTTATACGTCTCCAATTACAGCACAGCAAACGAACTGGGCCATTATGCCAAACTGCTCTCCTTCATCCTGATCTACAAGACCATCGTGGAGACGGGCTTTACAAAGCCGACGGCATCGATCTTTAAAAACCTGAAAGATAACGAGAAGAAATATAAGACACTTGCAGAGAACCTGCCGGGATTGATCCTCCGGTATGACGTAAACTTTAAACGCATTTATGCCAATAGCCGGGCCATACAGCTTAGCCAGGCGCAGGAGGCACAAAGCCCCGGACTTCCGGCGACGTTGCACGACACTTTAAGACTAACATTTGAAAAGGCCAGGGAAACCGGGGAGGTTCAGGAAACGAGCACAAGCTTCGAACACGAAGGCATCAAACACTTCTATGCCGTTCAAATTATTCCTGAGCAGGGCGTAAACGGACAGAAGGCAACCTACCTGGCCATCTGCCAGGACATCACCCGTTTAAAGCTCACGGAACAGGAGCTGCAGGGCCTGAACGCAACAAAGGATAAGCTGTTCTCGATTATTGCGCACGACCTTAAAAACCCGTTTACGTCTATCCTTTCCTTCAGTGACCTGATCTATAAAAACGCCGATAAACTCACGCCACAAAAAGTTGCCCACATGGCGCTTCGCATGAATGAATCGTCCAAACAAGCCTATGTGCTGCTGGAAAATCTGCTCAGCTGGTCGCGGCTGCAAACCGGGGCACTGAGACCCAGTTTCCAGCTTATTGATGTACAGGACCTTGTTACAGATACAATGAAATTGTCCAGGTTGGTTTCGGAGTCGAAACACATATCCATCAGTACTGTTGGTCTTGAAGGAAAAGTCATCTTTGCAGACCGGCAAATGGTTGCTGCAATTTTCAGAAACCTGTTGTCGAATGCCATCAAGTTCAGCTATCCGGACAGCACAATTGTAATCGAGGCCGAAGATCAGGTCAACGACGTACTGTTTTCCGTAACCGATACGGGCACCGGAATACAGGAAGAACACCAGTTGCGCCTCCTTAAAAAAGACAGTAACCTCTCCACCTCGGGCACCGGCGCTGAAGAAGGAACCGGCCTCGGCCTGGTACTTTGCAAAGAGTTTGTCGAGATCAACGGCGGCCGCATCTGGATCGAAAGTGAATACGGCAGCGGAACAACCTTTTATTTCACCCTCCCAAGCCATGCGCAGGACGTTTACGGCACCGGATGTTGATTAGCCCTCTTTAGGGCCTTGCTAGGGCCTTTCCAGGGCCTTGCTTCGGCTACAGCCCAAGCAATCCCTTATCAACCCCCTATTTAAGACGGACGGAAGGTTGCCCTAAATAAAAATTTACCATATTTGGCCAACAAGCTAATGATATGAGAATTGCAATAGACATGGATGAGGTAATTGCCGATCCGATAAGTAAATTCATAAAAATGTATCACCGCGACTTCGGCGTGCCGCTGGATCTGGTGCTGGAACCCGGAAAAGAAGTTTTCCAGCATGTTCCGCAGGATGTGAACAGACGGTGGTATGAATACATCAATGAAAAAGGATTCTTCAGGGATCTGCCGGTCATTCCGGGAAGCATAGCTGCGATTCAGAAACTGCAGGAAAACCACGATGTGTATATCGCCTCTGCAGCGATGGAATTCCGGAATTCACTGGAAGATAAATTAGACTGGCTGGCAGATCACTTCCCCTTTATCCCCTGGACAAACATTATTTTCTGCGGAAATAAGGTGCTTGATGTGGATGTGCTGATTGATGACCGGATTAAGAACTTTGCTAATTTCAAAGGGCGCCCCTTGCTCTTTTCTTCGCCGCACAACTTACTGATCACGGACTATGAACGGGTAAACACCTGGGACGAGGTACTCGAAAAATTAGGTTAGTACAGGATCTGTCAAAATCAAAACAGCCGGTCACGTTAAACGTAACCGGCTGTTTTGATCAGCGGATATTTAAACCCTCCTAATAGTATGTCCTAAAACGATAAGATCTCTACCAGCTTTAACCAGGCTGGCGTTACCTGTTCCGCATCGATGTGTTTGATGGCTTGTTCAAAAGGCGTAAATACAATCTGGCGGTTAACCTGTCCCACCATCTGTCCTGATCGTCCGTGTAAGAGCCCTTCTACCGCTGAAACGGCCAGGCGGCTTGCCAACACCCTGTCCATACAGCTTGGCTTGCCTCCGCGCTGGATATGACCCAACACAGAAACCCGGATGTCATATGCCGGAAACTTGCTTTTCAGCGACTCGCAAACATTGAAAGCACCGCCCATTTCATCACCCTCTGCAATGATGAGGATCTTGGATGATTTATCCTGCCTTCCACTCTCCAGACGTTCAATTAACCCCTGAATTTCCATTTTTGCTTCCGGGATAAGAATGGCTTCTGCACCTACACCGATTCCGCTTCTTAATGCAATCAGTCCGGAATCGCGCCCCATAACCTCTACAATGAACAGTCGGTTGTGCGACTCTGCAGTATCCCTGATCTTGTCTACGGCATCCACTACGGTATTGATCGCGGTGTCATAGCCAATGGTAAAGTCGGTGCCGACAAGGTCATTGTCAATTGTACCCGGCAAGCCGATCACAGGATAGTTAAACTCCTTAGAAAACAAGTTTGCACCCGTAAAAGTGCCGTCTCCGCCGATGACAATCAATGCATCGATGTTGTTGCGTACCAATTGCTGATGTGCTTCTTTACGTCCGTCGGTGGTTCTGAAATTGTCACATCGCGCAGTTTTTAAGATGGTACCTCCACGCTGGATAATATTGGATACAGATTTCCGGTCCATTTGTATGAAATCACCATGGACCAGCCCTTCATATCCCCTTAAAATTCCTGTTACTTCCAAATTGTAATAAATACCAGCCCGTACAACTGCCCTAATGGCAGCGTTCATGCCTGGTGCATCACCTCCTGATGTTAATACACCTATTTTTTTAATTTCACTCATTTACTTCTGTGCTGCTTTATATGTATCCAGACCACTTTGCAAATAGGCCGCATATTCTTTTGCTTCGAATAATGCACCCTGTGGTTCTACTAACGGCTTTAAATCCTGTCCCGCCAGGACATAGAATGGTTGGGAGTTCGACCCGTAGGTACTGGCCTGGAAATCTCCATTCCATTTCCCAAGATCATCCGTGTTCCGGCGTAATATTTTTGAATAATGCACCTTGTTTTCGGGCATTTTTACACTGCGTTCATCTACGTACAATTGTATCAGAACATATTCTTCCTTAATCAGACGGCCCACTTCGGGGTCCACCCATACCTTGTCTTCCATTTTCCGGCAGTTCACGCAGGCATGGCCCGTGAAGTCGATTAGCACCGGTTTATTTACTTTTTTAGCGTACGCAAGTCCCTCATCCAGGTCGAAAAAGGCATTGAAGCCATGTGGAGGATGCAGTACGTCGCTGTATTTCACGTTTTGCGGGAACCCATTGTCAGCAGACGCGGAAGATGTATTGCCCCCGAGAATAAAGTCCTGGGTATTCAGCGGCGGTGCGATACCACTCAGGATATTTACCGGAGCGCCCCACAGGCCGGGAACCATGTACACCGCAAAGGATAAGGAACATACAGCAAAAAATAACCTTGGAACTGAAACGTAGGCAAGATCACTGTCGTGCGAGAACTTTAGTTTTCCGAGCAGATATATGCCCATCAACAGGAACAAAACGATCCATAAAGAAAGGAAGATTTCGCGGTCGAACCATTCCCAGTGCCAGACCAGGTCGGCTGCCGATAAGAACTTAAGCGCCAGGGCAAGCTCCAGGAAGCCCAGGCATACCTTTACACTATTGAGCCAGCCGCCAGACTTCGGCATGCTGTTTAAGAATCCCGGGAAGATGGCGGAAAGGGTAAATGGAAGCGCAAGTGCCAGCGCAAATCCGGACATCCCGATTGCCGGTGCCAGAATGTCCCCTTTGGAGCTTGCCTGAACAAGCAAGGTACCTATAATGGGTCCGGTGCAGGAAAAAGAAACCAGCGCCAGTGAAGCTGCCATGAAAAATATTCCACCCAGCCCCTTGCCATTATCGGCCTTCTGATCAATTTTATTGACAAAAGAACTGGGCAGGGTGATCTCAAAGGTTCCAAAAAAGGATATGGCGAATACGACCAGTAACAGGAAGAAAGCAAAGTTAAACCATCCGCTGCTGCTGAGCTCATTGAGTTTGGCAGAGCCAAAAAGAACCGTAATCAGCAAACCCAGGGATACATAAATAACGATGATGGAGGCACCGTATATGAGTGCCTGCGCAATTCCGCCTTTCCTGCTTCCGGCCCGCTTGGTAAAATAGCTCACCGTTAGAGGTACCATCGGGAAGATACAAGGCATGATGAAGGCGATGAAACCACCGATTAAGCCTTCAATAAAGGTTTGCCACAAAGTCTGTGAAGTTGCAGCCGGATTAACCGCGGAGGTTACTGAAGCCGCCGCTGGAACGGCATTGGCCTTTAAGCTATCTTTCTGACTTGCTGTATCCACCAGGGTGGCGTTGGCGGCGCTGTCTTCTGCCGAGCCGATCTCTGTAAACTGGATATCATCAGCAATTGAGGTGGTATCCTGGTTCAGAGGTATTGCAAATGTCTGCCCGGAACTGAATGCTAAAAAAGCAAGCATGACACCGAGCATTAACATATATTTTCTCATTAGCACTGATTAAGGGCGTGAAATTACTTAAATTTTTCTATTTCGGGTTCCTGCTGTCCGGCTTTGGCTGGGTTAACTGCAATTCATGAACCGTTTTTGATAAAAAAAAGAGCGCTTCGAAATTCGTGCGCCCTTTTGTATGTTCTTTTTTCGATTATTTAACCTGAACGCTGAAACTGACTTCATCGGGCGGCAAGCACTTGCGGTCATTACAAACCATAAACTCCACTTTACCTTTTACAACGGCTGAACCTTTGGTCAGCTTTACTTTCTGTTGGAAAATCGCTGTGTTTTCGAAGTAGCTTACGTTCATGTCGAACACCTTTTCGAACTTAGAAATGGGTTTTGGCTCTATGGTAGCACCCACTTTGGTAAATTCCTTTGATGGGCTGAAGCTGATTGTGGTTTTTACCGGACCTCCAGGCTTCACATGCTGAGAATAGATATGCCATCCATCTTCCATCGTTGCTTTCAAATAAACGATTGCTTCTGTATTGTTTATCTTTTTTGCCGCATACGACCAGGTAACCGGATTTTCAATCTGGGCGAAGGCGCCCATTGCGGTCGTAAAAAGCAGGGCAAGTATCAGGGTTATTTTCTTCATTTCTGTTTAATTTATATTTGTGTAAGCTCCCATTCCGCACAACGAAGGCTATTGAGCTGCGCTTTTGATTCTAGTTGCTGTGTATATACTGTATTTCTTTAAAGTTGTATTTCGTTACGTTGTCATTTTGCTGTACCAGCAGCAGACCTTCATCTGTTACGTCAATAATCCTGCCTTCAAATTGCACGTCCTGATGTTTATAGAACGCGGGAGTATTAAAGTTGTAGAGGTTTGCCAGGTACCGGGATTTCAGATCCGGATAGTTCCCGCTGCGTAGCTTCAGGTATCCATGCTCTATATGACTGCAAATTTCCGCTAATAGTTGAACTAAATTGACATCTGCCTGTAATATTTGGCGAATGGAAATGGCCCTGGATTGAATGTCAGGACCGAAAACCTGCTGGTTCACATTGAGGCCGATGCCGATAATGGCCGATTTATATACCGGCCCCATCAGGTTGTTCTCAATGAGGATCCCCCCCAGCTTGTGGTGCCCGAAATAGATGTCGTTG